>CAZKQQ010000003.1:43694-91474 GCA_964554945.1 uncultured Solibacteraceae bacterium | reverse complement strand
GGCAGCACCGCGTCGAGCAACGCCCGGTCCGGCGTGCCGCCTGGGAACCAGTCCATGGCCCAGCCGCCCCCTGTGATCCACTCAACGTCGGGATGGGCGGCTGCGTAATCGCGGATGATCCCCAACGCCTCGGCCGCGTCCCGCGCGCCGTGCAGGTCACACCGGATCATCGTGAGTCCGGCCAGGACCGGGTGGACGTGCGCGTCCTGGAAGCCGGGCAGCAGCGCCCGCCCCGCGAGGTCCACGACGTGTGTCCCCGCTCCGATGAGCGGCCGTACATCCGCCGCGGAACCCACCGCGACGATCCGGCCGCGGTGGACCGCGCACGCGCCCGCGACGGATCCGGCGAGGGTGTGCACGGGGCCGTTCCAGAAGACAAGGTCGGCGATCACAAAACGCTCCTTAGCGGGACTCGGGAAGAAACGGCCAGGGCCGGACCTGCTTCGGTGCGTTCGATGACGGCGGTCACGAGCTCAACCGATGACAGGTCCCGGCTTCGAAAGAGGCGGGGCGCCTCGGCCGTGGACATACAGGCCAGGTCGTTCACAGGGTCTCCATAGCGGAGAGGGCTCGGCGGTCGGCGGCGATCTGGGCGGGGTCCCACCCGCGCCGAGGCACCGAATGAAGGAGCAGCCGGGTGTAAGGGTGGTCCGGATGGTCGAGCACGTCCGCGACACCTACGGGGCGAAGATCTCGGCGGGGACGCTGGTGGCGATGGTGATGAGGGGCGGGAAGCGGATGCTGCCGGGGGTGGAGGAGATCAAGGGTGGGCTGCGGAGGGCCGCGGTGGTGAACGTGGATGAGACCGGGTGCCACGTCGGGGGCAAGCTGACGTGGGTGCACGGAGCAGCCACCGACCGGCTGAATCGCGATCACCGGTATGTCGAAAAACTGGCGACGCCGGACGTGACCATCGCCGACATGATCGGCGACATCGATCCCATCAAGGCGGCGCGGCGCGGGCACGATATCTCCGACGAGCTGACCGTCCACTATGGTCTGCTGCCGCGTGCCAACCGCGGCATCTTCGCCATTAACGAACTGCCGGATCTGGCGGGGAAGATCCAGGTGGGCTTGTTCAATATCATGCAAGAAGGCGACGTGCAGATTAAGGGCTACCCCGTGCGCCTGCCGCTCGATCTGGCACTGGTCTTCACGGCAAACCCGGAGGACTACACAGCCCGCGGCAAAATCATCACCCCGCTCAAAGACCGCATCGGCAGCGAAATCCGTACGCACTACCCGGCGGCGCTCGAGCAAGGCATCGCCATCACCGAACAGGAAGCCTGGCTCAATCGTCCTTCGCCGGTGACGGTGCGCGTGCCCAGCTATATCAAGCAGGTTGCCGAGCAACTGGCGTTCCTGGCGCGCGAAGACAAGCGCGTCGATAAGCGCTCGGGCGTTTCGCAGCGGCTGCCGATTTCCGCGCTCGAGAACGTGGTGTCCAACGCCGAGCGACGTGCGCTGCGAGCCAAAGAAGATATGGCCGTGCCGCGCATCATCGACATCTACTCGGCTATGCCGGCAATCACCGGCAAGCTCGAGTTGGAGTACGAAGGCGAGCTCAAGGGCGGCGACACGGTGGCGCGCGAGCTGATTCGCACCGCAGTCGGCAAAGTGTACACCCAGTATTTCGAAGGCGCCAACATGGCCCAGGTGATCCAGTGGTTCGACCTCGGAGGCAGCCTGAAGCTGGATGAGAACGTCGATTCAGCCAATATGGTCAAGCAGCTAACCGGTATTCAGGGATTGATGGAGAAGGTCAAGACGCTGGGGCTGACAGCCAATGAACCCGATGCCGTGCGCGCATCGGCCGCCGAATTCATTCTGGAAGGGCTGCACGCGCATCGCCGGATCAGCCGCAATGAGGAGCGCGGTTTTGCTGCGGAAGACAAGCGGCGCGGTGAGTCGGCTCGGGAAGAAGGCGGAGGCCGCGGCGAACGCCCCAACTTCCGCCGCCAGTACAACTAGTAACCCCGGCGATCTTGTCGCCGGTGAGTGTTCGCTGGTCAGTGTTCGCGTATGAAATGGATCCGCTATTCCAAATATACGGGTGAGGACCTCGGCGTCAGCGCCGAGGATCTGTTGCAGGCTCTTTCCGACTTTCTCCTGGAAAGCGGCTTCAACATGCAGTACATGCCTTTCAGCGAGTGGAACCAGCATACGCTCGACGATCTGAAAAAGGCCATCCAGCAGGCGCTCGAACAGGGCAAGATGTTCAACAACGAGGATCTCCAGGAAATGATGGAGAAGCTCCAGAGCATGTCGCCCGAGCAGATGGATCAGTTGCTCGACAACCTGATTCAGAAGATGGTGGATGAGGGACAGATAACTATCGAAGAACCCGGCGAGCCGCAGACCCAGGCGCCGGGCGTGGGCAAGGGCAAGGACGCCAAGGTCAAATTCGAAGTCACCGATAAATCGCTCGACTTTCTTGGTTTCAAGACCTTGAAGGACCTTCTAGGCTCGTTAGGCAAATCGAGTTTCGGGCGGCACGACACCCGCGACCTCGCCACGGGTATCGAGACTTCCGGCTCGTCCAAGCAATACGAGTTCGGCGACATGCTGAACCTGGACGTAAGCGAGACGCTCTTCTCGGCGATCCGGCGCGAGGGCGCCAAGGTTCCGCTGGACATGGATTACTCGGATTTGCACGTGCATCAGTGCGAATACCAAAGCTCCTGCGCGACGGTGCTCATGCTAGATTGCAGCCACAGCATGATCCTGTACGGCGAAGACCGCTTCACTCCGGCAAAAAAAGTGGCCCTCGCGCTGGCGCACCTGATCCGCACGCAGTATCCGGGTGACAGCCTGCGCTGTGTGCTGTTCCACGATACCGCCGAAGAGCTGGCGCTCAGCCAGTTGGCGCGTGTGCAAGTGGGCCCGTATTACACCAATACGCGCGACGGCCTGATCCTGGCGCAGAAGCTTCTGAACCAGGAGCGCAAGGATATGCGGCAGATCATCATGATCACCGACGGCAAGCCAAGCTGCCTGACTCTCGAAGACGGCCGCATGTACAAGAACGCGTTCGGCCTCGATCCGCTGGTGATCAGCAAGACGCTGGAAGAAGTGAACCGCTGCAAGAAGCAAGGCATCCTGATCAACACCTTCATGCTGGCCAGCGATTACGGACTGGTGAACTTCGTCCAAAAGGTGACCGAGATCTGCCGCGGCAAAGCGTATTTCACCACACCCTTCACGCTTGGCCAATACCTGCTGATGGATTACATGAACCGCAAGACGCGGACCATCCATTAAGCGAGTACGACGTTCACATCAACAAGAACTCTCTTCATCTGTATTTTCGGTCTTCTTCAGGAATCGAACAGATCGAAAAACGGCGGACGCGACAGCCACCCGCCGCCTCTAAGCCCCCGACGCTAACTTTAGTCATCAATGAAATACTTCAGGCCGGACATTTAATTCGAGCGGCCATAAAGAAATCCCATACATGCTGCTTCTTTCGTGTGGGGGAACTAGCACCCGACCGCCAGGACGAGCCCCCCGGGGAGGAAAAAATGTCGAACAAACCGAGTCATCGCGCGCGGAACTGCCGGGGCCAGATCCTGATCATGGCCACGCTGGTTGTGATTCCTCTGTTTGGCATGCTGGGAATGGTGACGGATCTGGGGTACATGCACTTTGTAAAAATGTCGACACAGTCCGCCGCGGAGGCAGCGGCCCAGGCCGCCATGATCGATTTTCATGCAACCAACGGCAGCTCCAACCCGAGCTGCGCCACCGTTGTGTGTACGACTGGCCAAACCAATTGCACTCCCAGCATCACAACGCCGCAGAATTCGATTGAACACGGGTGCATGTACGCCCAAGCGCACGGATTCAACGGCACCGGTTCGGTAACTTATGAGACCGGTGTTTCGGGCACTCCTCCCACCGCTTCTGGGAGCGGGACCGCTTCGTACTGGGTTACGTTTCGGGCTTACCAGAGAGTGCCCCAGCTTTTTTCAGCGGTTATGGGAAACCTGAGTGGCATGGTGGTAGGCCGTTCGACTGCCGCAGTGGTTGGCGCGACCGACTGCATCTACGCACTGAACCCAAACGCCAGCGGCGCGATTTCCGTGGCCGGCACCGCCAGCCTGATCTCCGCGTGCGGCGTTTTGGTAGACAGCAACAACTCTTGTGCGATCTCTACTGTGGGCAACGCGACGCTCTCCGCACCGGAATATGATGTGGTTGGCAACGTCTGTACGCACAATCCCTTGTCTCCAGCCGCCAATACCGGGATTCCGCCCGCCGGTGATCCACTGGCAGGTCTGCCGGTTCCTGCTTCCCCAAACTATACTTGCAATTTTGTGAACTACAGTTCGCCCAATCAATCCACGGTAACGATTCACCCGGGGGTCTATTGCGGCGGAATCCACATCGGCAATTCCACAGTCACATTAAGCCCCGGCAACTACATCATCGTCGGCGGCGGCCTGAGCACACAGAGCGCGAATTCGGTCGTCTCGGGAACAGGCGTTATGATCTATAACACGTACGGCCAGACTAATAACGGGAACTACACGTATAGCGGGAACAGTATTGCGGCCAATTCAACAGCCACATTTACGGCGCCCACTACCGGCCCCTATGCAGGCATCCTGTTTTTCGACGATCGCACCGCGCCCACCGGCAACCCCGATGTTTATGGCGGCGGCGCAAACGCTGTGTATCAAGGTGTGATCTACGACAGGAACAACGGCATTACGATGCACGGCAATTCCAGTATCAACACACAATACACACTGGTGGTGGCCGACACCATCAGCATGGTGGGGACCACGGCGTTCAACAATAACTACTCCTCTTTGCCCACAGGATCGCCGATTCAGCAGGTGATGGTGGTCGAATAGTACCTGGTTATGCTGGCCAGCGACTACGGCCTCGTGAATTGACGCGCACCATCCACTAGGCCTCAGATAGACGAGTCTCTCGAGGCCCGCGATTCGACAGCGGTTTCTCCTGCAACGGCCAAAGCGATATTATCGGAGGCTTGCCGCTCACTGTTGCCGCAATCCTGTTTGGCGCGCTTTTCACGGCCGTTACGGCCTACGCGCTCGGCGTACTGGCGCTACGCGGCACGCCTGCGTCCCCCGAAATTGCGCTCGGGGTCGGCGCGGTGGTCGAGAGCGCGCTGGTCTTTTTCCTGCTTTGCGCCCATCAGGGTCGCCGCGCCCCCTTTCTTCTGATTGGCGCGCTGGCATTGGCGGCGCTACGGTGGGTCCATCGCCGGCCGCTCGTAGATGCCGTAAAGAGGCCGCTGGGCGCAGGCCGCCTCGCGGCCGTGGCGATCTTCGGCGCTTACGGCATCTGGTACTTTGTCAACGCGCTCGCTCCCGAGACGCGCAGCGACGGCATACGTTCGGATTCACGGCTTTCCGGGCCGTGTGACTTTTTACGATATGGTTCCGCAAGGCATGGAAATGCTGTACACGGTTGCCTTCGCATTTGGCCGGCATTCGGCGGCGAAGCTGGTTGAATTCGGATTCTTCCTGGCAACCGTGCCGCTGATTTTCCGCATTGGGCGGCGCCTGCAATTGAATGACACCACCTCGCTCGTGTCCGCGGTCGCTTACTTTTGCGCGCCCATCGTCGGGCTGGCCGGATCCTCTTCCTATAATGACGCGGCCGGGGTCTTTTTCACCCTCGCGTCGTTCTACCTTCTGCTCGTCTGGCGGGATACGCGCGACTCCCGCTATCTTCTGCCGGCCGGCATCCTGGCGGGATTCTGTTATGCCATTAAGATTCCCGGCTCGTTCGCCGTCCTCGCCGCGGTCTGCTTTGTCCTGGCGCAGCGACGGATCCGAGCGGCGGCGTGGGTGGCGCTTGGCGCGGCACTGGTGATGGTGCCCTGGCTCGTGCGCGACGCGATCCTCGCGCACAACCCGGTGGCGCCCGTTCTTAATGAGCTATTTCCCAATCCTTACTTCCATGTGGATACGGAAAAGCAATTGGCCGCCGATTTGCGTTCGCTCCCTGCCGTGCCCGTGTGGCGAATGCCGTGGGAACTCGCCTTCGGCTATCGGTTCTCCGGCGCATTCGGCCCCGTTTTCCTGACCCTGCCGCTCGGGCTGATTTCACTGCGACGCCGCGCCGGACGCTGGGCGTGGGCCGCGACGGCGATTCTCGCGGTGCCGTGGTTTTTCGATAGCGGAGCGCGCTTCCTCATGCCGGCCGTGGCGTGCGCCACGGTAGCCTTGGCGATGGCTCTTCCCCGCCCCGCGGCTTGGACCGTGATCGCGATTCAGGCCGTCCTCTGCTGGCCCTCCATCATGAACTTGCGCAATCGCCACTCACTGTATCGACTGAACGAGTTTCCGCTTGCCGGCGCGTTGCGGATAACTCCCGAAGCCGATTATCTGGAGCGCCACATCGAAGAATTTAATGCCGCCCGGATGCTGGCGCGCCGTACCTTGCCCGGCGACAAAATCCTCGCATTGATGCCGGTGGCCAACGCGTATCTCGATCGAGACGTTCGAGTCTGGTGGCAGTCGGCCGAGACCGATCAACTCGCGGACGTCTTGCGCTCGGCCGCGTTCAGCCGCGAAGCATCTCTGTCCGCATGGACCGCCTCGTGGCCGCTCACATCCGTGCAGGCCATACGTTTCGTTGTGCCCGCCGGGAGCGCCGCGGAGTTTGACGTTGCAGACGTGCGGCTTTTTTCCGGAAAGAATTCGATTTCCACGAGCCCCCACTGGACCGTGCGCGGCTGGCCCAATCAGGCGGAAGCGCCGCTCGCCCTCGACGGCAATCTCCTGACGCGCTGGCGTTCGCGGCAGCCGGTTTCTAGGGGCATGTTTCTCGAAATCCAATTCGATCGTCCGCTGCAACTTTCGAGGGCCGTATTGTTTTCCCACGCCGCGCGCCCGGGTGTTCTCGCTGTGGTCGGCCGGTGCGACGATGGCGCCTGGCGCCTGTTGACCGCCGCCCAAGCCACGCCACACCCCGCCGGGCGCTTGCGCCTGGAAACAGGACTCGCGCTGCGAGCCGCCGGTTATCGATATCTATTCGCGCCCAGCGGTGGCGGCGGATATGCGCCCATCGGTAACGCTCTGCTGGCCGAAGCGCCCGAATGGGGCCTTCAATTCGTCGACCATGCCGGACGCTATTATCTGTTTCGTGTCAAATGACACGAAACACTGCGTCCTAACTTGTCAAGCCCTATTAGATTTCGATAAAATTCCTCGCGCTTTCAGTAACTTTTGAAACACCAACAGGAGAGGATCGACTAAATGAGACGACCAAGTTTTTCACGAGCCCGGATAGTGATGGGACTCCTTGCCGCTTCCGCCACTCTGGCAGGGGGACAGGGTCTGCCGAACGGGGGGGCGCAGTTCCAGCAGAATATTCAAATCCCCGGCTGGGCGACAACCGGAGCGCGCGGTAATGCCAACGTAGACGTAATGGGGTTCAACCCCGTAACGCGGTTGATGTATCTGGCGGACCGTACCAACCATGGCGTCGATGTAATCGATACACACACGAATGTGGTCGTAGCGCTGCTCAGGATGCGCCCCGATTCCGTGCCCAACGTACCCTTGGTCGCGGTAAACCTGCAGCAATTGGTGGTGACCGACGGAGGGCCATCCGGATCGGTTTTTGTTTGGGACCTGCGCACCGGCGGCCCGGCGACCATCTATGTCGTAGACGGCAACCCATCGGCCTGTTCAGCCGCAAATGTCTGTCTGGATGGCGCCGACTACGACCCCATTAATCAAACCGTATACGTGATCAACGACGAAGCGCCGTATTTTCTTACGGGGATCAATTTGGCCTACCAAACGATAACGACCAAGACGCCGTTGCCCTGGAGCGCCGACTTGATCAAATTTAACCCCGTCGATGGCAAGATCTACGTTGCGCTGGAAGACGCCGACAATAATAACGCCGGGGCAGGAATCGCGGTGTTCGACCCGGCTAATCCCACGGCGCCTCTTGGACACTTTACGATCGGTGCGGCGTGCCCCGGACACGGCATTGATATCGACCCGATCTCAAACATCGCCGTAATGGGATGTTTTGGAGGTACCGGCGATACCGGGGACGTGGCGGTCAATCTTGCGACTGGCGCCCTCATCAAAACATTCACCGACGTGGGAGGAACAGACACCGTCGTCTTCAATCCCAATGTACGCCGGTTCTACGCCGCGGCGGGGCTGAACGCCGCTACCACCAGCGGTTGTCCCAAAGGTACAGGGACATTCACGCCGATCCTGGGCATCATGGATGCGACAGGGTCCGGCGGTGCGGCCACACTCGACGGTGTGGTTTGTACCGGCGGAGGTCATATCGCGGGCGTGGACCCAATCACGAACCTGGTGTACGTGCCGGTCTCACAATATCCGGCGGATCCCGCTAGCGGCACCACCGGCGTAAATGGAGTTCTGGTGGTGCGGGACAGCACGCCTCCGGCACAAGCTCCTGTCAGTACGGCTTCGGCAACGTTGAAGGGCACTGGCACATCGGCGGCGACGGGCACGGTTTCGATGACCCTGGTGGGCCGGCGCATCCGTGTGACCGCCTCGCCCACCAGCCTTCCTTCCGGCTCGGTAGCGGCCTGGCTGACCGTACCGACCACTCTAACCAACGAATGGCTGGCCTGCGCGGTGAACCCAGCCAATCTTTCCGCAATCTGCGGCGAAGACCTCCTCGGCGATCCGCTGATCGGCGCGACTGTTACGCTCTCGGTGGACAGCGGACAGGGCGGAACGGCCGCGGCGCGAGGCACGATCACCGGCCATTAACTAACTTGGCCTGCGAAGGAGCGATGAACTTCGCTCCTTCGCGACCGGATGAAAGAAAGCGGTACACCTCGAAGGTTGGACGGCCGTGGCGGTCGGCAATCACTGCCAACAGGTCCCGTCGATAACCAAGGCCTTCCGCGAACGCGGCCAGCCGCGCATCGAAACCGCGAAAGAATTCTAATTCCGCGGTGTGCGCCAGAAAGACGTGATCCGGTTGGGCCACCATGGCAGTCAGATGCCCGCGGTCCGCTGGTGTCCATTCCGCTTTTCCGAGTTCTTCCCAGCCCACGCGCAACGGGAGGGCGCCCCGATTCAGCAGGTGCAGGCTGCCCATTAGCCCAAAATCAACGCAGTACACCTCGCTCGCCGGAACGCTCTTCATGTAGTCGGACAGAGGATATATGGCATCGGTCCAATTGATGGCGCCGCCATTGCGAGCCATGAGCATTCGATATTGATTGATCACCGCCATGCCGGATACCATCAGGACTGCGACAGCCACGGCGAGCGCCGGTCTGCCCGCGCGTCTTAGCCGTCGCGAGGCGGCGGCGAAGGAAATCCCGATCAACATTTGCGGAAGAGGCCACAACAGAATCGCGTGATGGGCGCCGCTTCCCGCGTTCGCCGTAAGAGCCATCTGCACCCACACAGCGGTCATCGCGACCAAAGCGAACACAATCGCGCGGCGCTCGCGGCGGGTGGCCAGGGGAGCGAGCACAAGCGCGGCGCCGAACGCATAGAGCATCAGGTTCGATTTCGGATTTCCCGCGAGCGATGTCACTGCGCCCGACGCGCGTTCGAGACTCGTACGCGGTTCGCTCGGATGCGGCGCGTCTCCACTCACCATCCAACCAAACAGCAACGACCCATCCGCCGTCCCCCGCAGCACCCGCGCTTTCGGTCCGATGCCGCCCGTTTCGTGCGCAACCGTATCATGAAATGTCTTTCCCGCGCTGTTCACGTTATAAGCAATCAGCGGCAGCGCACCCAAAGCAAACGCGAGCGCGCTGGAAGCAAGCCTGCGCGCCGTGAGCGCATTCAGAATCTCGCGGGGCAGCGTAATCAGGCAGGCCAGCGCGAAACCGGCCAGGCTCCAGATGGCCGAGGCCTTGTCCCACATGGCAAGGCCAAACAGAAGAAAGCCGGCGGACAGTACCAGTTCCTGTCTTTGCTGCCAGAATCTCAGCAGCAGCAGCAAGCCGCCGATCACAAGCAGATGTTGCAGGGCTACCGGCCCCCAATCGAAAACGTTCGTGAGCAGGAACGAGGCATCGGCGGCGAGAACCGCACACCCAGTGACCGCCGCCCTCTCCCCACCCACCCGCCGTAGAAACAAATAGAAAAGCCAAATGCTCGCGACGCCGACCAACAGCGTGGGAACCCGCACGGCCCAAACCCCGGCTCCGAATAGCGCGAAAATCGGGCGATACAGCCAGGCCTTCAACGCTCCGACGTAGCTCATCACCATCAGCGGAACTTCGATGGGACCGAGATGAAGGATGTACACGCCAGTGCGCGGCGGAAAGACGGCATAGGCAAACAGAGCCTCATCGTTCTGAATGCCGACAAAAGGAATCAGACTGAGACCCGCCACAAGAAAAATGCCGCAGAAGGTCAGGGCAAGGCCGCGCGTCATTGCGGCTCCAGCCCGATACTCGTCACCACGATACCGAGCGGGCGCACATCCTGCCCTAAGGGCGGCATGACTTTGTCGAGCTGAAAATCAATTCGCACCTCTTCGGAAGCCAGCAGGTTGGGCGCGACCATGCGGGTATACGTGTAATTGCCCGGTCGAGTATAAGTCTCCGGCTTCAAGGCACGGCCGCCAACGTTCCCGGACAACGAAATCGAGTGCAGTTTCTGAATCAGGCCTTCCGGTATGCCAAGCCGTACCACCAGTTTCGCCGCCTCCTCGTTCTCCATTTCGGGAGGCCGTAGCACGACGGAAAAGCGTTGCGCGGTCCACCGCCAGGAATATTCTTCGGCCCGATAGAAGCCCGCGAGAAGCTGGGGCTCGGAGTTCGGGTCACCGGTATACACTGTGGAAGCGAGGCGCGCGGCTTGATCCGGAGCCGGCCGTACCGGCGCCTCGGACCGGCATCCTACATCGGTTGACAGCAGCATTACCTGCGACCCGAGCAGGAAAAGTGCAGCACGCCGCTGCCGCCAGACGCTTCGCTTCCGCAATCGCCGGGTTCCCATGTCCGCGGGATAGTATACTACCGGATCGAATCCGTCAGCCCGAAACCAATTACCGGCAGAATCCGAGGACGCGCCAGGAACTCCTCACCCGTGTTAGTACTCTGTATTACTTAGAACGGATGTACAATTAGATGATTTGAGTTGCACGGGGGGAAATCTCGGTTGAAGCCAACCAACACGGATGACCCGAACTACTTTCACAAAGTGGTCGATTGCCAGTGGGCGTGTCCGGCCCACACCAATGTTCCGGAATATATAAGATTAATTGCGCAGGGCAGATACACCGACGCGTATCTTCTCAACCGCGAGTCGAACGTATTCCCGGCGATCTTAGGCCGCACCTGCGACCGTCCCTGCGAACCGGCCTGCCGCCGCGGGCGCGTCGATGGAAAGCCCGTTGCGATCTGCCGCCTTAAGCGTGTAGCTGCCGATCATCGTGGCGATGTCTCGCGACTCCTTCCGGAGATTCCGAAAAAGAAGAACGGCAAGCGCATCGCCTGCATCGGAGCGGGTCCGGCTTCGCTGACGGTGGCTAACGACCTGCTGCCGCTGGGCTACGAAATCGTAATCTACGAGAAGAACGATAAGCCGGGCGGCTTAATGCGCACCAACATCCCGGCTTTCCGTCTCCCGGAGCGCGTGCTCATGGAAGAGGTCGATATGATCCTCGACATGGGCGTGGACATCCGTTACAGTTCGCCGATCCACAGCATGAAGGCGCTGCTCGCCGAAGGTTACGACGCGATCTTTGTAGGCAGCGGTGCCCCGCGCGGCAAGGAACTGGAATTGCCCGGGCGCCACGATAGCGAGCGCATTCACATTGGCATCGACTGGCTTGAGTCAATCGCCTTCGGGCACATCGATTCGGTAGGGGAGAAAGTGCTGATCATCGGCGTCGGCAACACCGCGATGGACTGCTGCCGCTCCTCCTGCCGTCTCGGCGGCAAAGATATCAAGGTTATGGCGCGCCGGCCGCGGGGCTTTTTCAAAGCGTCGCCGTGGGAACTGGACGATGCCGAAGAAGAGGGCGTCGAGATCCTGATCAATCACGCGCCCAAACGGTTCGTGATCGAAAATGGAAAGCTCACCGGCATGGAATTCGAGCGCCTCGAGTGGGACAAAGGGGCGAAGAACTCGAAATTGATCGACACAGTGTTTCTGCCGGCCGATGACGTGATCCTCGCCATTGGGCAGGAAAACGCATTTCCATGGTTCGAGCGCGATCTCGGGGTCGAGTTCAACAAGTGGGAAGAGCCGGTGGTCGATCAGGCTACCATGATGTCCTCGCGCGCCGGCGTTTTCTTCGGCGGCGATTCGGCGTTCGGGCCAAAGAACATCATCTGGGCCGTCGAACATGGACATCAGGCCGCCATTTCGATCCACAACTACTGCCAGCAAATTCCCGTCACGGAGCGGCCGCCGCAGGGGATCAATCTCGTCAGCCAGAAGATGGGGCTCGGCCAGTGGAGTTATCACAACGATTACAATCCGGCCACGCGGCAGAAGATGCAGCACGTGGATCTGGAAACGCGGTTTCGAGATCTCGGCATCGAGGTGGAACTCGGGTTTGACGCCGCACAGACCGCGCGCGAAGCCCAACGCTGCCTGAATTGCGATATCCAGACGGTCTTTTATCCCGCGCGCTGCATCGAGTGCGACGCGTGCATCGACGTTTGCCCGCTGCTGTGCCTGACGATGCTGGCCGATTCCGAGGAAGAAAGCCTGCGACCCCGTCTTTCCGCCCCTGCCGACAATCTCGACCAGGCTCTCTATGCGTCTGCCCCGCTTCCGCAAACCAAACGGCTCATGCTGAAAGACGAAGACCTCTGCGTACATTGCGGGCTTTGCGCCGAACGGTGTCCCACTTCCGCCTGGGACATGCAAAAATTTGAACTCCAGATTCCCTACGCGGCTCAACCCGTCAACGAAGCTATCCCATGCGTACCGGCTTAAGCATCGAAACCAAAGTCAACGACTTCGCGTTCAAACTTGCCAACGTCAACGGGACCGGATCAGCGAGCGCCAACGGCCTCATCATGCAGGCCATTTTTCGCATGGGCATCCCGGTCTCCGGAAAAAATCTGTTTCCTTCCAACATCCAGGGACTGCCGACGTGGTATGAGATCCGCGTCAGCAAGGATGGCTACACGGCGCGGGCGCTCGATTACGACCTGATTGTCGCTATGAACGGGCAGACGTACGATCGCGACGTGCGCGAAGTGCGCGAGGGCGGCTATCTGATGTACGACTCCACCTGGCCGATGGATCCGGTTCTGCTTCGCGACGACATCACGTACCTGGGCGTGCCGCTGTCGCAGATGTGCAACGAAGAATTCAAGGACCCGCGCGAGCGCGTGCTCATGAAGAACATCGCGTACGCCGGCGCGCTTATTGCCGTTGTCGACATCGATATGGATGTTGTCGAGCAACTGCTCGATGAAAAATTCGCCGCAAAGAAGGCGCTGCGCGAGTCTAACCGGAAGGCGCTGCGTCTTGGTCTTGATTACGCTAAAGAGCACTTCGGGCCGCTGCCGTTCCGTCTCGAGAAGATGGACGCCAACCGCGACAAAATTCTGATCGACGGCAATACTGCCACGGCGCTCGGCTGTCTGTACGCAGGCGCGACGGTGGCCGCGTGGTATCCCATCACGCCCTCTACCTCGGCCATGGATGCGTTCAAGGAATTCTGCGAGGAATACCGCAAGGATCCGGAGACGGGGAAGAATAATTACCTCATTCTGCAGGCGGAAGATGAGCTGGCCGCGATCGGCATGGTGATCGGCGCCTCGTGGGCGGGGGCCCGCGCTTTTACCTCCACCGCGGGTCCCGGCATCTCGCTCATGAATGAGCTGCTGGGGCTCGCTTACTATGCCGAGATCCCGGCGGTCATTATCGATGTGCAGCGCGTGGGACCGTCGACGGGCATGCCGACGCGCACGCAGCAGGGCGACATTCTGGAGTGCGCCTATGCTTCGCACGGCGACACCAAACACATCTGCCTCTTTCCGGCCAATCCCGCCGAGTGCTTCGAGCTTGCTCCGAAAGCGTTCGATCTCGCCGAGCGCTTTCAGACGCCGGTCTTCATCCTGACCGACCTCGATATCGGGATGAACGACTGGGTGGTACCGCGATTGACGTGGGACGATTCGTACAAGCCCGACCGCGGCCGCGTGTTTGGCGCGGAGGAACTGGAAAAGCTGGAGCGCTTCCTGCGCTATACCAACGAAGACGAGAACCAGGTAGCGCCGCGCACGCTGCCGGGCATCGACCCGAAGCTGGCCTACTTTACGCGCGGTTCGGGCCACGCCAAGACCGGCGCATACACCGAGATTCCGGACGAATATCAGGAAGTGATCGACCGGCTCGCGCGCAAGCACCGCGCCGCGGCCCGCTTTGTGCCGGAACCGATAGTGATCCGCAAGCCGGGCGCCGGCATCGGCATTATCACCGTCGGCGGCTGCGATGGAGCGGTTCGCGAAGCGATTGACCTGCTGGCCGCGCGAGGCGTCGCCGCCGACTTTCTGCGCGTCCGCGGCTTTCCTTTCAGCGAGGCCGTCGAAGCTTTCCTGGACGAGCACGAGGTTTGCTTCGTGATCGAGCAGAACCGCGACGCCCAACTGCGCGCGCTGCTGACGCTCGAAACCAGCGTTCCCAAAGAAAAACTGCGATCCGTATTGGTGTACGGCGGGTTCCCGCTGAGCGCCAAACACGTAATCGAAAGCATCACCAGCCAGATGGGAGAACCCACCCTTGCCGTCAATCCCTAAGCCCACCGCCGTTCATCCCAGTCTCAAGCGCAACGATCTCGGCCTGACAGTCCGCGACTACGAAGGCTCCATGTCGACGCTGTGCGCGGGATGCGGCCACGACTCCATCACCGCCGCTCTGATCCGCGCGATCTGGGAGCTATCGCTCGCTCCGCACCTGATCGCCAAGCTGAGCGGCATCGGGTGTTCCTCCAAGACGCCGGCCTACTTCGTCAACGGCGCGCATGGGTTCAACTCCGCGCATGGCCGGATGGCTCCCATTGCCACCGGCGCGAACGCGGCCAACCGGGAACTGACCTACATCGGCATTTCCGGCGATGGCGACTCGCTTTCCATCGGCCTCGGGCATATGTGCCACGCCATTCGCCGCAATCTGAAAATTCTCTACGTAATCGAGAACAACGGCGTGTACGGGCTGACCAAAGGGCAGTTCTCGGCTTCGGCGGATTTGGGTTCCAAGAGCAAGCGGAAAGAGTCGAACCGCATGGCGCCGATCGACCCGGTTTCGCTCGGCCTGAGCCTCGGCGCGACGTTTATTGCCCGCAGCTTCTCCGGAGATAAAGAGCAGCTCGTTCCCATCCTGAAGGCCGCCATGACGCATCGCGGCTTCGCGCTGGTAGACGTGCTCTCCCCCTGCGTCACGTTTAACGATCACGAAGGTTCGACGAAAAGCTACATGCACGTGCGCAAGCAGGCGCGCGCGGCGACGGAGACGGATTTCGTCGCGCCGGCATCGGAAATCCTCGCGACCATCGGCAGCAATGGCGCGGTGAACGTTACGATGCACGATGGCAGCGTGGTCGCATTCAAAGGCGTGCCGCCGGACTACGATCCCACCGACCGGGAGAAAGTCTTCTCCTTCATGCAGGAGCGCCAGGGCAAAGGCGAGATCGTCACGGGCCTGCTCTACATCGACGAAACGGTGCCAGACCTGCACGAGTTGAACGCGACTCCGGATACGGCTCTGATCAAGGTGCCGTACGAGAAGCTTTGTCCAGGCTCCACGGCTCTCGACAAGTTGCAGGAAGATTACCGCTAGGCCGGTCCGCTGCCGAGAGGTTTGACGACGGGGGCTCAGACTGCGCCTCGAAGATTGTGAATTTGCTGGCGCTTTTTCATGGAGACGCGTCAACTCGCGGATGCGGAACGCCAGAGCCGGGCGCTGGCCAGGCGCGCGCCTTCCGCCATCGCGCGGAACTTTTCCCACATCACTGTGGGATGCACCTCCGGGTGATAGGTGGCCTGCGAGGAAAAACCGCAGTCGCTGCCCGCGATTACATTTTCGCGGCCTACGCGCTCCGCGTATCGGATGATGCGCTCGGCAATCAACTCGGGATGCTCGACGATGTTGCTGGCGTGCGTAATGACGCCAGGGATCAGAATTTTTCCGTCAGGAAGCTTTGCCTTTTCCCAAACGTGATACTCGTGTTCGTGACGCGCATTGGCGGCTTCAAAAGAATACGCGCCTGCGTTGATCTTCAGCATGACATCCACGATGTCTTTGAGCGGCGCATCATGGACGCGCGGTCCTTCATTGATTCCATAGCAGGTATGAAAGCGGATCTTCTCCGCCGGGATGCCCTGCAAAGAGTGATTGAGAGCGTCGACCCACATCTCCGCCGACTTGCGCCGCTCGGCCGCGCTGAGGATGGGCTGGCTGAACACCTCCGTGAGAAACGGATCGTCGATCTGGACGATGAAGCCCGCATCCACAATCGCCTGGTATTCGTGCCGCATCGCCGCTCCTACGGCGGCGAAGTATTCTTCCTCGCTGCGATAGTATTCGTTAAAGCCCACGCCGCTCGGCGCCACCGATGGCATAAAGACCTCTTCGGCCTTCGCTCCCGCGAGCGCGGCTCTCAGATTTTCGATGTCACGCCGCACGGCGGCTTCGCCGCGATAGCGCACCGGACCGGTACACACGAGCGGAACGATAGGCGCCACCGCCGACCCGGTCATGGCGTGTCCCATGTATTCCGCGTAGTATTCCGGGAACGCGCTGGTCTCGGCGGCAAATCGGGGAAAATGCGCGTCGGGCCTGGCCTCGAATCCTTCCAGCCGTTCCCGGACATAGGCGAAAAAGCCGGGCTTGCCCTGCTCGCCATCAGTGGGAATATCGATGCCGCTTTCAATTTGTTGTTTGACGATGTCCTGCACGGCGCTGCGCACGCGCTCGTCGTAAATCTCGGAATCGTGCTTCTCGCCTTGCAAACGGGCCTTCATCAAATCGAGTAAGTCTTTGGGGCGCGGCAGGCTGCCGCAATGGGTTGTGAGAATCCGATGAGTGCTTCGCTGCATGTCCCTGCCAGTTTACTGAAACGCGAAAAAAAAGACACTGCGGCTGAGCGTTGCGGGGCGGCCCGGCTACGAGACCAGGTCTCGCGGACTTTTCGCCGTGCGTTGTGGACCGCCCGATGACTTGAGCCGTACCTTCGACGGTATTGGAATCGCTTTATGGCGCTACGTTTACCTGCTCGATTCGGTACCGGGCTCTCTGAAATCCTGCGGGACGGCAATCTTAGCTATCCGTTCACCACAGGGTATTATGGAAGATCTTCCAAAGTCTCCCCGCCGGCTTCCTCCGGGGCTCATAGGGCACCCCGGGGAACCGCCGTTAAGGTTGTAAGACCTTACAGGGAGTTCAGTATCACTGCAATGCAACGCTTCCTGCGCAGGAAAAAATCTGTTGCGACTTGCTTACGCAAACCTCTTACTCGATTTCAGAGTATCAGGCGAAACTCGGAAGACAGCACGAAACCCCGCTAAGTAGTTGGAAACGGGCACACAAATTTTTGTGACCGAGAAGAATCGGACGTCCCCGCGCGTCCAATTCGCCGGGGATGCTGTCACAAATGCCAGTCGAGCGGTGTTGTAGGGGCGTGGACGCACTGAGCGAAGCCCTCGTTGCGATGAACCCCAACGAGGCGAGGCTGGACATTGACGCCGTCTTTCGCGTGCAATATGCACGCATTGTCCGGGTGATCATGCGGGTGATCCGGGACCATGCGCGCGCGGAGGAACTGGCGGTCGAGGTATTTCTGAAGTGGTCGCGAGACCGGAAAGCAAAACGGGAGAACGTCGAAGGCTGGTTGTACCGGATCGCGGTCCGCACGGGACTGAACGACCTGCGGCGGCAAATGCGACAGGAGCGGTACGAACGACTGGCGTCGCTGGTTCGACGTTCGCCAACACCGGAAGAAGTATTCGCTGCCAGAGAGGAACAGGAACGGGTCCGAAAAATACTGGGCGCGATGGAGCGGCGCCAGGCAGAGCTGCTGGTGCTGCGCAGCGACGGTCTCACCTATGAAGAACTGGCCGTCGCGCTGAAATTGAATCCGGTATCGGTGGGAACATTGCTCAGCCGCGCGCAACAGGCGTTCCGAAAGGAATACGTGAAACGATATGGACCGCAATGAAGAAATGAACATCGGCCAGTGGGTGGATGAGCGTCTCGATACCCTCAACCCGGAAAGGATGTGCCAGCCGGATGTGCAGCGCGGGCTAGCCCGGCTGAGAGAATCGCGTCAACGCGTGGGCGTGCGCCATCGAAGGTGGATGTGGGTGACGGTGAGCGCCGCGGCAGCTTGCGTTACGATGATGGCAACTCCAGTCACAAGGGCCTTCGCGCAACGATGCGTTTCGGTATGTGCCAGCGAGACGAGTTGGGTACGCCAGCTTCTCCTGGTAAAACCTGCCGCGAGTGTCGCCTATATCTCTCCCGAGCACCGAAAGATCGCGCCGGATTTCGAGCTGACCGACGCCGCTGGCGCGCCCGTGAAACTCTCCGACTATCGAGGGAAAGTGGTTCTGCTGAACTTCTGGGCTACCTGGTGCGCACCCTGCCGCACGGAGATTCCGTGGTTCATCGAGTTTCAGCAGATGCACGGGGGCCGCGGTTTCCAGGTGCTCGGCATTTCGCTCGATGAAGATGGCTGGAAGGCGGTGCAGCCTTACATCGAGGAGAAGAAGGTGAACTATCCGGTATTGCTGTCCAATGACGAAGTAACCGGCCGGTATGAGGGAGTGGAGTCACTGCCGACCACAATGATCATCGACAAGTCGGGCCGCATCGCCGTGGTACACGTGGGCCTGTGCCGCCGCAGCGAATATCAAAGGGCTATTGAAACCTTACTGAATGAACAATGAAAGGAAGACAAATATGAAGATCAACGCGCTGCGCGTGACTTGCACCGCGATGGGTCTGTTGTTTCCATTGCTGATAATGGGCGGACCGACCGACCGGAGCGGGATAATCGCGAAGGTTACCTTACCCGACGGGACAACCCACATGGCCAACCTGGAGGGCGTCGGATGCCCGACGGCGATTTGTTCGCGGGTCGCGATCAAAGCCAAGGCAAAAGGCGATGCTGCGGTGACAACGCGCTTCGATGCCCTGGCTTCGATTCAAGATGCGAATGCGGAGGATGCCTTGTTTGTTCTCAAAAACGGAATCGCGCAGCGGCGGTCGCTCGTTTGGGATTTCCGTGTGCTATACCTCGCAAATCCCTCCGGCGGCAGTGACAAGCTGGACCTGGCAACTGTCAAGTCTATTGAATTTCTGCCTGCCGGCAAATCCGCTCAATAAACGTTCTCCCGCCGTCCCCAAAAAAATTCAAAATCGAGGGCACAAAAGCGCGCGGGCCATCGTCTTATATAGCGCGATTGTTTCTTGAAAGAGGCTGGCTGTCGCGGATTCTGGTCGATCCGCCCGGTGCCAGCCTCGGTGCCCATTTCCCTGACAACGCCGTCACGGCTAACTTTTGCCGGTTCAGAACGTAGTTATAGATGACAGGTATGGCGCCTGACGCATCCTATGCCGCGGCCCCGCTAGATTGTTGCCTGAGGGATGGGCTTTACGCTCTTGCCGGCGTGGTGCGCGAAGTGGGAGCGCATTGTGTCTCGGTCGTACTGGCCGAGAACAGCCGATCGATTCGGATGGTATATCACTGGCCGGCTTTGGGAGGAGCGCCGGTCGAGCTTAAAACAGAAGACGACATGCTGCCCGATTTGGAGGCATTCGACAGGCCGGTATCGGGTGAGAGCACCATCGGTCAGTTCCTCAACCGGACCGCTGCCCCGGTTGCCAGTTCTTTCCTGCTAGTTCCCTGGCCTGAACACGGATTGAAGGTGATCATCGCATTCGGATTTGGATTCGGGCAGACGCCGCGCACGGGGATCACTCGAGAGATGTCATCCACGCTTCGGTTGGCAGCGCTCGCGACCTGGATGACCTCCGAGATTGGAAAGCTGCGCCGGGATCTCAACGTAGTGAGCGACCGGCTCGGGCAGCGCAAGCTGGTAGAGCGGGCGAAGGGAATTCTGCAAGCCAGGCACGGGTGGACCGAGCAGCAGGCTTATGAGCATCTAAGGAAACTGAGCCGCCACCGGCGGAAAACCCTGGCGGACACGGCGCAAGATCTGCTGCGCACTTTTCACGGCAGCTGAGCGTCTCAGAACCATAGCGCTTTCGGCGCAGGCGGTTTTGCGGAATATCCGCTACTGCCTGGCGCTTTCCAAGTCGCGTCCTCTCCCAGCCGCGAGCGGGACAAAGCCAGATCAGACCGGAGGGGACATGGTGAAAGGCTGGGCAATCGTCATACTGGCGTGCTGGACCTGCTTGGCGCAGAAGTACCCGCAGACGCCCACAGAGGTGGAGGTGGAGCTGGAATCTCAACTGCGGGGTCTGGTGGAGCGGAGAGCCGCTCCGATGGAAATAGACCGTGCGCCGGAGCGGCCCTCGGGCGAATCGATCTCCGTCTACGGACTACAGCACAAGGTGCCCAAGGCGGCGCAGAAATCGTTCGAGCGAGCCATGAAATCATCAAAGTCGCGCGATCACGTGGGAGCGGCGGCGGCGTTGCAGGCGGCCGTGCAGATCGACCCTCTTTTCGCAGCCGCCTACAATCAGCTCGGGGCAGAATACGGATGGATGGGACGTTTTGAGGAAGCCAAGCCGGCGTTTGAACGCGCGGTGGAGTTGGATCCGAATTCCTGGAGCGCTCAGTATAACCTCGGCTTGGTTTTGTTCCAGCTGGGAGATCCGGCCGGCGCGGAACAACACGCGCGGCGATCCCTGGAGTTTGGCTCGCAGAGCGCGCTGGCGCACTGGTTGTTGGGTTATGTGCTGTACAGGGGCGACTCCACGCGAGACGAAGCGTTGCGGCATGTGCGGTATGCGGCGCGGACTCTCAAAGAGGCGAAGCAATTCCTGGCCATGGCGGGTCAATGAACGGGGTCGGAGATCCCGTTGACGGATCGTTCGGGCTGCCCGACGAGCTTCTCGATGGCAGGGGCGATCGCGATAAGCAGGTTCGCGCGGTGCGTGCCGGCGTCTTTGATGGCCGCCAGGGTGCGCGGCTTCCAATCCGGCGGCGGCGCGGACGCCCGATAGGACAATGCTTCGATACCGGCACGGCATAGCACGGTCACGGCATCGGCCAGCGGGAGATCTTCCAATAAGAGAGAGTTGCTCTCGAGCACCGGGCGCGCGGCAGTAGCCTTGTCGATGCATGCCGCCATTTGCTTGCGCAGACTCTCGGCGGCGTTGGGATTCGGAGCGGCTAGGTATAGGTCGACGGCATCGCTGAAATTGCGCGCGGCGTCGCTCTCAGGCGGAATGGCGTCCACCAAATGATTGAAGGCGGTCGATGCGCCCCAACCGGCGCGATGGCGTTCATAACCTTTGACGGGTTCGAGAATGCCGGCGAATGCATCGAGCGGAGCAACGGGCATCGAACCGGCCAGGCGCTGGCGGATCAACTCAAGATTCGAGCGATGGGTTAAGCCGAGCCACTCCAGCCAGCGGTTCGTCACGGCGAGCCGGTCGTACATCGAGGCGGCATCGGCCACCGATTGGGGCGACCAGAAACGCTCGGCAATCGCGGCCAGGCGCGGCCACAGCTTCGCATCCAGGGTCTCCGCGGTGGCCAGTTCTTCCCACATCGCAGCCTCCCCGCCCAGAATGCGTTTAGACTCCTCGGGCGGGAGGTTCCCGATCTCCCCCTTCAGCGGGTCCACGGCATAGTGCTGCGCCGCGGGCTGCATCAGGTCGAGATAATAGCCCGCCGAAAGAATTCCGTTGTAACCCTGGCTGGCGGCCTCCGCCAAAGATTTCTGGCCGCGCCAGGATTGAATGATGACGGTCTTGGGTAGATCGGGATGCAAAATCTCATCCCAGCCGACCATATGCCTTCCGTAACGCGCCAGAATTTTTTCGACGCGGCGGTTGAAATACGCCTGCAACTGCTTCGAGTCGGCCAAGTGGTGCCTGGTCATGAACGCGCGGATGCGCGGTTCGTTGTTCCACTCGCGCGGATTCACCTCGTCCCCGCCGATGTGAAAATACGGATCGGGGAATAGCTTCACCATTTCGCCGAAAAACGCGGTAAGGAAACGGTAGGTGGATTCCTTGGTGGGATCGATGACGCCGGTGGGATCGCCGCGCTCATGGACCAATTGAAACGGGCCCGGCCGGCTTCCGAGGCTCGGATATCCCGGCAGCCAGCTCGAGGCGTGTCCGGGCACGTCAAATTCGGGAACGATGCGAACGCCGCGGTCGCGAGCGTAGGAAATCACGTCCCGGATTTCCGCCTGCGTGTAATACATTTCATCGGAGCCGTACTTTTGCAACCGCGGGTAAAGTTTGCTCTCAACGCGGAAGCCCTGGTCGTCGGACAAATGCCAGTGAAGGACATTGAGCTTGACGGCCGCGAGACCATCGATGGTGCGCTTGATGCCGTCGACGGGAATGAAGTGGCGGGAGACATCGAGCGAGAGGCCGCGCCAGGAGAAGCGCGGCTCATCGCGGATCTCGGTAAAAGGCAGGGAGAATCCGGGAATGGTATTGGCGCCGGAACCCGGGTTCTGGCGGACCAGTTGAAGAAATGTTTCGAGGCCCCGCAGGACACCGAGCGGGCGATCGGCGGAAAGGCGCGAACCGGACTCGGAAATCACAAGCGAGTACCCCTCGTTATCGGCCGCTTGCTGCGGCGGCCGGTGGTCCGCCTGTTCAACGATTACGCGCAGAGCGGCGTGCTCGGGAGAAGTTGCCAGGCGCGGTTGAATGGGCAAGCCGGTCTGGCGAGCAAGCCGCGTGAAAGTTCGTGCGACCGCGGCTTTGACGCGCGGATCGGAAGCGCCGGCGCCCGCCACTGATATCGAAAAGCCAACATTGATTTCAAGTTGGCCTGGGTGGAACTGGGCGGTGGCCGGCCAAGGCATAAGGGCCGGGCCGGCGGCAAACGCTACCGCGGCACAGTTCAGCAGAATGAGCGACGGGATAACACAATACTGCGCGCGGGCCCAAACTCCGAAGCGGACAAACTCCGGCATACGCCACGAAAAAAACATCACCACACCAGTGTAGTGCCTATCGGCGGGACGGCAGTTAACCGGCGGCCAATAACCGTTGCCGACTGTTTTCGCCAATGTTAACCGTAGTATGGTTGGTCATCATGAGACGAACTCTGTGCCTACTCCCCTTCGTGCTCGCGGCCCCCGTGTACTGCGCCGACGATTCCACACTGGTCAACCTTCTGCCCGCCGAGACGCAGATCGCGTTCGGCGTCAAGGTGCATTCGGTGTTGAATTCGAACCTGGCCAAGAATCTGACGGCGGAAATGAAAGGGCAGGCGGCGGACTGGCAGAAGTTGATTGCCACGGCAGGTTTCGATGCCATGAACGATCTCGACGAGGTGCTGATTGCATCGACAGGCGCGGGCGAAAAGCCGCCGACGCTCATTGTCGCGCGGGGCAAATTCGACATCGCGAAGCTGGCTCCGAATGCCGAGTTATATAACGGAGTCCCCCTGGTAACGAGCCGGAATCCGCAGGCGCCAGGCGTGTACGGGTTCCTGGATGAAACGACGGCGATCGCCGGCGATCCGGATACAGTGAAGGCGACCATCGATCATCGCGCCCAGGCAGCGAGCCTGGATTCGAAGCTGGCGTCGCAAATCGCCGAATATCGCGACCACTATGACATCTGGGCGGTAGTGAACCGGCCGGACGGACTGGCGAAATACGTTCCGAAATCGAGCGGCGCGGCCGCGTCGGGGCTGGATTCAATTGACCATTTTCAATTCGGACTTTCGGTGCAGCAGGGCCTCGAACTGGCGGCCGAGGTGCATGCCCGGACGACAAAGGACGCGGAGCAACTGGCTTCGACTTTGCAGTTCCTGGATGCGATGACTAAAGCCTCGCCTTCATCACAAGGAACGAAATTCGCGTTCAACAAGGCTGACGATGGCACCATGAAAGTGACACTGGCAGTCTCCGAGGAAGAGATCAATAGGCAGATCGAGACGCAGAGGAAGGCAGGTATCAAGTGGGGCCTGGCGCCGACGCAAGCGAGGCCAAAAGCCGAGGTCGCAACTGCCTCACCGACAATTTCGGCGCAACCGGTTCTGCCGCCGGTGGCGCAGGAGACAGCTCCGGTGCGCGCCGCGGCTCCGCCCAAGCCTGTGGCTCCGGGCGTGGGTCCCGACGATGGTCGAACCGCCGTGTTCACGCTGCCTTCCCGGCCTAAATAAGGCCGTTGCGAGTGCGAGACTGCAAAACTTCAGTTAACCTATTGTCTTTTCATAGCACTAGGCGGGACGCCCGCTTAACCTCAGGAATCCTCCATTCAACCTCTCCACTCGCCGTACAACCAATAAATTCAACAGTTTAATGCCGAGTCGTATCATGGGCCGAGAAGCTCTTCGTATACTTTTTAAAAGTGCACAATGGCTGAGGTGCCTCCGATGGGGGCCTGTGTGCTGAGAATTCATAACTTGGGTCGCGCTGGAGTCAGAAGAAATGCACAAGCCTGTAAAATACGCCGAGAAAGCTCTTACCATGGCCGCCGGAGCGGCTTGGGCGGTATTCGATAAGGTAAATCAGATCGCGCAGAACCCGGGCTTCATCCCGGCCTGGTCGGATAAGCCGCTACTCAAGTCGTGGGAGAAAACCAAGCCGCCGTTGGGGTGGCCGCGCGACACCGATTCGCTGTGTCCGCGCTGCATCCCCGAGGTGCGCCAGGAAATTCTGGACGGCAAGACGCCGCTCGACGTGCTCTACACGCAAAAGCCGGGCGAGATTAAAGCCCAGGTGATCGAGCGCGACGGCAAAATTCTGATGGTCAAGGACTGCCCGGTGCATGGGCACTTCGAAGACGTGATGGCCATCGACTTGAAGTTCTTCAAACACCTGGAAGACGTATTCCCCGGACGTGACATCCGCGCGCATAACGACTCGAGGCTGCACAAACACGGGTCGAGCACGATCACGCATGGGCGCGGGTCGGTGCTGACGGTCGATCTGACGAATCGCTGCAACATGATGTGCGATCCATGCTTTATGGACGCTAACCAGGTGGGGTTCGTGCACGAGCTGGCGTGGGAAGACGTAAAGACGCTGCTCGATAACGCGATCACGATCAAGCCGAAGCGGCAGATGTCGGTGCAGTTTTCCGGCGGGGAGCCGACGCTTTCGCCGTTCTTCGTGGATGCGGTCGCTTATGCGCGCGAGGTGGGATATACCTCGGTGCAGGCGGCTACCAATGGAATTGAATTCGCGAAGAATCCCGAATTCTGCAAGCGTGCTGCCGACGCGGGGCTGCGGTACGCGTACCTACAGTTCGACGGCATTGGCAATGCGGCCAACTCGCACCGCGCGGTGGGCAACCTGTTCGATGTGAAGCTGCGGGCGATCGAGAACCTGCACTCGAACGGCGTCGACATCATTCCGGTAATCACGATCATCAACGGCATTAACAACGAGCAGGTGGGGCGCGTGGTGCAGTTCGCGCTCGACAATCCGAAAAAGATTCCATTCCTGTCGTTCCAGCCGGTATCGTTCACAGGGCGCGACGAAGCGATCACGGACGAGCGGCGGATGGCGCAGCGGTACACACTTTCGCACCTGGCGCACGACGTGAAGAATCAGACCGGGCTGGGCGAGCCGGCGCGCGACTGGTTCCCGATTTCGTTCATCTCAACGTTCTCGGACTGGAGCGACCTGGTACACGGGCCGCAATATAGCTGGGGCCAGTTGAGCTGCGGCTGCCACCCGAATTGCGGCGTGGGCATGGCCGTGATGGTCGACAAGGAAACCAAAGAGAAGGTGCCGGTGACCGCATTCATCAACGCCGATCAGCTGGCAAAGGACGTCGCGCGGGTTAACGATGCGGCGCGGGGCAAGTGGCTGTCGATTCTCGGGATGGCGCTGGCTGCGGCGCGGAACTACGATCCGTTCATGTCGCCGACGCATTTCAAGCTGAGCGACTGGTACAAGAAGCTCGATAAGACGTTCGGCGCCACGGGCAAGAGCTACGGCAAAGTCGGCAAGGACCGCACGCGGGACGATATCGAGAAGCGCCGGTCCGATCGCTGGAACTTCCTGTTCATCGCGGGAATGTGGTTCCAGGATCTGTTCAACTACGATTTCCGGCGGACCGAGCAGTGCATCATTCCCTACGCAACGCAGGAAGGCGAGATTTCATTCTGCGCGTACAACACGGGCGTGGGTTGGCGGAACATTATCGAAAAGATGCACATGACGGCGACGCTCACGAAGTGGTACGAGGAGAAGGGCCGCCACGAGATCTTCGCCGGCAACAAGCAGGTGCCGCTGCAATCGGCGGAGCACTCGCTGCTGCTTCGGGACGAGATCGTGACCAAAGAAGTGCAGCACGATCTGGACCGGCTGGGCATTGCGAAGACAGCGCGCGAAGAAAAGAAGCGCGCGCGCGACGCGAGACTGATGACGGCCGAGGACCAGAAGATGGCGAAACTGTATCGCGAGCAGGTGCTGAAAGAGAAGCCGGCTGCGGATCTGGTGCAGATTGTCGCGCCGCCGTCGGCCGCGAAGGCCGACGAAGCGCGCGAAGAAGTGGGCAGCTTCGGTGACTAGTATTCGTTTCTAATCCAGTGAAGCGGCCGCCGGCAAGCCGGCGGCCGTTTTTGCGTTTGAAGCTACCGATCCTGCGTGAAAAAGGTTGCTTGCTTCGCGCCGCTACCTGTTTATCCAAAATCGGTTCCCGTTCGTGACGTCCCAGCCATAAGCCGTATCGGCGAGAAGTTCCCGGATCAGTAAACCGCCGTGCGCTTGCCGCCCTCGGGCGAGCCGCTCGACTTCTTCGCCACCCTGACTTCGAGAGTGTGTCGCTTGGGGGACGCATTCGAATCGGGCACGAATCCAATCACATACTGAGCCAGAGCATCCACCTTGATGCCATCGAGGATCTTGAACAGCAACGGCGTATCGATCGACGCATACTCCACCGAGCGGCCGCCCGTCAGTCTGCCCAAATCTTTGAATTGACGCATACGCCAAAGATTCCGTGGAAAATCGCTCTGGATGTGATGCTTGTACTTGGTTGCGACCGGATAGATTGGGATGCCGAGGTCAAGCGCTTGAACTCCGATGTCTTCGGGCAGAGTGGTCGTGGCCCCGATGCCTTCCGAAAACATCACCATCACGCGCGATACCTTGTCTTGCGCCGCCGCGACGTCGTTCAGTACCCAATCCCCGCTTCCATCGGCCACCCGCGGTTTTCGTTGCTGAGAAAGTAGCTCGTCTGGTAGTCCTGCGTGAATGGGCCGTAACCCACACTATCTCGCTTCGGAGGCAGAGTGATCGGAATAGCGGCACCTGCTTCGGTCAAGAAGCTCGCATTGAGCAGCCCGCGAAAGTCGCGAGTCACCACGCGAGCATCGGTCGTCGCGCCGGTGAGCCGGTAGAGCTTCTGCCCCATTGTGGCGTAGACGCAGATCCGGACGTCGGCGTCCTGCTTTTCGAGAAGCTGTCTGGTCATGCCTTCTTCCCAACGCGGAATAAAGCGGAAGACATCGGCCGGATCCCAGAAAAATTGGATGGCCGGGTTGACGTCGAATAGCAGCACGAGTTCGAGCGGTATCCGCCCCTGCGTCGCCGGACTGTCGAAGATCGTGAACGGGCGTGGCTTACCGTCCTCGAACAGAGTCACATCTTGCGCTATTAGGTCAGGCACGAAGTGCTTGCCCTGCCTGACATGAAATGGGAGGAGCACCAGCCGCGTCTGCGCGCTGAAGCTGACCACGGCGGGCTCTTGCTGTGGGGCAGCGGAGGTTGCCAGCAGGAGCGTTAAGAATAGCCGGCTGATCATGAAAAGGCTCCGCGCTAACGAAATTTTACCTTAACTAGCCTGAAGAACAACGGACGTACCCAGATCACGCAGGCTTGCCGAAAGGATAGAGTACAGCAACCCGTAACTCAATTTATGCGTCGTCGGGAAGCATCCGCCATTCAAAGCGCGGCGATCTGTTCGATCATGGAGCCGATCAGGATGCGCTCGGGGCGGTCGGTTCCCGGATGAAGCCGGTGAACCGAGCTGCCATTTGAGTAAAGCACCGACCCGTCGGGTGCGACATCGAAGGATAGGACACCTTTCGCCAAGACCTGCTTGTCGTGCGAGGACTGGCGGATGAGCTGCCAGGTGGAGGGAACCAGCGAGGGGGCGTCGGGGTCGCCATCGCGGTTCTCGCGCGCGGCGCGGTCGACATCAATCAGGTTGCCCCACACCATCATGCGGCGGAAATCGGGAATGCGCTGCGCGGCGCCGCGCGAGGTGGACAGAGGGCGGCCCGAGTACTTCATCGAGAAAAAGTTGAAGAACTGGAAAACTGCGAAAGACAGGCGGAACGGGAAGAGCACCGTGTCTTTGACAATGCTGAAGGGGTCGATGGCTACACGCTGACTCGGACGAGGGCGCCGGATGTAGTACAGGGCCCCATCCGACGACCTTTGTGGGCCGAGGAGATCGGCTTCGGGGTCTTCCGCCAGGGATAGAACTTCGCCCGATTCCAAATCGAGCTGCTGCACGGCGAAGGGAGCAGTTCCGAAAAAACGTCCGGCGGCGTCGCGGCCGAGCCCGGCGCTCTGAAAGACGAGGCGACGCGCGCCCGGCACCCAGCGCGGCGCGAGGTCGATAGAGTCTCCTTCCGAGACTTCGCGCAGATTCGTTCCATCGGAGTTCAAAACGGCGAGATTGGCGATGTGGTCGGAATGGTAAACCGAAGCAGCGACGGCATCGCCCTCGGGACCCATGGCGAGATGGCGGATGCGGAAATCGGCGGTGTGGAAGAGGCGTTGCTCGAAGCCGGCGGAATCGACGGCGAAGACGCCGCTGATTTCGTGGTTTCCAGCGAATAGAGTAGCTCTCCCGGTGTGCGCCCGCGGGTGACACTGGTCATCGCAATGCGGAAGGCGGCTGGATCATGCTCCTGTCCCGACCACAGCATGCCGCGCATGAATTGTGCACTGGTGCCCTGCGTCTTCCAGGCGTGGCGGTTATGGATCTGGGCTGCGCGGTCGCGTAGGGAACGGCCAAAGCGGCTCTCCCATTCCTGAGGCGCGCCGTCGCCCCGCCAGTGGAGCTTGCCTTGGGCGAGATATGCCAACTGTGCGGTCACGGGTCCCCGGGTTCGATTTTCGGTGGCATTGGGCTGCACGCGCAAGTTGTCGAAGGTGGACGGCCCGCGACCATCCGAGCGGTGCCGCACAGCGCTTTCCCCTTAAGTTCCAAAAAGTTGCGGTAATTTTTCACAACCATTTTCTAGGTGGATCGTCTTATGATCTAGTAACGTTCGATGGTTGGTACCCGCCTAACGAATATCAGCCTCATGCGCGCTAATCGCGATTCTCAGAATCTGGTTCTCATTCTCACGGTCTGCTTGCTGACCGGGGGAGCATGGGGAGCGCAGCACCACGGCACGGTGCAGTCGGGCGGGTTGCCGGTTCCGGGCGCGACGGTTACGGCGATTCAGAACGATCAGAAGATGGTTACGACAACCGACGATCAGGGCCGGTATGAATTCGCCAACCTGCCGGACGGGGTCTGGACGCTTCAAGTGGAGATGTTTGGGTTTGCGAAGCTTTCTCGAGAGGTAGGCATCGCGCCCGAGGCGCCGAGTCCGGATTGGCAACTGCAGATAGAGCCGTTCAGTGCGGTGGAGCACGGAACAACGGAGCCCCCAGGGCCGGGTCCCAGAAGGGCGGCCGGCGGGAGAGATGGTGGTCAGTCGAGGGCGCCGTCTTCCGACGGAACCATAGGTCCAGGGGGCGGCCCGAATGGCAGAGGGCCGGCTTCGCTGCGGCAGGCTCTGGCACAGAACGGGTTCCAACAGGCGAATGTGAACGCGGCGACTGATCCGTCTAACCTGACGGCGGACAACAATGCGAATGGCAGCGGCGGAAACGAGATCGCGTTCGCCGATCTCAACCAAAGCGCGTCCGACGCGCTCGTGGTGAACGGCAGCGTCAGCGGCGGGTTGAATATGCCGCAGCAGAATGACTGGTTCGGTTTCGGGCGCGGATTCGATAACGGATTCGGGCCGGGTGGACCGGGAGGATTCGGAGCGCCGGGAGGCTTTGCGGGTGGGGATGGCCTTACAGCGCCTGGAGCCGCGGCAGCGGGTCCCGCAGGCGGCGCGCCCGGCGGAGGCGCAGCGATTGCAGGCGGTCCGGGCGGCGGCCCCGGGGGGCGTGGGGGCGGCGGATTCGGCGTTGGCGGATTCGGCGTTGGCGGATTCGGTGGAGGTTTTGGCGGCGCACGCGGAGGTGGACGCGGCGGCTTCGGGCGTGGCGGGCGCGGTCCCCGGAATGTGAACGCGTTCGGCAACGGCCGCAGGAACCGGCGGCAGCAATATAACGGCAACGTGGCGCTGATCCTCGATAATTCGGCGCTGGACGCGCGCCCTTATTCTTTGACCGGACAGGATACCCCCAAGGCGGCGTACGCGCGATTCCGCAGCACCGGGATGTTCGGAGGGCCGCTCAAGATTCCGCACCTGGTGAGCGGACAGAAAACGTTTTTCACCATCAACTATCAGCTCACCCGCGGGCGCAACGCGAACATTTTGTCGGCTCTGGTGCCAACCTCGGATCAACGCGCCACCGTAGTGAACCCGCAGGCGCAGGCGCTGCTGAATTTCTATCCGCTGCCAAATTTCGCGGGCAACACGCGCTACAACTACCAGACACCGCTGGTCAACGTGACGAATCAGAGTAACGTCAACGCGCGGCTGAGCCACACAATCAATTCGAAGAATCAGGTGTCCGGAAATTTCGCATGGCAAAGCAGCAATGGGACCAACCCGAACATCTTCGGTTTCATCGATACCTCAGCAATGACGGGGTACAACACGGGCCTACAGTACACCTATCATTTCACGACGCGGCTGATCAGCAACCTGAGGTACAACTTCAGCCGGCAGTCGACCGACGCCACACCGTTCTTCGCCTATACGAATAATAACGTGTCCGGTAATGCCGGCATCCAAGGCAACGATCAGGCGCCCGCGTTCTATGGGCCGCCCAGCCTCAGTTTTTCGAACGGCATCACCACGCTGCAAGACGGCAATCTGGCGCACAATCACAATACGACCCAGCAGGTGGGCGAGAGCCTGCTCTGGGTACGCGGCGCGCACAATCTGACATTCGGGATGGATTTCCGGCGACTGGATTTCAACCAGTTCTCGCAACAAAATCCGCGCGGGAATTTGTTGTTCAATGGGACATTCACCGGGTCGGCTTTCGGCGATTTTGCGCAGGGTTTGCCGATCACGAGTTCCATCGCGTACGGCAACGCAGACAAATATTTTCGTACCTCGTGGATCGACGCGTTTGTGAACGACGATTGGCGGTTGAACTCGAAGCTGTCGATCAATGCCGGCCTGCGGTGGGATTTCCAGGCGCCGGTGACGGAGTTATACAACCGGCTGGTGAACCTCGCGGTGGGCCCCGCCTTCACCACCGTAGCGCCGGTCTGCGGCGCGGCGGTTCCCGGGTGCACGGCGGCCAGCGACGCGGGCTACCCGAGTTCGCTGGCGCGGCCGAACTATCACGAGTTCCAACCGCGGATCGGACTGGCCTGGCGGCCTTTCACGAAAGATTCCACGGTGGTCCGCGCCGGTTACGGCATTTATTACAACACGTCGGTCTATCAGGCGTTGGCGCTGCAAATGGCGCAGCAATCGCCTCTGTCGTACAGCGTGACGCAGTCGAATTCAATCGCGAATCCCTATACGCTGGCGAACGCCTTCCTGGTTCCGGCGATCAATGCGACGCCGCAGACGTTTGCGCTCGACCCCAATTTTCAAATCGGCTACCTCCACTATTGGCAGCTTTCGATCCAGCACAATCTACCGGCATCGCTGGTCGCGACCGTCACCTATAACGGCAACAAAGGCACCCACCAGGTGCAGGAATTTCTGCCTAATACATTTCCGGCGGGAAGCGCCAAGAGTGCATATCCGTCCGGCTATGTGTACGAGACGTCGGGCGGCAACTCGAATTACAACGCGGTGAGCGTGCAACTGCAGCGGCGCTTCCGTAGCGGACTGGCGGGGAACCTGGTGTACACGTTTTCAAAGGCGATCGATGATGCGCAGGGCATGGGCGGCCGCGGGGCGGCGCTGGTGAATTATGCGCAGAACTGGCAGGATCTGAGCGCGGAGCGCTCGGTTTCCAGCTTCAACCGAACCCACGCGTTGAATCTGAACATGCAATGGAGCACGGGCCAAGGCACCCGCGGCGGCGCGCTGCTGCGCGGCTGGAAGGGTGCGCTGGTAAAGGATTGGACGTTCAGTTCGACCATCACGCTGGGTAGCGGATTGCCGCTGACGCCGATCGTGCAAAACCGTGTCGCGGCCGGAACCGGATTCAACGGAACGGTGCGTGCGGATTACGTGGGCGGATCGCTGACGCCGATAGGTCCGGGGTACGGGTTTAATCCACTGGCATTCGGAGCGCCGGCTCCCGGCACGTGGGGAAATGCCGGGCGCAACATTATAACGGGGCCGATGGTGTTCAGCTTGAACGCTTCGGCGGGGCGCGTGTTCCGTCTCGGCGAGCGGCGCAGCATCGACCTGCGGTTCGACTCGACCAATGTGCTGAACCACGTGAGCTTTACTTCCTGGAACGCGATCCTTGGCAACGCCCAGTTCGGTTTGCCTACAGCCGCCGGGCAGATGCGGACCATGCAGGCTACTCTTCGATTCAGGTTCTAACGATGCGACCACTCACCGCAATCCTGATGACCTGGCTGATGACGGCTCCGATTCAACAAGCCCAGCAGGTGGAGCAGGCGACGCGCGGGAACGCGCGCTTCGGCACCACGACGCGCCTGGTGGTGGAAGACGTCATTGTCAAGAGCAAGGACGGAAAACCGGTCGAGGGCCTGAAGGCGTCCGATTTCAGCATCACGGAAGACGGCAAGGCACAGAAGATCAGCGTTTTCGAATTCCAGACGCTGGAGCAGGAAGCCGCGCCCGCGCCGGCGAGCGCGCCGAAACCATCGGCGGAACCGGCTGCGGAGCCACCCGCGCAACCCGCGGTGAAGCCAGTGACCGCAATCCAGATTACGCCGGAGAAGCCGGGCGACATCAAATACCGGGACAAGCGGCTGATGGTGATGTTTTTCGATCTGACGTCGATGCCGATTCAGGATCAGATTCGCGCGCAGAACGCCGCGCTGAAATTCTTGCGAACGCAAATGACGCGCTCCGACCTGATGGCGCTCATGACGTTCTCGAGCGACATCAAGGTGGTGGAAGATTTCACGGACGATCGCGACAAGCTGGAGAAGGATATCAAGGGCTTAGTCATCGGCGAAGGTCAGGGATTCGAGGCAGCGGATAGCGACGACAGCACGGCCGATTCCGGCGCGGCGTTTCAACAGGACGACACGGAGTTCTCGATATTTAATACCGACCGGCAACTTTCGGCCCTGGAAACCGCCGTGCGAATGCTGGGCTCGCTGAACGAGAAGAAGGCCCTGGTGTATTTCGCCAGCGGGATGACGCGCAACGGGGTGGACAACCAGGCGCAGTTGCAGGCCACGATCAACGCTGCAATCCGGGCCAATGTGTCGTTCTATCCGATCGACGCGCGTGGATTAGTGGCGACGGCGCCGCTGGGCGATGCAACCAGGGGTTCGCCGGGCGGCCAGGGGATGTACTCGGGCAGCTCGGCGCGGACCGCGCAATCGAAGTTCCAGGGACAGCAGGAAACCCTGTACACCCTGGCAGCCGATACCGGGGGCAAGGCGCTGCTGGATGAGAACGACCTCTCGATGGGGCTGGTGCAGGCGCAGAAGGACATCGCGAGTTATTACATCATCGGATATTACTCGACCAACGATGCGCAGGACGGCCACTTCCGCCGCATCAAGATCGCGACCAACGATAAGAGCGCGGCAGCGAAGATCGCAAAGCTGGATTATCGACAGGGGTATTTTGCGGGCAAGCAGTTCAACAAGTTCTCGGATACCGATAAGGAGCGGCAACTCGCCGAAGCTTTGATGCTGGGCGATCCGGTGACGGATATGAGCATGGCGATGGAGCTGGACTATTTTCGTCTGGCGCGCGACCGGTACTTCGTGCCGCTGGCGGTGAAAATTCCGGGCTCGGAAATCGAACTGGCGCGGCACGGCGGCGCGGAGAGTACGCGCCTGGATTTCATCGGCGAAGTGAAGGACACCAAGGGAGCGCTGGTGGGCAACGTGCGCGACAACATTGAGGTCAAGCTGAAGGATGAGACGGCGCAGCAACTGGCAAAGACGACATTGCAATACGACACCGGGTTTACGCTGGCTCCTGGCAGCTACACGGTGAAGTTTCTGGCGCGCGAGAACCAGACCGGCAAAATGGGGACGTTCGAAACCAAGCTGGTAGTGCCGGACTTGACGAGCGAGCAGAAGTATCTGCCGATCAGCTCTGTGGTGCTGAGCAACCAGCGGGAGCGCATGGAGAATGCCGTGGCGACGGCAGAGCGCAATAAAAAGCTGCTGGCGCAGCATCCACTGATCCAGGACGGGCAGAAGCTGATTCCGAGCGTCACCCGCGTGTTCCGCAAGGACCAGAACATGTATGTTTACGTGGAGGCGTATGAGCCTTCCGCGGAGACCACCCAGCCGCTGATGGCGAGCGTGAGCTTCTATCGCGGCAAGGTCAAGGCGTTCGAGACCGAACCACTGCAGGTGACCGAAGGGCTGAATCCGAAGACCAAGGCGCTACCGTTGAAGTTCAGCGTGCCGCTGGCGAAGCTGCCGCCGGGGCGGTACACGTGCCAGGTGAGCGTGCTCGACCCGACGGCACAGAAGTTCGCGTTCTGGCGCGCACCGATGGTGTTGCTGCCCTAGGACAGGAAATCACTGTTATGGCCTACGACGATCGGCCGACGACAAAGGCGATCGTCTGCCCCACACGTCCCTGTGCGATACTGCTTGCGAATGACGCCCGCGGATTTTCGACGGATTGCACTCAGTCTCGAAGGGGCCGAGGAAGGGTCGCACATGGGATCGGCGGACTTCCGGGTTGCCGGGCGCATCTTCGCAACGCTGGCGGCGCAAAAACAAGGTTACGGAAATCTGATGCTGACGCCCGAAATGCAGGCGCAGTTCGTGGCGGAAGCGCCGGAGGTGTTCGTACCGATTGCCGGCGGCTGGGGAAAAAACGGCGCCACGCACGTCCGGTTGGCAAAGGCCAATGAAGATCTGCTTACGGGCGCGCTGCGTGCGGCATGGAAGATCCGCGCGCAAAAGAATGCCGCCACTCGACGGAGCAAACGAGCACTGGTGGTTTTGATCGCAGCGGGATTGTCGCTCGCGGCAAGGCCGGCGACCGCCTGTCAGTATGTGAGCGTCGACGCGGGATGCATGCCCGCAGGCGCCGGAAACAGGAGACTGCCCCACGTGGTGTAAAATCGAGAGGATCGAGGGGCCATACATGACAGGCAAGCTTTGTTTGGGAGTGGCGTTGTTCGCGATTTCGCTGCTGGCGCAGGGCAGCGAAACGCATAAAGCGCGGCTGACCGCGGTTCCGGCCGACGCGCGGACCCGGCCGAGCCTGGCGGGCATCGGGTCGGCTACCGGCATGCTGAGCGGGACCAAGCTTACGATCACCGGCATGTTCGAAGGGCTGCTGTCGCCGGCCACCGTGGCGCAATTGCATAGCGCGGTCGCGGCGGGGGTACGCGGACCCGTCATCGGGGATTTGACGGTTGCGAAAGCCACCAGCGGGTCGATCAGCGGGTCCTTTGATCTAAATCCGCAGCAGGTCGAAAATTTTCACAAGGGCGGGCTGTACATTCAGATTCACAGCGAGAAGGCTCCGGATGGCGTAATCTGGGGCTGGCTGACCAAGTAGGAGGCGCGAACCATGTTCGGTTCGAGGAAATATTTTGTGATGACGGCGACCCTGGTTGCCGCGTGCGGAGTGGTGGTGCTGACGGGCCAGCAGACGGCGGCGGGACCATACACCGCGGCGCAGGCCGCGGCGGGACGCACAGCTTATCAGGCGAGCTGCGCGGGCTGTCATGGCGCCGACTTGGCGGGGCTCAATAGCGCGTCGGCGCTGGCCGGCGGGCTGTTCATGGGGAGCTGGGGTTCGCGCACGGTGAACGACCTCCTCGGGTTCATGCAAGGCGCCATGCCTCCAGACCGGCCGGGCCAGCTTGGGGAACCGACCTATCTGAATATCGCCGCGTTCATTCTCGATTTCAACGGAGCGCGGCCGGGAAACGCTGCGCTGGCGGCGGGAAATGCGACGGTCATCCGAACCGTGGCGACCGGACAGCAGCGGGCCCAGGCGGGCGGACGCGCCGGCGGCCGCGGCACGCAGCGCGCCGAAGCGCCTACCCCATCAGCGCCGCGCGGGCTGACAGTTCCCGGCGAGGTCAAGAACTATACGAACGTGACGGACACGATGCTGCGCAATCCGGATCCGACCGACTGGATCATGATCCGGCATGACTATCACGCGAACAATTACAGTACGCTGAACCAGATCAACACGCAGAACGTGAAAGAACTGCAACTGCAGTGGGTGTGGGCGATGAACGAGGGCACCAACCAGGTAGCGCCGCTGGTGCACAACGGCATCATGTTCATCAATAACCCGGGTAACATCGTGCAGGCTCTGGACGCGCGCACCGGCGAGCTGATTTGGGAGAACCGGGTCGGCGACAGCGCGCAGGGCAACTCCCAGCGCGGCCTGGCAATTTATGAAGATAAAGTGATCGTCACCACCGGCCAGGCCCACATGTTCGCGCTTGACGCGCGAACCGGGAAGAATGTATGGGACACCGTAATCGGCGATCGCGCGAACGGCACCTACAGCACCAGCAGCGGGCCTATCGCGATCAAAGGGAAGTTGGTGCAAGGGCTCGGCGGCGGCCTCTGCGATCAGTATCGCGACGAAAAATGCTTCATCAGCGCTTATGACGCCAAGGATGGAAAGCTGGCCTGGAAGTTCCATACCATCGCTAAGGAAGGCGAACAGGGCGGCGATTCGTGGGGCAAGCTGCCGAGCCTGTTCCGTGCCGGCGGCGACACGTGGATTACGGGGAGCTATGATCCGGATCTGAATCTGACGTACTGGGGCGTGGCGCAATCGAAGCCCTGGATGCGCGCGAGCCGGCAATCGGGAAACGGGGAGACGCTCTTTGCAAACTCGACCGTCGCTCTCGACGCCGATACCGGAAAGCTGGCCTGGTATTACGATCACGCGCCTGGAGAGTCGCTCGATCTCGATGAAGTATTCGAGCGCGTGCTGGTGGATGATAACGGGCAGAAGCTGGTGTTCAGCGCAGGCAAGGCAGGCGTGCTGTGGAAGCTCGACCGGCGGACCGGCAAGTACCTCGGCCATAAGGAAACGGTCTTCCAGAATATTTACGATTCGTACGATCCGCAGACCGGCATGCCGCACTACCGGAACGATATTGTCGAGAACCAGATCGGCGAATGGGTGCAAAGCTGCCCGACTTCGGAGGGCGGGCACAACTGGCACGCGATGAGCTATCACCAACCCACCAACCAGATCTTGATTCCGGTGGCGGAGAGCTGCCAGGAGATGAACGCGCAGAAGATTGAGCTGGTGGAAGGCGGCGGCAGCGGCGGCGGCGCGGCGCGGCGGTTCTATGAATCTCCGGGCTCCAACGGCAATGTCGGTAAATTTGCCTCATACGATGTGCGCACGCTGAAAGAGAATTGGAAGATCGAACAGCGGGCGCCGTTCATGACCGCGGTTCTTTCGACGGCGGGAGGCATCGCGTTCATCGGCGACATGAACCGCGTCTTCCGGGCGGTGGACGTGAAAACGGGCAAAGAGCTGTGGCAGGCGCGCTTGGGCACTTCGGTACAAGGCTTCCCGTTGACGTTCAGCGTGGGCGGCAAGCAGTACATTGCCGTGTCGAGCGGGCTCGGCGGCGGCAGCCCGCGCATGGTGCCGAGCGTGCTCGCGCCGGACGTGCATTACCCGGCTTACGGCAACGCGTTGTACGTGTTCGCGCTGCCGGATAAAAAGTAGGCGCTTCGCGCCCCGCGCAAGCCCCGAAGCGGATAAACTTCGGCGTGCGTTAGCGGTGGTAATCTACTAACATGTCGCGGTCTGCCGCGCTTTTTGCGCTCCTGACTTGCATCGGCGCATTCGCCGCAACGGATCCGGACCGTGATTTTTCCGGTAAGTGGCTGCTCGATGCGGCCAGCAGCAGCAATCTTCAATCGATTTCTCACGCGGAAGACCGCACTCTAAGCATCGCGCAGCAGGATAACGCAATTCGATGCTCCGGGACCACCACGGGTGGAGTGCCGATCCAGTGGAATTATGCGCTGGATCGGAGCGAGACGAAATATCAGATTGGCGCGGAAACCCGGAATAGCGAAACCAAATGGGAAGGCGACTCTCTTTTGATCAACACGCTGGTGAGCGGGCCGCAGAATTACACCGTGATGGACCGGTGGAAGCTGTCGCGCGATCATGCGACGTTCACGATTACGAGACAAGTTCAGCGCGGGTACGGGCAGACGGAGGGCGTGTTGGTCTACCGGCGGCAGGGAGAGCCCGCGCCGAGTGTGATTACAGAAACGGCATTGCCGCCGGTTGCCACGCTGCGCCATCCGCCTGAGCCAGCGGCACCGTCCGATATCACCGTGACGGCGGGGACGCGCATCCCTTTGCAATTGCGGAACCCGGTGGATACGAAACACTCACACGAGGGCGATCGGGTCTATCTGGAGACCGCATTTCCGGTGACGGTGGACGGACGCGTGGTCATCCCGCGCGGCAGTTTCGTGAACGGCACCGTGACCATCAGTAAGGCGGCCCGCGCGGTCAAAGGGAAAGGCGAGCTGTTTATTCGCTTCGATTCATTAACGCTGCCGAACGGCGTGACCCGAGACTTCCGGTCGCGGATCGCATCGGCAGATACGGTCGACGGCAAGCTGGACCGCAAGGAAGGTACGATCACTGGCCAGCGGGACAAAGGAAAGGACGCCAAAACCACCGCGGAAGGCGCGGGGATCGGCGCGTCGGTGGGCGGAATCGCAGGCGCGGCCGCGGGCAGGCCGTTAACCGGAGTAGGCATTGGCGCGGCGGCGGGCGCGGCCGCGGGGCTGGCATCAGTCCTCATCAAGCACCGGCCGGATGCTTCGCTCCCGCCGGGCACCACCGTCGAGATGATCCTCGATCGGGACCTCAGGTATCTCCCCTCTGAGTTGAAGTTCTAACTCGCCTCTTTTTTCTGAAAGGACTGCACTCCCAGCGGCATTCCCCTGTCAGCACGGCCTGAAACGCGAGCGGAACTCTTCGGAGGCTCGCGGCGTCCAATTGGGCGAGTTCGAAGATACGGCCGTCCGGCAGGAGGTGCCGCGTGAATAGCAGATCCTGGTTGTTGCCGATGGCGGTCATTTCCCTCGTCGTTCCAGTGGTGGTTGTGAGCGCGTTTCAAACCGCACCGGCGGAACGCGATCGCGCGCTGGCCACATACGCGCACGGCACGCTGCATGTCGCGATTCCTGTCGGAGACCATGGAGGATCGGGGCAGTTGACCGTCGATGTGCTCGATCCCGAGGACCACGTGGTGGCACACGCTGAGCAGCATGGGGAACGGGCGTGGCAAGCTGACGTTGTCCTCTCGAAGACGATGCCGCTCGATGAACTCGTGTGGCATCGGATTCATTACAAATACACCACGGGCGGGACCAGCGTCGAAGGCACCGAATCCATTTCGGAAATCCTGCGCATGCCGGTGCTCCATATCGTCAGCCAGCAATCGTATTTGAGCGGTGGGCCGGCGGCGGTGCGCGCTGTGGTGACCGATTTGAGGAATGAACCAGTGGCCGGGCGCAGCACCTTGCGCATTGAATTGGTTGCTCAAGACCAGAAGGCGCGTGCTCTGTTTACCGGGCCGCTGAACGCCCGCGGTACGATGGAGGCGCAGTTCCGGTTCCCAGCTGGCGTCACGGGCCGTTACACGTTGCGGTACGTGGCCGATACGCCTATCGGGTCGACGGAGTTCACCCAGCCGCTGCGTATCGAAGACAAGGTCGGGATTCTGCTGACCACGGAAAAGCCGATCTATCAGCCCGGTCAGACGATCCATGCCAGGGCGCTGGCGCTGAATCGCTCCGATCACGCGGCGGCGGACGGACGTAAGCTGACCTTTGAAGTAGAGGATTCGCGCGGCAACAAAGTATTCAAGAAGGCGGCGCAGACCGATAAATTCGGCATCGCGTCGGCGGAATTTACCCTGGCCGAGGAAGTTAACCTGGGAACGTATCATCTACGTGCCTTGATAGATGAGACGGACGCCGGGACCCGGAACCATGCGGAGATCGCGTTGAATGTCGAGCGGTACGTGCTGCCTAAATTCAAGGTGGCAGTCGATTTTGGGAGTGCCGATTCCAAAGGCCGGCACGGTTACCGGCCGGGCGATCATGTAACGGGAACGGTCCGGGCGAATTACTTTTTTGGAAAGCCGGTGGATGGCGGCGCGGTCACGGTTAAGGCATCGACCATGGACGTGTCGGTCAACGAAGTGGCAGCAGGGGAGGGCAAAACCGATGCCGATGGCGCTTACCGGTTCGACCTGCGCCTGCCCAATTACTTCGCGGGACGGCCGCTCAGCCAAGGCGCGGCGCGTGTGCTGATCGAAGCCTCGGTAAAAGATTCGGCCAATCATTCGGAGACACACGGCGCACCGATCACGGTTAGCGAATCGCCGCTTATCCTGACGGCGGTTCCCGAGGGCGGCAAGCTGATTCCGAATCTCGAGAATCAGGTGTTCGTTCTGGCATCGTACGCGGATGGCGCGCCCGCTACGGCACAACTGCGCGTCCAGGCGCCCGGCAACCCCGACCAGAGTGTTGCCACTGACGCCGGCGGCGTGGCGGTGATCCGGCTGAAAGCGGCGACCGGTGGCGAATCGCTGCGCATTGACGCCAACGATTCCCAAGGCAACCGGGCGTCCAGTACCGTGCCTCTCGACAGCCGCGGCGGCGCGGACCAGATACTTCTGCGCACGGAGCGGGCCGTCTATAAGGCGGGAGATCGCATGCGGCTGCATCTCTTCTCGACCAAACAGGGCGGCTCCGCATATCTGGACGTGGTTAAAGACGGGCAGACGATTTTGACGAGGGATGTAGACTTCGTGAACGGCCAGGCGGAGCTGATGCTTACCGCAACACCGGAACTGGCAGGCACGCTCGATATCGACGCCTACCTGTTCGGGCAGGACGCGCGGCCGGTCGCGGATCACCGGCTGGTGTTCGTGCAGCCGGCGGATGAACTCAAAATTGAAGCCGCGTCCGATGCTTCCGTCTACAAGCCAGGGGATGACGCGCGGATCGGCTTCCGCGTGACCAATGCGCGCGGCGAAGGAGTGCAGGCCGCGCTAGGCGTGCAGGTGGTGGACGAGGCTGTCTTTGCGCTTGCGGAAAAACAACCGGGGTTCGCCAAGGTCTTTTTCTATCTGGAACAGGAGGCGATGAAGCCGCGGTACGAGATTCACTCAATCGGGATGCCGGACATTGTCGAACCGGTCGAACGAGCGCGGGTGGAGCAACGTGACCGCGCGGCGCGCGCGCTGTTCTCGGCTACGGAGATGGTGAATCCGAATCGGTTTGAGACGGAGGCCGGCAGGAACGTGCCACAGACGAAATATTTGGAATACGGCCAGCGTTATCAGGCCCGCTTCGTCGAGCAAGCGCGGGAAGGGCTCAGCCAGGCATACCAGCGGAATCAGGACCTCACAAAGGCGGAGGTACGCGATCCATGGGCAAACCCGATGCGGGTGGAGCACGCATCCTGGAATCCGCGGCAGGGCTATGTGATTCGAAGCGCGGGGCCCGATAAACGATTCGACACGCCCGACGATCTGCAGGCGTTTGCGCAACTACGCGAAGGAAGGGTTCTGGATAACGCCGGCGTGGGCACGATCGGCCTCGCTATGGAACACGACCGCGGGCCGTTCAATGGTCTCGCGGAGATCGTGGGATCGGTCGTGGATCCGGCGGGCGCGGGAATCCAAGGTGCCGGCGTAATGGTGCGCGAAAAGGCCACTGGCAATACGCGCACGGCCCGGGCGGGTGCGGATGGCCAATTTAGTGTCACAGGCGTGCCGCCGGGCATTTATGAAGTCCAGGTATTGGCGCCGGGATTCAGGAGTCTCTCGCGAAACATCGCCTTGGCCGTACGCGACCGCGCTGTTCTGACCGTGACCTTGCCATTAGGGAGCATGGCGGAGGCAGTCACCGTCACTGCGATGGGCGGACGAGTTCGCGTGGGAGGAAATGTAATGTTTATGCAGGGCCAGCAGGGTATGGGTGGAGTTGGAGGTGTTGTCGGCGGCATCCTGGGGGGTGTTCGAGAGATGCGCATGATGGATGCCGTTGCGCCGCCGAACGCGCCCCAGGCGCTGATGGCCACCGGCGCGATCGTCTTGAAGGACCAGGAAGCAGCGGCCGCGCCGCGCGTGCGGTCCTATTTTCCCGAGGCGCTATACACCAATCCGGAAATCATTACCGATGGCAGTGGCCGGGCGAATATTTCCATTCCATTGGCGGATTCGATCACAACCTGGCGAATGGCTTTGACCGCGTCCACGGCGCGCGGCGCGCTGGGCAGCGGCGCTTCGAGTCTCAGGGTGTTTCAGGATTTCTTTGTCGATCTCGACCTGCCGGCCACGCTGACTCAGGGCGACCGGGTTTCGATTCCGATCGCCGCGTACAACTACTCGGGGGCACGCGGCAATATCGATCTGAAACTGCAGCCCGCGGATTGGTTCTCGCTGGTGAATGATGTCGCCGATAAAACTGTCGCGGTGGATTCCGACAGAGTGGGTGGCGCTGACTTCACACTCGAAGCCAAGCGCATTGGCAAATTCAAGCTGACGCTATCAGCGCGCATGAATGGGCCGGCTAGCCGGGCGGATATCGTCATTCGCGAAATCGAAGTGATCCCCAACGGCCGCGAGCAGAACCAGGTGCTCAATGGCCGTCTTGAAAGCTCAGTGCAGCACACATTGAATTTCCCGCCCCCTTCGATCCCCGATGCCAGCACCATGTTAGTGCGGCTCTACCCCGGCCCGCTGAGCCAACTGGTCGAAGGGATGGATAGCTTGCTGCGGATGCCCTTCGGCTGCTTCGAGCAGACATCCTCGGCGACTTATCCGAACGTACTGGCCCTCGACTACATGAAGCGCACCAAGAAGCTCACGCCGGACATCCACGCGAAGGCTGAAGGATTCATCGCCAACGGCTATCAACGCCTGCTGACGTTTGAAGTGCCGGGCGGCGGGTTTTCCTGGTTTGGACAGGCGCCGGCAAACAAAATTCTCACGTCCTACGGGCTGATGGAGTTTTCGGATATGGCGAAGGTCCACGATGTGGACAGCAAGCTAATCCAGCGGACGCAGCAGTGGCTGGCCGGACAACAACAGGCAGACGGAAGCTGGAAGCCCGACACATCATTTATCAACGAAGGCGCGACCAACCGGTACAACTCCGACGTCCTCCGGATCACCGCGTACATCGCGTGGGCGCTGGGGAATACCGGGTACCAAGGCCCAGCGGTTGAGAAGGCACGACAGTTCGTCAGCAATCGGCTGAGTAATGGCGCGGGGCTGGATCCGTATACGCTGGCGGTCATCGCCAATTTCGCCGCTGATTCCGGAGAGGACCGGGAGTTTACGCATCGCGCGATCGAGAAACTGCTGGACGCGCGCACGGAGAAAGATGAGCAGGCGTGGTGGACGTCGCAAGAGACCGGAGTGTACGCGACCGGTACCAGCGCCAGCGTAGAAACTACTGCATTGGCAGTGCAGGCGCTGCTGAAGGGAGGCGAGGCGTCGGCGGTCGCGGCAAAAGCGCTGCGATTTATCGCTTCGAAGAAGGACTCGTCGGGCACATGGGGAACCACGCAGGCGACCATCATGGCTCTGCGCGCGCTGCTGCTGTCAACGGAAAAAGGCTCGGCCGACGTTCAGGGGACCGTCGAGATCACTCTCAACGGGCAAACTGTGCAAACGCTGAACCTCACGCCGGACAACAACGACCTATATCACCAGTTCGTGTTTCCGCGCATTGATGCGAAGGCCGCGAACAGGGTCGGCCTGCGGTTCACGGGTAAGGGCGGGTTGGCGTATCAGGTGGTGGCACGGTACTTCGTACCCTGGAGCGACAAGCCGGCCAACGAGCCTCTCACGATCACCGTGAACTATGATCGAACACGGTTGGCGCAGGATGACATTGCCACAGCTAAGGCGACGGTCCGGAACAATCTGGCAAAGACGGCGAACATGGTGATGGTCGACCTGGGGATTCCCCCGGGATTCGATCTGCTCAGCGAAGATCTGCAGAGTTACCAGGAGAAGAGCGCCGGGTCGAAGAGCGGCCGGCTGCAGAAGTTCAGCCTGACGGCGACACAAGCCGTCTTATACTTCGATTCGTTCGCCCCAGGCGAAACCGCGACGGTGAAGTACCGGTTGCGGGCCAAGTATCCCATTCACGCGCGCACCTTTCAATCGCGCGTGTATGAATACTATGATCCTGACGTGAGTTCGGTAGCACGGCCGGTGCAGCTGGAAGTCAACAAGCATTAAACCTGGGGACAGATAGATGGGGGCCAGCCCGCTCATCCTATCTGTCCCCGGGTTTCTGAGGTTTACGCGACGTTTTTGGCTACCCAATCGCGGATCACCGCGAACACTTCGTGGTTGTTCTTTTCCAGCAGCATCAGGTTGCCATTGCCGTTGATGCCGTAATCGCGGAGACGCAACATCTCGACCGAACAACCGGCTTGTTTGAGGAAAGCCACTTGCGCGACCGGCGAGCCACCGGCGCCGAATTCGCTGGTCAGCCATCCGATGGGAATGTGCTGAAGGTTTTTCCATTTATGCGCGGGCTCGGCCTGCAACTTATAAGTCGGGACGATGGGGCGCGGCGAATCGGGCGGCTCGCTATGATCCACCAGCTTGAATTGCGAGACATCCGTGACCGGCGGATCGTACGTCATCGGCGCCGCGGTCAGGCCCCAGCGCAACTGCGCGGCGAAGGGGTTGCCGTTGATCTCCATGCACATGATGCCTTTGACTAAATCGGGACGGCGGTCGGCCACGCCCCAACCGAAGAAACCGCCAAAGGCGTGCGTCACCAGGATGGACGGGCCGATCCGGTCGAGCAATTCCACGCCGCCGCGCCAAGCCAGCTCGCTGTGAAAGGCTTCATCGGTGACGTTGCCGGACTCGCACGCCATGAACTGGTCCATGATGGGATCGTTCATGCCGCCGGGGCCCGGCCATTGCGCGGTATTGAAGACACCGGTGCTTTGAATCAGACCTTCGATTGGCGGCACGTTGGGAAGATGGCTGGGACCGAGCGCATCGGGATGATAAGGAGAACGGCCGTAGCTGGGACGATCGACCCAGTAGACGCTATAGCCTGCCTGCACGAAGTAATGCACCCAACCGGGCCGGCCGCCGATGCCCATCATGTGCGTGCCCTGACCGCCGCCGCCGTGCACCATCACAACCGGGTACGGATGGCGTCTTTCGGCGGGAATCATGTACTGCACGAACATCTGGCCGAGCGCGATGGTGCCGTAGGGCATCGTCTTGCGCTGGACGCCGACGAAGAAGCCACCCTGGTCGGCCAGCTTGAGCGCGGTGGACTCTTTGTTGGGATGCGGGTCCGCGGCCGTGGCCGGAACCGCGCCTTTTTCGACGTCGGCGGCGATCCATGTCACGATTGGAGCGAGCGTTTCCCGATCGTCCACGACGATGACGGGAATGCCGGCCGGCTTGACCAGCGCCGGGGCGGCCGGCTGCACCATTACGATGCCCTTCACAAGCATCGGCCGCTCCTGCGCTGTGACCGAGGCAAAGAGGGCTCCGTCCCCGTTGGTGATCAAAACCGAGGGGCCGATGTCATCGAGCAGTACCGCGCAGCGCGTGCGCCACACCTCCTGCGTGATCGCATTATTCCCCATTGGCTGTCCCAAGGCGGCGACATATTGAACTACCGCCGGATCGTTGATCTCACCTTTCACGGTCGCGGCAGCGCGCTCGAACGTTGGAGCTTCGCGGTCGAAAGCGCCATGCAGGTAAGGATGGTACGGGCACCGGCCCTGACCGGGCCGGTCGACAATATAGACTTTGAATCCTTGTTCGAGCAGCAGCGTGGCCCACCCGCGCCGGCCGTCGGGAGTACTGATCCACTCCGACCCTTGTCCGTAGCCGCCATGAATCAGCACCACCGGATATGGATGTCGGACTTCGGCCGGAATCCAGTGCTCGACATACATCTGCATGCCGTTGCAAACGGTTCCCCGGGCCAGTTTGGCGTGCTCGACGCCGTACCAGCGATAGCTCCAATCGGCGATATCCAGTACAGGACCGTTGGACACGATGGCGCGTCCGGGCGTCTGCGCGATGGCTTGCGGCGCGGACAAAGCGCCGGCCACCACAGCTCCGAGATCGCGACGAGTGAGTCCTGGCATGCGATTATCTTATCTCACGCGATTTCCCCTTTCGGCCATAGCGGATATATTGTATCCTAAAAATATGAGTTACAGATCTGTTGATCTGTTTATGCTAACAGTCTTGACGAGCGCCGCCGGGCTCGCGCAACCTTCAGTTACCGGAACGGTAACGGATCCTTCGGGCGCCGCGGTGGCCGGAGCGACTGTACAGCTTGCCAACGGCGCGGGATACTTGCAAAGCACCACCACGGACCCAGCCGGCGCTTTTCGATTTAGCAACGTGCCCGAGGCCGAGTACGGGTTAACGGTTACCGCGGGTGGGTTTACGCATGCAACTCGAAAAGTGATCGTGCTCGGAACACAACCGGTTGCTGCAGATATCTCATTGCAATTGGAGTCAGCGGCGACTTCCGTGGAGGTGCAGGCCTCGGCCGCGTTGGTCGAGGCGAGTCCTTCCGCCCATGCAGACGTGGACCGGAGCAGCTTCCTCAAACTGCCGGCGTTTGATCCCGGCGGACAGCTCAGCCAGGCTGTCACCTACAGCACCGGGGGAGTGGCCGCCGACGCCAACGGTTTCTTTCACCCGCTTGGCGACCATGCGCAGACCACGTTCGTCGTGGACGGACAGCCGATCAGCGATCAGCAGAGCAAAGCTTTTTCCACGCAGATCCCGGCGAACGCACTGGAGGCCATGGAACTGATCACAGGGTCGGCCGATGCCCAATACGGGGATAAGTCCAGCCTGATCGTGAACGCCACCACGCGGTCGGCCTTGGGGATACCGCACTCGTTCGGAGCCATCACAACCGATTGGGGTTCGTTCGGAACCTGGGGTGGCAGCGCATCGTTCGGCTTTGGCGGCCCCAGGTACGGCAATTTCCTCGTCATGAACGGCGTTCGTTCCGGGCATTTTCTGGATACTCCCGAAGCGCTGCCGATCCACGACCGCGGCAACCACCAGGACATCTTCGACCGGCTCGACTGGCAGCCGCGGGTCAAAGACGTCTTTCATCTGGACCTGTTCACCGCGCGCAACTGGTTCCAGGCGCCGAACAGCTACGATCAGTTGTCGCAGGACCAGAGGCAGCGCGTGCTGACGTGGAACATCGCGCCGGGCTATCAGCGCATTATAGACCCGCAGACATTGCTGACCGCAAACTTGTTTCTGCGCCGGGATGAGGTGAACTACTATCCCAGCCGCGATGCGTTTGCCGATACACCCGTAACGGCAGGACAGAACCGGTTTCTCACGAATTACGGGGGCAAAGCGAACCTCTCCCGCACTC
>CAZKQQ010000003.1:39697-43684 GCA_964554945.1 uncultured Solibacteraceae bacterium | reverse complement strand
CCGCACTCACGGGCGTCATTCCTTCAAGTTTGGTTTGCAGTTGCAGCAAACGCGCCTGCTGGAGAACTTTCAGTTTGGAATCACCGATCCGTCCTATGCGGGGCTGCCGGGGCTGGCGCCATACAACCTGGCGCTCGGGGGCTCACTGTTCCGGTTTCACGGGAAACATAATGTCGATCAGTACGCCTTTTATGCGACCGATGAAATCAAGCTTGGCAATTTCACTGTGAACTTCGGGTTGCGAGAGGACCAGTACAACGGCTTGAGCGCGGTGAATGGAGTGCAGCCAAGGCTGGGAATCGCATACCTGCTGCCGCGGTCGAATACGGTGCTGCGGGCGGCATATGCGCGCACCTTCGAGACGCCGTTCAACGAGAACCTGATCTTGTCGAGCGGCACCGGCAGCGGCGGCCTCGCGGAGAATATCTTCGGTAGGTACTCCTCACCTATACGCCCGGGCGTGCGCAACCAGTTCAACGGCGGATTTCAGCAGAGCGTCGGCCGCTGGCTGCTGCTCGATGCCGACTACTTTTGGAAGTACACGCACAACGCGTACGACTTCGACGTCCTCTTCAATACGCCGATCACCTTTCCGATCGCCTGGCACAATTCGAAGCTGGATGGAGTGACGGGGCGCGTCAGCACGATCAACCTGCGCGGTTTCCAGGCCTACCTGACAATCGGCCACACACGGGCGCGGTATTTCCCCCCGGAGAACGGCGGGCTGATTCCGCTGGGCGGCTACGCGGGCGGGGTGTTTCGCATCGATCACGACCAAGCGTTCCAGCAGACTGCCGTGCTCCGCTATCAGCGGCCAAAAGCCGCCGAGTGGATCGATTTCACCTGGCGCTATGACAGCGGGCTGGTGGTGACCGGGGTGCGGGATCGAACGGCGGCTCTCGCTCTGACCGCGGCACAGCAGGCGGCCATCGGGCTGGCTTGCGACGGTGTGACCGCCGGGGATGCGGCTCCATTGCGCGCGTGCGCCGGCGTGGTGACGTCAACCTTGCTGACTCTGCCCGCGCCGGGAACGGAAAACGACGATCACAACCCCGACCGGGTGAAGGCGCGCAACCTGTTCAATGCGGCGATCGGCACGGACAACCTGTTCCATGCGGAAGTGCGGCGGCGCGTCACGCTGCGGTTCTCGGTGGAGAACCTGACCAACCGGAAGGCGCTCTACAATTTTCTGTCCACTTTCAGCGGCACGCATTTCGTCGCGCCGCGGACCTATCAGACTTCGGTGGGATATTCGTTCTGAAACGCAATGCCTGCGCCCCTGCGCAAGGCTGGAGCCGTACGCTACAGGTTCGGCCACCGCTTGTGCCACTCGGTTGCCTGCTCATAGGCGTGCGCCAGCGCGAGAACCGTGGGTTCGGTCCAGGGCGCGCCCGCGATCTGTAGACCGATCGGCAGACCGGCGCTTGTGAAGCCGCAAGGAATCGAAATCGTCGGGATTCCGAACGCATCAAAGGGCGACGTGTTGCGAGCACTCACGTTTCGGGTCAGGCCTTCTTCGATCTGGAACGGCGGGTCGGCCATCGTCGGCAGAACGAGCAGATCTACCGGCTCAAACACCTTGCGGATGTCGCGGCGGAGTTGCGCCACTTCGTGCAATGCACGTGCATAAGGCTCGGCTTTGAGATCCGCTGAACGTTGCACGGCAGCCCGAACCGCAGGTTGATAGAGTTCGGGAGATTTGGCGAATAATTGTGCATGATAGGCGTAAGCTTCTGCCGCAAGAACCGCGCCGGCGGCCGGTTGCGGCAGTTCCACGTCTTTCATCCCTGCCGTCAGCCTCTGAAGTAATGCGAGCGCTTCGTCCATGGCACGCGCAACATCAGGATGCAGGTTATCGAAGAACGGCTTGCGCGGTATGCCTAGGCGCAGCTTCGATATCGGAGATCGGAGAGCACGCGTGTAATCGGGGACGGACACGTCGGCGGTGGTGGGATCGTGCTGGTCGTACCCAGCAATGACGTTCAGCAGCACCGCGATATCTTCGACCGTCTTGCACATGGGGCCGACGTGATCGAGGGTCCAGGAAAGCGGAATCACGCCGCGCAGGCTCACGCGGCCGTAGGTCGGCTTCAACCCGACGATGCCGCAATAAGACGCAGGGATTCGGATCGATCCAGCCGTGTCGGTTCCCAGAGACCCGAAACACAGGTCCGCTGCGACTGCTGCGCCCGGACCGCCGGACGAGCCGCCCGGAGTGAGCGCCGGGTTCCACGGATTGTGTACCGGACCGAAATATGTGACAGCGGACGTGCCGCCGTACGCGAATTCGTGAAGGTTCAGCTTGCCCAGGAAAACCGCGCCGGCATTTTTCAGCCTACGTACGACTTCGGCATCTTCCCCGGGCACACGATCTTTGAACGCCCCGCTGGCCGCGGTAGTCCGGACGCCGGCCGTGTCGATGTTATCTTTGAGCGCGATGGGAATGCCGTGTAAAGGGGACCGTGCCTTGCCGGTGTGCAACTCAGCCTCTTTTTGCCGGGCGTCGGCGAGCGCCTCCTCGCCGGTAATGGTAATGAAGGCGTTGAGCAGCGGCTGATATTTTTCAATACGCGCCAGGCAGGCGCGGGTGAGGTCGACCGGGGATGCGGCCTTGCTGCGGAGTAGATCCGACGCCTTCTTAAGGGTCAGGCCGGCAAGATCGGACGATTCGCCGAACGCGAGGCTCGCCGCAGCACCGACACCGACGCCGAGAAAACTTCGCCGGTTCATTGTAAGCCCTCGACAATTTCTCGAGTGTCCTTCGAGGGGACAACCGGAACTACTTCAAAATCGGTGAGGTCCGTCCAACAGATGATCCAACGCTGCAGAAGGCGGAGATCGTCCGTTTCCATGAGCTGAAAACACCGCTGGAAAGTCGGTTCGATCCAACTATCAATGTATTTGAGGCCGTCCGGCATCTGGCGCCCCTGTTCGCGGAGGCGCTGATAAATAGGTTTTGGGTCACGACTCTTGAAATACTCGATGACCATAAACAGCATCTTTCGACGCTACCACATAACAGTATTGCGGATGACGCCCTGGCATTGACGACGAGCCTTTGGAATGTTAGACTTGCCGCAGCACTGGGAGGGCTCGATGCGCTATCTGGCTGTATCGCTCGGCGTATCTCTTTCGGCCTTGGCTTTGTACTCCGCCGAGACCCATACGTTCACCGCGGCGCAACGCAAGTGGTGGGCGTTTCAGCCGGTCGCCAAGACGGCGCCGCCCGCGGTGAAAAACACGGCTTGGGTCAAGACTCCCATCGATGCCTTTATCCTGGCCAAGCTCGAGGCGAGAAATATCCAGCCCAATCCGCGCGCCGATAAGCTCACACTCCTGCGCCGCGCGACTCTCGACATGACCGGCCTGCTCCCGACTCAGGACGAGATCCAGCAGTTTCTGCGCGACAATTCGCCCAATGCGTGGGACAAAGTGGTGGACCGGCTGCTGGCTTCCCCGGCTTACGGCGAGCGCTGGGCGCGGCACTGGCTGGACGTGGTGCGGTATGCCGACAGCAATGGGTTCAAGGCCGACGAGACGCGGCCGAACATCTGGCGGTACCGCGATTACGTCATTCAGTCGTTGAACGACGACAAGCCCTACGATCGCTTCGTTAAAGAACAGATCGCGGGCGATGAGTTGTATCCCGGCGATCCTGACGCGCTGGTAGCAATGGGCTTTAACCGGCACTGGATCGACGAAACCAACGCAGCCGCGCTGAAAGTCCGCCGCCAGGAAACCCTCGATGACATGACCACCGTGACGGGCGTCACCTTCATGGGGCTGACGTTCGGATGCGCGCGCTGCCACGACCACAAGTTCGATCCGATCTTGCAGAAGGATTACTATCGCCTGCAGGCGTTTTTCGCAAACACCACGTTCGGCGATGGACCGCTGCCGATCAAAGATGCCGGGCAGCGCCGCAAATACGACGAGCAGAAGGCGGTTTGGGAAGAGAAGACCAAGGACATTCGCGCCGAGATGGCG
>CAZKQQ010000003.1:29008-39687 GCA_964554945.1 uncultured Solibacteraceae bacterium | reverse complement strand
AACTGGTGGAACCTCTGCGAGCGTCCAAAATTGACGGCGGCATCAAGACCTTCGAGGGTGACGTGCAGGCGGCCATTCTGATGGACCCCGCGAAGCGTGACCCTTTCCAACAGATGATGTATCACACCGCCGAACCGCGCATCACGTTTGACGAAGAGCCGGACGCGCGCACGCTGCGCGGCCTGAAGGGCGACAACGGGAAACGTTATGCGGAACTCAGGAAGCAACTGGCCGAGTTCGATTCACTGAGGCCCGCGCGCCTGCCCGAAGGGCAGTTCATGATCGATTTAGGCCGCACGGCGCCGGTCACTCATCTGCTCCTTAAAGGGAACCTCGATGCGCCGGGCGAAGAAGTCCAGCCCGGATTCCTTTCGATTCTCGACCCGAGCGACGCCAAGATCACGCCACCGCCTGAGGGAATCACTTCCACCGGCCGGCGTACGGCTCTGGCGCAGTGGCTGGCCGATCCGAAGAATCCTCTTACCGGAAGGGTGATTGTGAATCGCATCTGGCACTATCACTTTGGCAAGGGCATTGTGGCAACACCCGGGGACTTCGGAACGATGGGATCACGTCCGACGCATCCCGAGCTGCTCGATTATCTGACCGCCACATTTATCGAGAACGGCTGGAGCATCAAGAAGCTGCACCGTATGATTCTGCTCTCCAACACCTATCAGCAGTCGCCGGATTACGTGGAGCAGAAGGCGCAAGCCGATCCGGACAACAAACTGCGCTGGCGCTGGGAGCGGCGGCGCGAGGAAGCGGAAGCGGTGCGCGATACCATGCTGCAGATATCCGGGCTGCTGAACACGAAGATGGGGGGACCGGGCGTGTTCCCTCCCCTACCTCCGGGCGCGGTTTCGAAACTATCGGCGACGGCCGCCGCGGGCGGGTGGATGACCGAGCAGGATCCCACGAACGCCTATCGCCGCAGCGTCTACATTTTCGTGCGGCGAAATCTACGGTATCCGATGCTGCAGGAACTCGACTCAGCCAATACGTTTGAAAGTTGCGATTTCCGCAAGAATACGGTGACGGCGCCTCAATCGCTTGAGCTGATAAATAACGAAGAAATTCTGCAGTGGGCCCGGAACTTTGCGGGTCGCGTGCTGAATGACAGCGGCTTGTCGCCGCAAGCCCAGGTGGACAGGGCATTCCGCCTGGCGTACGGGCGCGCGGCATCGGCGGAAGAACAGAAGATGGCCGCGGAATTTTTGGCAAAACAGACTCCGGTCATGGCGGGCCGCCTGGCAGGTGGCGACAAAACCAAGCCGCCGCTTCCGGCAACTCTTCCGGCGGGAATCGATCCGGCGCGGGCGGCTGCGTTTGTCGATCTCTCGCAGGCGTTGCTCGATTCCAACGAATTTTTGTACATCAATTGAGGATCGAACCATGAACTCGAATCATCATTGGGGAGTTTCCAGCCGCCGCGAGTTCTTCACGCGCGCGGGCAGCGGTTTGGCCGGGATTGCGCTCGCCAACATGCTGGCCGAGGACGGCTACGCCGCGGCGGTTGATCCGCTCGCGCCCAAGCCACCGCAGATCGCGCCGCGCGCCAAGAATGTAATCTGGTGTTTCATGGAAGGCGGCCCCAGCCAGGTCGACCTCTTCGACCCGAAACCCGAGTTGCAAAGACTGGCGGGCCAGCCAGTTCCGGCTTCGTTCCATACGGAAAATCTGATCACAGCTCAGGGCGCAAAGCCGAGTGATGGGCTGTTCCCCGCCCGGCGTGCCTTTAAGCAGCATGGCCAAAGCGGCCTTTGGGTCTCCGACTGGCTGCCCTACACCGCGGAAATGGTCGACGACATCGCAGTGATCCGCTCGTGCCAGTCCGACGCTGTCAATCACGTTGGCGGCGTATGCCAGATGAACACCGGCACGATCCTGGCCGGCCGTCCTTCGCTCGGCTCCTGGGTGATGTACGGGCTGGGCAGCGCCAACCGGAACCTTCCGAGCTTCGTCGTGATGCAGGACGATAAAGAAATTCTTGGCGGCGTTCAAAACTACGGCTCCGGCTTCCTGCCGGCAACCTATCAAGGCACGCTGTTCCGACAAGGCGATACGCCGATTCTGAATCTGAAGCCGCCGGCCGGAACCACCGATCCGCAGCAGCGCAACAAACTGGAATTTCTGCGCGCGCTGAACGAATGGTATTCGCGCGATAAGCAGGATGACACCGAACTCGACGCGCGCACCCGTTCCTACGAACTGGCGTATCAGATGCAATCGGCGGCGCCCGAAGCAGTGGACTTGAGCCAGGAAAGCGAGGCGACCAAAAAGCTTTACGGCATGGACGACCCCGCGACCTCGGCTTATGGCACGAACCTGCTTCTGGCGCGGCGGCTGGTGGAACGAGGAGTTCGCTTCGTCGAGGTGTACAGCGGCTCCGGGTCGCGCTGGGACGCGCACAGCGACATCGAAAACAATCACACGCAGAACTGCAAGTCGTCAGACAAGCCGGTAGCCGGGCTGTTAAAAGATCTAAAAGCGCGCGGCCTGCTGAAGGACACGCTGGTCGTGTGGGGCGGCGAATTCGGACGCACTCCGTTTGCTCAGCTCACGGCGGGCGCCGGACCCGAAAAATCAGGCCGCGATCACAACCCGTGGGGATTCACGATGTGGCTGGCGGGCGGCGGCGTGAAAGGCGGCCAAGCGATCGGTTCCACCGACGAGATCGGCTTGCGCGCAGCCGAAGAGCCGCACCACGTCTGGGATGTCCACGCGTCGATCCTGTACCTGCTCGGGTTGGATCACCTGAGGGTCACATATTCGCACAACGGCCGCGCCGAACGACCGACAGTCACCGGTGGTAATCTGATTCCCAAATTGTGGGCGTAGTGTTGCTCAGCTCGGCTGACGGATCCACTCAAAATTCCAAGCGATCCTTCTTAACGTCGATTTTTGCAGGGTCGACGCCGGGCACCTTCTTCAGATCGTCAAGAGATTTGAAATTTCCGTTTTCCTCGCGGTAACGAACGATCGCCGCGGCGTCCTTACTGCTAAGATCCAGGGCCGTTTCCAACTCCTTCGCTTCCGCCTTGTTGACGTTGATCTTCCCAGGTTTCGGAAAGTGCGCCGCCAGATAATTGAGGATGGTCTCGCGCTCAGGACCCGTGACGTCGGTTTCCTCCTGCAGCATCTCCGTTACTTTGGCCTGCCACTCTTCTCTTGTCTTTTGCTGCGTGGTCACGTTGGCGAGCGAGTGGCACGCGCTGCAGATCGTCTCCACGAGTTCCTTCCCGGGCCCGTCCGGCAGAGTCTGCGCCGCGACGGCCGCGGCGAAGATCGGAATGCTCAGAAGAATGCGCAACCTCATCTTCGGCATAGAATATCAAAATCACTCAAACCGGATCGAGTGGTGAACCGGCCCTAGCCGAAAGTCGGGGCGCCGGTAGATTGCCGTCCAGGCGGGGCTAACCGGCGGCAGGCTTCCCCGCTACGCGCTCCAATTCGTCCAGAACCCGCTGTGCCTTGACGATCACGGGACGGTCGACCATCTGGCCTTCGACGGCAACCGCCGCGCCTTTCGACAAGGCCGCGGCGTCGACCACGCGCCGCGCCCAGGCGACCTCGGCATCCGTCGGACGGAAACAATCGTTGACGATGGGAATCTGCTTGGGATGGATGCAGAGTTTGCCCCCAAACCCAAGCCGGCGGCCGCGCAGCGTATCGCCACGCAGAAGCTCGGGATTATCAATAGCAGTGCTGATGCCGTCGACGGGCGGTTGTTTGCCCGCCAGCCGCGAGATCAACACCAACTGCGATCGGAAATAGAGCAACTCTTCGTTATCGCCAGGGATGCCGACATCCAGTTGAAAATCGAGCGAGCCGAAAATGAGCCGGTGCACGGCTGCGTCGCGGGCGATCTCGAGCGCCGCTGCAAAACCCTGCGCGGTTTCAATCAACGGCAGAATCGGAATAGTCTGGCCGAGCAACTCTTCCACACGCCGCAGGTGCGCGACGCTTTCGGTTTTCGGCAGCATGATCGCTTGGATACCCGGCATGCCGGAACAGGTGACATCGTCGCGGAACCAATCGGACTCGACGCTATTGATGCGCAGCACTACTGGATGCGCGGGATCGACCCAGGCTTCGACAGCCGTGCGTGCCTTGGACTTCTCAGCGGGGGGCACGGCGTCTTCGAGATCGATAATGACGGCGCCGGCGCCCGCCGCATAGGCCTTGTCAAAGCGGTCCGGACGGTTTCCCGGCACGAACAGGTAAGAGCGGGCAATCGCAGCATCCATTCCGAATCTCATCTCAGAGTCGCGGTTGCATCCATCGCCAGGCCGCCCTCCGCGTTCTTCGCCCACAGCCGTACGATTTTCCCACTCTCTTCAGGCTGTCCGCATACGGTAAATGCAGCCGTGTCGAACAGCGGGCTCATTGCTCGAAAGCTGAGGCTAAGGACGACGGCGGTGGGCAGCCTACGCCTCAACAAGTCCGCCAACAGAGAAGCAATGAGGGGGCCGTGGACAACCAGCCCGGGGTAGCCTTCCACTTCGGTCGTGTAGCGCCGGTCGTAGTGAATGCGGTGCCCGTTGAAGGTCAGGGCCGAATAGCGAAACAGCAGAACGTCATCGGGGTTGATGACACGTTCCCATTGCGCTTCGGCAGGAGCAAGCGCGGCGGAGGGCGCGATTTCTCCAGACTTGGCCTTATCGCGATAAGCGATCTCGTGTTCTTCGATCAGGGCATCGCCGATCTCATGCCGCACACGAACGAAGACCAGCGGACCAGTGCGGCCTTCCTTATGGCGCACGTCGAGAATCTTCGAGGTGCGCGTGACGGTCTCACCGACGCGCAGAGGCCGCAGGAACTGCAGCTTATTGCCCGCCCACATGCGGCGCGGCAGTGGCACAGCAGGAAGAAAACCACCGCGGTGCGCGTGGCCGTCGGGTGCGAGGTCCGACTGGCGATCGCGAGGGAGAAAGTACAGCCAGTGCCAGAGCGGCGGGAGCGGATCACCGGGCCGCGGCTCCGGGTCATCGCGATCGAATGTGGCGGAGAGAGCGGTGATGGGCGCCGTTGTGATCTGATCGGTGCGTGTTTCGGTCCTGCCGACCCAGGTCTGCAGGGATGCAATATCTAGAGGCATCTCAAACGCGTCAGTATATCAGGCTACTTGTGCCTGGGCGCTTTCCGAATGCTTTTTCGACTTGCCCGCTTGGCCCGCGCCTTCTTCCGGGCACCTTTCGCAGGACCTTTTGCAGCGCGCTTCCGTATGTCCTTGTCGTTGATCTCGACTTTTTCCGCGCCCAGCACGTGCCGCACGTGATCCTCGATGGTCAGCCCGCTTGCGCGTGCTTGCGCGGTAAGCCCTATGAATTCGATCTCCGTCAGGTCAACCACCAATCGGGTCTTTGCCATTCGAGAACCTATGGAGTTCTAGTTCACAGGCTGTAGCGACCCGCGTCCAAGACGTGCCGGGCGATCTGGCGGCCGAGCGCGATCGTATTGGCCGGTTCATGCTTGGAGAGCCGCCGCAAGATCGCCATTTGCGTGCGCAGCATGTCGCCATCGGCCGAGCCGGCAATAACTTTGCGTGCTGCGAGTTCGATGCGCTCTATACCCTTGGCCCCGTAGAATCGCGTCATGGCGATTGCCTGCCGGGATGCGGCTTCGCCGCTTCGAGCCAGAAGCTTTTCGGCGCGCAACAGGCACGACTCGATAGCATAGACTTCCATGATGCAATCGGCCAGCGCGCCCATCACCTCCTGCTGGTCGGCCAGGCCCTGGGCGAACTTTTGGGAAGCCGCGCCCGCCGCAAACAAGGCCAGCTTCCGGGCGCTCGCGAGCAGGTGGTGTTCGGCCGCTAGCGGGCCTTCCCGTTCCTCCGGGGTGACCGGACCAGCCATCACCTCGTCCATCAGGCGTTTGATCGCCGGCAGCAGGGGCAACTGCCCGGCCATCGCACGCTTCATGAGCCAACCCGTGATGATGAGCCGGTTGATCTCGTTGGTGCCTTCAAATATACGATTGATGCGCGAATCGCGGTAAGCGCGCTCGGCCGGGTATTCTTCGACATAACCATATCCGGCGTAGATCTGCAGGACGTCATCAACCACCATATCCAGCATTTCCGAGCCCCACACCTTGAGGATGGAACACTCGACGGCGTATTCTTCGATGCGCTTCTGGATCTCGCGCGCGGCGCCTCCCGCGTCGAGATCCGTCAAGGCCGCGTCGATCATCCCGATAGTACGATAGACCAGCGATTCTCCCGCATAGACTCCCACCGCGCATTCGGCGAGTTTTTCCTGGATCAAACCGAATTCTGCGATGGATTTGCCAAACGCCTTGCGCTCCTTCGCATATTGGATGCCGTCCTGCAGGCTGTTCCGCGCGCCGCCGACGCAGGCGGCTCCCAGCTTGAACCGGCCGATGTTCAGAATGTTGAACGCGATGTGGTGGCCTTTGCCGGCCTCGCCGAGCAGATTTTCTACCGGCACTGTGCAATCGGCCAGAATGAGCGGGCAGGTGGAGGAGCCCCGGATGCCAAGCTTGTGTTCCTCCGGGCCCACCGAAAAACCCGGCGTGTTGCGCTCAATAATGAACGCGGAAAATTTCTCGCCATCGATCTTCGCAAAGACCGTGAACAGGTCCGCGAACCCGCTATTGGTAATCCACATCTTTTCGCCGTTGAGCACGTAGTGCTTGCCATCCGGCGACAACACCGCTCGTGTCCGACAATTCAAGGCATCGGAACCGGACGACGATTCAGAAAGCGCGTACGAAGCGATCCATTCCCCGGTAGCCAGCTTCGGTAGATATTTCCGTTTCTGCGCCTCGGTGCCGTACCAGACGATGGGGAGGGTGCCGATTCCGACATGTGCGCTAAAGGCGACCGAAAAGCTTGCTAATTTGCTGATTGACTCGGCGATGATGGCCGAAGTCACTTTGTCCATTTCGAGGCCGCCGTAGGCTTCGGGAATGTCCACAGCCATTAAGCCCAGATCGCCGGTCTTGCGCAGCAGACTCCGAGTGACTTCGAAATTCTTGGCTTCAATTTGATCGGCGAGCGGCAAAACCTCCTTGAGCGTGAACTCAAGCGCCGTTTTGGCGGTCTGCCGGTGCTCTTCGGTCAGGTCCTCCGGCGTGAAGACTTCGTCGGGTTTTCGTTCCTCGGTCAAAAAGCTGCCGCCCTGGGCTGCCTTCGCCGTGACACGCTGCGTTTTAACGGTTTCCATGGTCTTCTCCCCTTTTCGGATCGCCAACAGCTGCGGCGCGATCCTTCCGTACCAGGCCTTGCGTCAATGTACGCGCAAACTGCGATGCAATTTCGTCCGCCGAGAGAGCGCCTGCCGGCTCGTACCAGTGGCAAATCCAGTTCATCGCTCCGGCGATTGAGAATGCGGCGATCTTGGCGTCGCACGCCGTGATAGAACCATCCGCAATGCCTTCCTGAATGAATGATCGAAGCCTTCGGTCGATCTTTCGCTTGTAGCTGCGCACTTCGACCAAGGCGTCGGGCGACAGGTCGCCGTCATCGAGACGCATCAAGCAGCGCCCGAAACTGACGGTCATCACATTGGCATACGAGTAGATGAAGGCCTCCACCTTCTCCAGCCCTGTGCCGCACCGGGAGGCGATGTCGTTCAGTATCCCTTCGATCAACCCCGTGCCCAGCCGGTAGCACTCCAGCAGGATCTCTTCCTTGTTTCGGAAATAGTGGTAGAGGGCGGGCTTGGTGATCCTTAAGCGCTCCGCGACATCGTTCATCGAAACCCTCGTGTAACTCTTTTCCAGAAACAGCTGAGCGGCCGTTTTCAGGACTGCCTCGCGCTTCGTGGCAGGATCCCGCCGACGGTCAGCGAAGGCCTTCCAGTGCGGCGGTGAGAGAGTCGCGTCTTTGGGCATCGTGGCCGGTAACCAATTGACAGGTTGGCTACGCAACTGATATCTTACCCATGGGTAACATAAAAGGCAACCGGAATCTCGGGCCTGATGTCGATCGTGACTCAAGACGATCTTCCGTTGGAACGCGCTTACCGCTGGGAGCGCGAACGGGCGTCGCACGTCTTCCTGACACAGCCGTACGGCGGCGGAAAGACCCGCGATTGGACATGGGCGGAGGCCGTTGACGAGTCCCGGCGAGTGGCGGCTCACCTCAAAGCACAGAATTGGGAGCCCGGATCGCGAATCGCCATTCTTTCCAAGAACTGCGCGTGGTGGCTCCTCGCCGATCTCGCCATCTGGATGGCCGGGCACGTTTCGGTGCCGGTATACTCCTCACTGCGCCCGCAATCGGTGCGACAGATCCTCCAACACTGCGAAGCCAAGGCGTGTTTTCTGGGTTCGACCGATGAGAAAGAGATGGCTCCGCTCGGCCTTCCGGTTGCCGTTTGCGCGATCCTGCTTCCTCCCGCGGCGGGCACCGGATGCACCTCATGGGAGAAGATCGTGGCGGCCACACCTCCGCTCGCGGAGTCCCCGACGCGGCCCGCATCCGACCTGGCCACCTTGATCTATACCTCCGGCACCACCGGCATGCCCAAAGGCGTCATGCACACGTTCGCCGCATTCATCTACAACGCGAGGACGCTCGCCTCGATCCTGGGACTAACCGGCGAAGAACGGATTCTCTCCTATTTACCGCTGGCCCATATTGTGGAGCGCGTAGGAGTGGAGTTTCTTTTCATCCACTTGGGCGCACGGGTTTTCTTCAGCGAAGGATTGGAAACATTCATCGCCGATCTGCAGCGGGCACGGCCCACTATTTTTCTGTCCGTGCCGCGATTACTCATGAAATTACAGCAAGGCGTATTCGCAAAGATGCCCGAGCCGAAATTGAGGATGCTCTTGCGGATACCGCTGGTGAATGGGCTAATCAAACGCCGGATCCTGGACCAATTAGGACTCAGCACGGTGCGCCATGCGGCATGCGGCGCAGCGCCGATGCCGCCCAAGACTCTGCGCTGGTATCGCGAACTGGGGCTGAACCTGGTTGAAGGCTACGGCATGACCGAGACATTGATCACTCATCTACCCCGTTCTGGGACCGTGCGGCCGGGTTTCGTGGGTGTGGCCGTCGATGGCGTGGAAGCGCGACTGGGCGAGCAGAACGAGTTGCAGATCAAAAGTCCCATGAACATGCTGGGGTATTACAAGGACACGCAGGCCACTCGGGATTCCTTCCTGCCCGACGGCTTCTTTCGAACAGGCGATGTCGCGGAGATCGCAGCGGACGGGCAACTCAAAATCATTGGACGCATCAAAGAGCAGTTCAAGACCAGCAAAGGCAAATACGTGGCGCCGGCTCCCATCGAAAGCAGGCTGTCCGCGCACGCCGACGTGGAAACCTCTTGCCTGATGGGCGCGGGTCTTGCCAGCCCATTTGCGGTGATCTTGATCTCGGATGCTTCGCGGAGCCGATGCCGCGACCCTCAGGCCCGCGCCGCATTGGAAAATTCGCTGCGTGCCTTGCTGGAAGAAACCAACGGGCATCTCGAGAACCACGAGCGAGTGGCCTTCATCGCGATCGTGAATGGTCCTTGGACAGTAGCAAACGGCCTGCTGACTCCTACGCTGAAACTCAAGCGGGCGCTACTCGAGGACCGCTATGTCAACCTTATCGACGGCTGGAAGGCCCACCATCGTCCGATCGTCTGGGAGTCCATGCCATAGGCCGATAAATGGTTTCGCGGCCCATCCACGCTTGACAGCGTCGATCACGAGACCAATCATATAACCATCAGGATCGCCGATTTCAACTCGGATCAACCGCGCACTGGCGGCGGCCTTCCACCGGAATGCTATATACGGGCTCAGTTCCTTGTTGATTGGAGGCTGGCATGCCAAAAAATATCGTCATCTGTTGCGACGGAACCGGAAACGAATTCGGCGACCGCAATTCCAATGTGATCAAGTTGTTCAGCGTCCTGGCGCTCGAGGACCCGAAGGTACAGGTGGCGTACTACGATCCCGGTATTGGAACCATGGGCGCCAACAATGCGCTCACCAAGACCGCCAAGTGGTTTACGAAGGTGCTGGGCCTGGCTTTCGGATACGGATTGCTGGACAACGTTGGAGACGCCTATCGTTTCCTCATCCAAAATTGGGAGAACAATGACCGCCTGTACCTCTTTGGCTTCAGCCGCGGGGCTTACACCGTGCGCGTGCTGGCGTCGATGCTCCATATGTTCGGCCTGCTGCCGCGCGACAATCAACAGCTCATTCCCTATATCCTGCGCTCACTCAAGCGGATGGACGACGCTGGCGAAAAGATGGCGTTTCAGTTCAAAACAACCTTTTCGCTGGAATGCAAACCACACTTTGTGGGCGTGTGGGACACCGTCAGTTCCGTCGGCTGGATCACGGATCCGCTGAGCGTTCGCTATTCGAAGAACAATCCCGACATCTATATCGGAAGACATGCAATTTCCATCGATGAACGCAGATGTTTCTTTCGACAGAACCTCTGGGGTGATCCGGAAGGACTGCAAAATTATAAGCAGGTCTGGTTTGCCGGCGTGCATTCCGACATCGGCGGCGGTTATCCCGAGGCGCAGAGCGGCCTGGCCAAGGTCACACTGGAGTGGATGATCGCGGAAGCCGCCGCCGCGGATCTGAAAGTACGTACGGCAATGATCAACGAGGTCCTCGGCAAATCCGCAGCGACCAAATATGCTCCCGCTAATGCGTGCGACACGATGCATGATTCCATGTGCGGTGCG
>CAZKQQ010000003.1:3988-28998 GCA_964554945.1 uncultured Solibacteraceae bacterium | reverse complement strand
AGATCTTGGAATACATGCCGCGTCGCCATTGGAACCCCAGTTTGCCGCCGCCCGGCTATGAGTGGATCCTCTACCGCAAACGGCCGCGATCGATCCGGGACGGTTCCGTGCTCCATCAGTCGGTGCTCGATCGGAAGAATGACCCATCGACGAACTACAACCCGCCCAATCTGCCCACGACGTACGCGATCGAGCCCTGGTCAAGCGGCGCCCCGCGTAGCGGCATGGATCAGACGAACCGGGGCGCAGCGGCGGGGGGCGGCACACAATAACCAGGTCGGCGGGATCGGGTAGTATGCTTGGTTGGGTCGCAAATTGAAGACGGAAATTGATGCGGAGACTTACGTGGCGCGGGAACCAGCACTGCGGGTGCTGCTTCTACCTATTCTGTTTACATCCGGTCTCGCTGGGCTTGTTCTGCTTGCTCCGGTCCGCCAGAATCCGAAACTGCAGTGGGCGTTTCTGGCCGCTGCGGCCGCGCTCGGCGCGTGGAACGCGGCGCTCCTGTTCTGGAGCCGGCGCCGCGGGCGAATGCTCAAACTCGAAGTTGTTTTACGCAAGCAGCACTACCTGCAAGCATGCGCGCAGGGTTCGGTACTGTTGTATTGGGGCCTATATTGGCCGCAGGTCTACGCCTCCGCCCATCTCATTCTTGGCCAACTGATCTTCGCCTATGCCTTCGACATGCTGCTCGGCTGGACGCGGCGCGATACTTATACGCTCGGGTTCGCCCAGTTCCCGGTCGTCTTCAGCATCAATCTGTTCCTCTGGTTCAAGCCGGACTGGTTTTACCTGCAATTCATAATGGTGGCGGTCGGGCTTGCGGCCAAGGACCTGCTCCGGTGGAATAAGGACGGCCGGCGCGTCCATATCTTCAATCCGTCGTCATTTCCGCTCGCGGTCTTCTCGCTGGTCCTGCTGGCGACTGGCGCCAGCAATCTCACCTGGGGCCAGAATATCGCCAGCACCCAGTTCTATCCGCCGCACATGTACCTGGTGCTGTTTCTGATCGGCCTGCCGGGACAATTCTTTTTCGGCGTGACTTCCATGACCATGTCCGCCGTGGTGGCGACCTATGCATTCGGCCTTCTCTATTCCGCCATGACAGGCATTTATTTCTTCTATGATTCGTATATTCCGATTTCCGTCTTTCTGGGGATGCATCTGCTGTTCAACGATCCCTCCACTTCGCCGCGCACCGAACTGGGACGCATTATCTATGGCGCGCTATACGGGCTGAGCACGGTCGTGTTGTACCAACTGCTGGGCAGCAGGGGCATGCCGACGTTCTACGACAAGCTTCTTCAGGTACCGCTTTTGAACTTGTCAATTCAGGGGATCGATCGCTTTGCGCGTTCCCGGTGGCTGCATGCGTTCGACCCGTCAGCATTAGGCCGGTCCCTGGCGTCGCACCGGCGCAACCTGGCCTATATCTCGATCTGGGCCCTGGTGTTTGTGGGGATCAGCGCCGCGCAAGGAGTTGGCGACAGCCATCCCGGGCAATGGCTGCCGTTCTGGCGCCAAGCCTGCCAGGATGGGCGAGCGTATGCCTGCCCGTATCTCGCGGATTTGCAGTTGGGCTTTTGTAACCAGGGATCGGGCTGGGCATGCAACGAAGCCGGACTCATGGACATTGCGTTGGCGCGATCGGGCGAGGATCTTCGCCGGCTCGATCCTTCCAGCGCGGCCGGGCCCTTCAGAATTGGATGCGAACTCGGGTTTCAAACGGCTTGCCGGAATTCGATCTTGCTGGCGCGGGGCTTGGGGACCTTCGCGACCGCGCCACCAACACTCAAGGATTTTCCGATTGTCTTGCGAGGAGCCAAAGGCGAAATTCGCGATCGGCGGCCGGCCGCTCTTTATGCACTCGCTTGTAAAGAGGGCTGGCCGGACGCTTGCGACCGGGCCGGCACGCCCCGCATTCCATGAAAAACTCCTGCGATCCCGACCCGGCCCTCATGCGTATATGGTTTAGGGGCCGGCCCCTTACGGAAGCCCTGACGACGAAAGGACACCATGAAAACACTGCTCTTAGCCGTTTTAACCATGGCACTTGCACCAGCATGGGGGCAAAAACTGGAATTGAAGTTGGACTCCGTGGCGGCCAAGGCCAGTGAAAAAACGGAAGTCGATCTCGACGGCCCGGTCCTCGCGGCCGTGCTGAAAAATACCACCTCCAAAGGATTGGATGCAATCGCTGAACGTGACCGGCGTGTTCGTCCGAAGTTACGAATTTGCGAACGATGGTGCGTTTACAGACGCCGATTTGGCGCCTCTGCGCAAGCAGGTGGCGGGTACGCCAGGCTGGTCGCGCATCATCAACGTGAAAGAAGAGAAGGAGTCGACCGAAATCTATATGTTTAGCGATGCGGGCAAGCCCGCCGGCTTTCTACTGATTACTGCCGAGCCGAACGAATTGACAGTGGTCCACGTGCAAGGCGCCATCCAACTCGCGCAGTTGCAGGAATTAGTTCAATCGAGCATCCAGTTCGACCTGAAGAACCTGCCCGTCAACGCTCCCAAGGCGCAGTAAGGCCAGGTTGCCCGCAAAAACACTCACGGTCGGCGGCGAATGGCCTCCCGCAGCGAATCCACTCTTCCTTCTTTGCTGACGAACAGATCCGCGGGAAAGCGCCGGTAAGCCAGAATGCCTGCGTAAATGGCGGCGGCATCGTCGAGATTTAAACCCAGCCCTGCGAGATATTGCATACGAAGGTTCCGGTCGTGATTGATGACGGCGCCCCGAAGCCACTGTGTGAGATCGGATCTCCGGCCGGCATACGTAGCGAATAGATCGACCGGCGAGGCCATACCGACTTCCGTGAGCGATTGCGCAATCCGGCTGTTGCCGCCTCGATAGCCGATCCGCTCCTCCATGTCATCGAGATCGATCCGCAGCGGGTCGATCTGGCCTAATAAGACCATGTCGTGACCCCGCCCCTCGTACGGATTTCCCCAGAGGGTGCCGTTGGGAAAGACTTCAAAGAATGTCGCGACCGAGCTTTTGACCGCCTCCAGATCGGTCTCGAACAACTGGATGTACATTGTAACGACGCCGCCCGGCTCGAGATGTTGCTTGAGGACTTCGAGAAATTCTTGAGTGTACAGGTTCGCAGCGCCCTTCACCCAAGGATCCAGTGGATCGATCGTGATGCCGTCGAACCGCTCCTTCGTGGTCATCAGAAAGTGCCGGCCATCGTCAATGCGCACCTGGACCTTCCGATTGTGGAGGACATCCAGGTTCGGCTCCTTAAAGTAACGGGCAGCGGCTTGCGGCACCAACGGCTCAATTTCCACGATGGTTTCGTGTTCGACTCTCGGATCGATCGATATGGCGCCTGCCGTAATCCCCGCGCCGCAGCCGATCACAAGGATCGAGCGCGGATGGACGTTCGTCAGGGTACTAAGGTGCCCCAGCATGCGCTGGAGCCGCATGTCCCGCGCCACATTCGAAGCCTGGATTTTGCCGGCGACGTGAAATGTCAGCACTCCGTTCGGAAAGCTCGAAACAGCCACCGACGAGTTCATGCCTTCGCCGGCATAGATGATGTCGCCCTTGCCGACCCAGGTCGCGGCGTAGCGGCCATATGCGATCAACAGTTTCGAAACAGCCGGGACGCTGTAGGTAAACAGAAACCCAAACAGCAGTGCCATTCCGCCAAGACCCAAACTCGCCCGGCCGGGTCTGCACGGCAGCAGAAGGAGCAGGCCGCCAACCATGGATAGCACAATCAGCACTTGCTCTCCGCGCTGGGAACCGACCCAGGGGATGAGGAGCATACTCGCGCCGAGTGCGCCGATGATCGCTCCGAACGTGTTGGCGGCGTAGATCGTGGCCATAAGTCTCGCGGTGTCCTGTTTTCCTGAGGCGGCCGACGCGAGCGCCAGGGGGAAACTGGCACCCCACACCAACGTCGGGGGCAACAAAGCCCAAAACGCGCGGGCGAGGTCCAGCTCGAAGTTGAACCAGATATTTGACGAGATCAGCGGGTTGATGGGCCAGTACGGGAGCGAAGCACCCAGATTGTACGCTGTCCAGGCAATGGCGCCCGCCGCTAGGAATTGGCACCATCCCAATGCCACGCGAGGGCGCACGATGATTCGGCAGAGCAATGCCGCAATCCCGCCGCCGATCCCGAGACCCGCGAGAAAAACAGCCAGAATGATGGAGAATACGTAGACCGATGCGCCGAACAGCAGACCGAGCGTGCGCGTCCAGATCGTTTCCGCCGCCAGTGCACACAGCCCCGACAGCGAGATGGAAATGTAGAGGATCCATGCCCTTTCTAGACGCATCGCGGCCGGTTTCTCTGGTTCGTCCTCACGAGTAATCGCCCCTGACAGTGCGAGCGCCATCACAGCCATCGATACGTTGATCGCGATCGCTACGTACGTCGCCACGGTGACGTCGTACTGGCGGAGTAAGTAGAAACCCGCCAGAAGGCATCCCAATACCGCACCAGCGATGTTCGCAACGTAAATCAGGCCAAGCCACGGGATACGATTCTGCGCCGTGTTAGCCTGCCGCGCCAAGGCGGGCAGTGTCGCGCCCATCAGTAAGGTTGGGGGCAAGAGGCACGCAGCCGCGACCATTCCTCGCAGCACGAATCCGGTCAGGCCGTACTCGCTCCTCGCGATGTAAACACCGCTCATGAGCGGTATCAGCCGTAAGACCAGAATTCCCAGTAGACCGATGCCGGCCTCGATCGGCGCGTATATGCGTAACGGATGCCTGCCGGCGGAGACGAGACGCGGGAGCAGCAAACTACCGGCACACATGCCCCCCATGAATGTGGCGAGGAGAATTCCCAGAGAGACGGCCGTCGAGCCGATCGCCAGTTCCAACAGCTGGAACCAGACCACCTCATAGATCAGAGCAGCGATGCCGCTGCCGAACGCAAGCGGGAGTATGAGCGGGAACAACCCTGGTTTACTTCTTCTCAGTCTGCTCCTGCCGGCGATTACCCACCAGGATTCCAGTCATCCCGTAATTCCCTTCATGACAGGCGGAATCGAAGATCATGTGACGTTGATCCGGCGCTCGGCCCATCTCGATGGTAACGGTCCATGGTTTGGTCCAGGTCTTCGGATCCTCAAAAGTGATGTCGCGCCGCAAAGTGTTCGCGTCGACACGCGAGAAGCGCTCAATCATTTTATAGGTGTCGGGATTGGACCCGCGAAAACCCTGGAGAAAATTCGTGGTCTCGACCACCAGGGTGTTGCCTTCCCAATGGCCGCGCGAGTCTCCCAGGTAAAACTTCGCGGTTTTCGGCGCGTGCGGGCGGCCGTCCATGAACACCACCCGGTTTCCGCCGCCGGCGTGATCGTCCTCCATGTAGATCCCCATGGATTTCGGAGACTGCACCACCTGCATCACTGTCCCTTGGGCGAAAAGCGTGTTCAGCGGGAGGAACGGCATAGGCACCCCCAGGCAACGCGGCGATTGCGGTATGGTCTCCGGATTATCGTTCACCCCCGGACCTGTTCCCAACCCAAAGCCGCCCCGAGCGCCCGGGGCTCCCTGGCCTCCGCGGCCGCCGCGCCCCGCCGGGAACGCGCCAACCAGCGGAGGAATTTGCCCGTCCGGCGGATCGATGATCATGGAAGTGCGTTTGCCGGTCTTCAAAACTGAATTGAAAACCGCGTTATAGGCGCCGCTCACGTCCTGGGCGCTATTCGAGGAGCGCGCATTCCGCCCCGGATTCAAGCCCTTGTTTTCGTCCGCCGCAGCCACTTCCGCGTCGGTCAGGAACTCCTTGCCTGCATTCGCCTCCGAGCGTTCCAGCGGCACGTCGTACAGCACGAACCAGGTACCCTGCAGGTCCGGATCCCCCCACGCCGTCCGAGGCGGATTTCCCGCTTTCGCCGTGCCGGTTGATCTGGCGGTTGTTGATTTGGCGGGTGCCGCCGGAGTCTGGCCACGCATAGTAACCGCTGCCAGGCCCACCAGGGCGCCTACACCCGCCATTACTATTCCGAATCGGTGGCTCATCGATGCCTACTTCTGTGTATCCACGCCGGGACGCGGCACTTCGTACGGAGCGCCCGTGTTCTCTTGCGATCCAAGGAACAGCTTCTGGCCATTCGGCAGCGTGAGGTCGCGGCCGTTGGCGCGGTGCGTTCCGTCCTTGGACTGATATCCCTCTACGACAATTTTGTCCCCGGCCTTGAGCGTATACCGGGTGATGCCGCGCCGCATTAAAATGTTGGGACTCCCCGCTTCGATGGCCCAGTTCTCCACCGTTCCGTCCGGTTGCTTCACATCGACGTGAATCCAACTATGCGGATTGATGAACTCGACTTTCGTCACCGTGGCATCGGGAAAGTGGACCGGCTTCTTTTCATCGAATTCGGCCGCGAACGCATGATGCGCTCTCAGCGGGGATGCGCACATCAGCAAAGCAATGCCTGCCGCGACAACGGCTCCAAAATTTAGCTTGGCTTGCATAACATTAATCTCCTGATTCTTCATTTCCCAAACTCTCAAGTTACTTCTTGGCGGGCGGATTCCCTGACACATAGCGTTCGTAGACTTCTTCGCCCGGCGGAATCTTGCGCGTGATATCCACGTTCATGGTCTTGCCTTCCCAGTGCTTGACCAATTGCTGTTTGCGAAGATGCCCATAGAGCGTCTCTTCCACCATTTCGACGCACTTGAAGTCCATGAGCTGGGCATTCGGCTCCAGCCGCCGGTAGAGAGGCATGCTGATCTTCCAGGGCCGCGTGAATACCTGCGGGTCTTGAATGGTGGCTTCGTAGTGGATCACGTCCTTGCCGGCCGAGGTATATCTCTCAGTCACGTGCAAATCGTCACTATGGAAATCGCCGGCGCGGTCGAACCATGTCGCGTCGGTGAAGTTCGAAACATCGACCACCAGCGCATCGCCGTCCCAATGTCCGGTCGAGTATCCCATCCACAGCACATTCGGATAAGGCTCCATCTTGGTCAGATGAATAGTCCGCTGTGCATTGGCAAATTCGAAGATCATCTGGATCTGCGTGTTGCTCTGAATGATCTGAAACGGATGCGGCAGGTACATGGCGCGCGGGATGCCCGGCTGGAAGCACTTGATTTCCGGGTCGCGATCGATCCAGTGTTCCTGGTTCTCTTTCTTTCTTGCGGCCGCCCAAGGCTGATATGGAATCTCATCACCTTCCACCACGCCCAGTCCTGCCGGAACCCAGCCCAAAGAACCCAGCGCGAGCACCGGTGCGGCGGAAACCACGGTGTTCGGAAGCAGGCCCGGCTGCGCGACCATAGGCCGCGACTGATGCGTCTGAAGGTCCCAATTTGCGGTGTTGTTGGCTTCCCAGATCCCGTTGAAGTCAGGCTTGCCGGCGATGCGGCCGGAAACGTCCGGACCCGCAGCCGCAGCCGGCGTTACGCTTCGCGCCGTCACGAAGAAAACAGTGGCTGTTACGGCAGCGGCCGATACAGCAACGAGACAGCTCTTACCCAAATGTCGCATGGTGATCCTGGCAGATAAATTCTATCAATTCGCCGCCGGCGCAGCTTGGCCACCGGCTATTTTGTCAGGCGGGACAAATGGGCAATAAAACTATGGGACTCGATTTGTGTTTCAAACTCCCCTTCGGGCAGTCTCGATCGCTAACGCACCTGCTGTTCGGTTTCACTGAGGAACGGAAATCTAGCATTCTCAACGTTGTCGTGGACGTGAATCAAATGTTTTTTTAGTTTTTGATGTGGCCGTTGTCCTTCTCGTTTTCTGCGCAGATGTACTCGAGGATGTCCGAATCCGCCTGCAGTTCGTGGGTCACCTTAACCGTGAATGGACGTGTGTACATGACCGGGTCGTCAACGGTGGTTTCCACGTCCATGTGGCCGAAGTCCCGACGGCTGTAGCGCTCCCTCAGATGCATGGCTTCGGTGTGTGGATGGCCCATGACGTCGAGCCATGATCTATCGTTGAACCCCACAGTATCCACCACAAGCGTGTTGCCTTCCCACTTCCCCACTGAATAGCCGAACCACGATGGCGAGGGATCGCTCGGAAGTTTGCGGCCATCGGTGTAAATCTGCCGCACCGCGCTGTCATTTTCGAGCATGATCACAATTAGGCCGGGCGTCTGGACGATCTTACTCACTTCAGAAACCATGGTGTCGAGCGGAATTCCGATGGGCAAGCACGACTTTGAGGGGATTGAATCGCCGCGGCGCTGCCGGAGGATCTCCGCCGCCTCGGGGCGCATCGGCGACTCCTCCGGCTTGAAATCCAGGAGGATGTTGACTGCATACTTCGAAATGGTATCGGCTTCCATGCCTGGCACATCGATTTTGTCCACGCCGTCGCCGAAGAGGCGTTTCATCTCCGCCAGCCCGGATGGCTCGACGTGCCAAACACCCGACAGGTCCGGCATGCGGTCGCGCGTGCGCGGCGGGGGCGCGGAAAGATTCGGCCTGCCGTCACGTGTCCGCGGCGTTTGCGGGTTGCGATAATTCAGCCACTGCCCGTGCGCGCACCCCAGCCCACCAGCGGCGAGCATGACTACATGCACCAGGGCGCGTCGGCGCCGGTTCTCCATAGCGACCTTCATTCTGAGTATTGTAGCCGGAGCGAGCGGCAGCCCGAAACGGCCGAAACCGGCCGTCGCCATCTTACGACTTTATGGCCGGCGTGTGCTCACGAGTGCTGCCTCACGGCATGGTCCCGGCGTGGACGAGATCGAGACCCAGAGCTTCAGCATTGGCACGGATCCGATCCACGTACAATCGGATTTCTTGCCCAGTACGAACTCGCGGCCAGCCCAACTCGCGTGCTAGAATGTTCCCGACTGCGGGCGCGGCCTCGATGGCGAGCCGCCAATCGAAGGACTGGAGGCCAAGTCGGCGACTCAGATATCTTCGATGCCCATCGCCATTTCCTCGCGGGCGCAATAGACCACTTCTGCAGCAATCTGCGGAGTTTCCGGCAGTAGGCGGGCGCCGACGGAATGATCAGCCCGCACGAGTTCCAGCACGCCGCCGGCGCAACTTCCGAACTTGTCCACCAGATGCCGCGCAATGTCAGAAGCAATTCCGTGAAGCGACGCCAGATTTTCCGCAGCCTCAATCTTGTGGCTTTCCGATCCCCAAAGGGCGTAGTCTCGGGTGCGGCTAGGCGTGATTTTGTCCCTGACGCCGCGTTGGACGGCGTCAACAGCATTTTCCGCCATCAATCGATAGACGGTCCACTTACCGCCAAGAACGCTGATCAAGCCGCTGCGAGGTTCGACCTCGATTTCATAATCGCGGATGATTTTGGTCGGGGAACGTTTTCCCGATCGCACCAAAGGACGAACGCCGGCCATCGCGCCGACTATTTCGGAGAGGTGAAAAGGCCGCGTGAGATACCGGTTCAAATGCCGGAGGAGATATTCGGCTTCAGCCCTGGTGACCGACGGCACCTCATCCAGGGTGGTATCCGTCTCGGTTGTACCCACCAGTAAGCGCCCCTGCCAAGGGATGGCGAAAATGACGCGACGGTCATCCGTCTTCGGAATCAAAATAGCGCTATGTCCGAAGGCGGCAGTCAAGGGCAGCACGATGTGCACCCCCTTGCTCAGAATGAGTCGCGGCGCGATTCCCGGACAGGCCATCTCTCGCAAGCGGTCGGAAAAGGGTCCGGTCGCGTTCAAGAAAGCCTTAGCGCGGATCGAAAGGCGCGCGCCCGACTGGTGTTCCTTCACTTCGGCGATGGTGAGTCGGCCGTGCCAGTCTTTGGTGAAACCGGTCACGGCCGCGTAATTGAGAACATCTCCGCCCGCCGCGGAGCAACTCCGTATTAAAGCGACGTTATAACGCGAATCGTCGAATTGACCGTCACTGTAAAGGGCAGTTCCAAAGAGCCTATCGCCATTTAGGTTGGGAAAGCGAGCTAACGTCGCTGTGGTTATTACGCAAACATCGTACGAAGTGGTACCTATCCTCCCGACAAACTCTGATCTCTGCTGCATCTTTTTGACACGGGATGCGATCGGCTCGGCGAGATGCTCCCCCGGGTCGGAAGAGCACCTCGTCCATTACCGAAATTCTGGGTGTGATCAGCAAATTCGACAAGACCAAGCGGCTGTGATACATTTTCCCATCGAGGACAAGAGCATAGAGAGCCGCCTCGTAGAGAGTTTCTTCTGAGGGCGGCGGATGAGCCCGGCGCGCTTTCCCGGCGGCCCCACCCTCAGGATACTTCGCGGAATGATCATGCAGTGGGTTTCTATCTTGGTTTTTATGGTTGCACCGGCTTGGTGCCAATCGTCCTCGCCTCCGAGGCTGGCTAACGGGCGCCCGGACATGCAGGGAGTCTGGCAATCGGCAGTCATCTCGGCTGCTTTCGATGTGCAGGCGCACGAGGCAGACGATCAGATTCCGGCCGGTCCATCGGTCATCGTGGACCCGCCCGATGGCAAGCTACCCTATTTGCCGGAAGCGGCCAAGCAAGCCAAGCTCAACTGGGACGAACGGGACCGCGATCCCGTCGGATATTGCCATCCGCACGGAGTGCCACGGCAGCTTGTGCCGCCGTTCCCCATGGAAATTGTGCAGGACGGCGACTATTTCGCAATTCTCTCTGAAACAGAACATAGTGTGCGTGTGATCCCGTTGGATGGCCGTCCGCATCGCAAAAACTATTGGGCATGGATGGGCGATACGCGTGGACATTGGGAGAGAGACACGCTGGTGGTTGATGTGAGCGGTCTGAATGGAAAAACGTGGCTTGACCAGGCAGGCAACTTTGTAGACGAAAACGAAGAGGTTGTCGAGCGATTTACCATGACCGCAGCGGATAGAATCATCTATGAAGCCACGGTCACCGATCCGACGCTGTACTCGCGGCCCTGGACGTTACGGATTCCGCTCGCTAAACGGCCCACGGACACCGAGTTGATTGAGTACGATTGCGTGGAGGGCGAGCGCGACGTGGTCCATCACCAGAATCTGCAGAGGCAGAGAGCGAAGTAGATGATAGTCCGGCTATCGTCCTTATTACTCATTAGTGCGGTTCTGCATGCTGAGACCGGCGACCTGCGCGGCGTATGGAAAGCCGATGGCAATGCGTATCTCAACCTGGAAACCGCCGGGGTGATCATTGATCCGCTGTCCGGAAAAATACCGTACCGTCCGGAAGCGCAAGCGCGGGTGGTGGAAAATTTCGCGAAGCGCGCGAGCGCCGATCCCGATGCAGGCTGCTTTCAGCCCGGAGTTCCACGAGCGGTCCTGTTGCCTTACCGGTTCCAGATCTTGCAAAACGATCGGGCGGTGTACATTGTCTATGAACGCGCCCATTCTTACCGCATCCTGTATCTAGGTGGAAGCCCCCATAATGACGGCCTGCCGTATGCGATGGGCGATTCCCGAGCGCACTGGGAAGGCTCGACATTGGTGGCAGATGTGGCCAGCTTCAGCGATCAAACATGGCTGGATGGAGCCGGACATTATCACAGCGATCAGTCGCACGTGGTGGAGCGATATACCAGGACAGGTCCGGAGACCATGGCTTACGAGGCAACCATCGAGGACCCCAAGGTATTTATCGCCCCCTGGAAATTCCGGTTGACCCTGCGGCGTCAATCTGCGGCAGAGCTGACCGAGGACGAGTGTGAAGTAGATTCGAAAGAGGCGCGCCATCATGTCGCACCGTTCAAAGACTCCAAGTGAGGTTTTGTCGATGATTGCTCTGAAATCCATTCGATCGGCACTTGTTGGTGCTGCGATAGGGTTTGTGTTGCCGCTGACGGCCAGCGCCCAGGGGACAATAGAAAAGATCACAGTGCACGGCAAGTCGCTCGAAGGCAACCTGGAAGGCGATTCGCCGGATCGCGGTGTGTGGGTGTATCTTCCTCCCAGCTACCCCAAGCAGAGCGGGCGGCGATATCCGGTACTGTATTTCCTGCATGGGTACACAGCCCATGCGGAGACTTACTGGAAGATGATGTCGGTTCCGGAGACGGCCGATCAAGCGATGAGCGGCGGCGCGTCGAAGGAGATGATCCTGGTGCTTCCAGATGCCTACACGGTTTACGACGGCAGCATGTATTCGAGCTCTCCGACGACCGGGGATTGGGAAGACTACATTTCCCAGGATCTGGTCGGCTTCATCGACAGCCACTATCGGACGATCGCAGCCCGCGAAGCCAGGGGCTTAGCCGGCCATTCCATGGGAGGATATGGAACCGTGCGGATCGGCATGAAGCACCCGGAGGTCTTTCTGCGCTTTACGCCATGAGTTCCTGCTGCCTGATGAACAATCCGCAACCGGGGCGCAGTACGGCGCCGCCGGCGCAGAAGGGCGATGAAAAGGGGAGAGGGCCACGGATGGGAAAAGCGCTTTCGGCGCAGGCGGCCGCGTGGGCGCCGAATCCGATGAATCCCCCGCAATTTTTCGACCTGCCCGAAAAAGATGGGGAGTTTCGGCCAGTGATCGCCGCCAAATGGGTGGCGAACTCGCCGTTGGTGATGGTTGATCAGTACGTGCCCAATCTGAAGAAATATCGCGCGATCGCGATGGATGTGGGTTTGCAGGACCCGCTACTCGGTAATAATCAGGACCTGGATCAGGCGCTGGTGCGGCTGGGCGTTACTCACACTTTCGAGACCTACGAGGGGACGCACGTCAGCCGCGTCAAAGAACGGTTCGCGACGAAAGTGCTTCCATTTTTCTCAACGAACCTGGTGGATAAAGGCGGGAAAGGCAAATGAGAACCCTTGTCAAAATCGTGCCGGCTCTGGCAATTGCCGCGTTCGCGGCCGGAGCTCAAAATTCGCTAATGGTGTCTGTCACTGGTGGAAAGATCCAGGGGAGTACTTCGAAGGCCGGCGCCGTCTTCAAAGGCATTCCCTTTGCATCCCCTCCGGTCGGTGATTTACGCTGGCGCGAGCCCATGCCGGTAAAACCGTGGTCGGGTGTTCGCCAGGCGACGCAATTCGGCTCCCGGTGCATTCAGAACGGTGAAGGCGTCAGTGAAGATTGCCTTTACCTCAATGTGTGGACGCCGGAGTGGCCGCCGAAATCGCTGAAGCCAGTGATGTTGTGGATTCATGGCGGTGGAAATTTTGCGGGCGCCTCTTCCGAGGCTATCTTCGATGGCGAAACTTTAGCTCAACATGGAGTCGTGCTGGTGAGCGCCAACTACCGCCTGGGCGTTTTCGGATTCTATGCCCATCCGGAGCTAACCGCGGAATCATCGCATCACGCATCGGGAAATTACGGGTTGATGGATCAGATCGCGGCACTGAAATGGGTTCGCGAGAACATCAATCGGTTCGGCGGCGATCCCGGAAACGTGACCATCTTCGGCGAGTCTGCCGGTTCGCTGGATATCAACGTTCTCATGACCTCTGCCTTGGCCAAAGGCTTGTTCGCGCGGCTCATCGGAGAGAGCGGCCCGGTGGTGGCGCCGCCTTCTCTGGCCGAAGGCGAGAAGAAAGGAATGAGCGTGGCGGCGAGTCTGCACGCTGAGTCATTGAAGGCACTGCGCGCGGTCCCGGCCGAGGACCTGCAGAAGGCGACCGGACAAGGGTTATCGTTTCTGGGGCCGCTGTTGGGCGTGGTGGTCGACGGTTGGGTTCTGCCGAAAGCGCCTTTTGCGGTATTCCAGGCAGGGCAAGAGCATCGTGCTGATCTTCTTCTCGGATCGAATGCGCGTGAACTCTCGCGGCCTTTCTTTCCGGTTTCCGGACTAAAGGACGGCATTGCTGCCGAGTATGGGCCGTTAGCGAGCCGTGCGTTGCAGCTGTACCAGGTGAATGGCGGAGAAGAAGCCGCACCTGACCCTGTCTATGGCAGCGCGATGGCACAATGGGCGACGGACTCACAATTCCGATGCGGCACGGTGGCTGAGCTGATCTGGCACTCCCGCGCGGGCAATACATCGTATCAGTTTCAGTTTTCGCAGGTCCCTCAGGGGCGTGAAGCGGTTGGAGCAGCTCACGGAAGCGAGCTTCCATATGTATTCGGAACCCTTGCCCTCCCGGGACGCGGAGCGAATGCGCCGCGGTACGACGCAACCGATGACACTGTATCCCGGCAGATGCAGCAATACTGGACTAACTTCGCCAAAACTGGAACCCCGAACGGCGGTAGGCTGCCGCAATGGCCAAAATTCGATCCGGCTTCGCGAGCTTATATGGATTTGACAGCCAGCGGGCCCGTGGCGCGCGAAGGTCTACGCCGGGAAGCCTGTGATCTATTTATAGAAAACATCACGCGCAAGTGACAGAAGTTGCGTACTCAGTTGCCGCCGGAAGCAGAGGCGGTCACTTGACCCACGCCGAACTGGTCGACTGTTTTGAACAGCTTGCCATCCTGGTAAATGATCTCGAGCGCCTTTTCGCCCTGCACTTCGTGCCCGAGCTCATCCTTTAATCCGGCGATTACCTGTTTGGTCGTCGCGTCGATAATATCGCCGGTTGAGGAATAAACCCATTTCCCGTTAGCACTGAAGGTGAGCCAGAAGGGTTCATCCCGCATCTTGATGCTCCTAATTTGCTTGGGAGGCATCACCGTGTTATCGAAGACATGGACGGTGCTGTTGGCGCCGTCCGTGAGCCAGACTTCCTTCTCATCGGGTGAAAGCGCAATTCCATGACTCGGACAACCATGGCCAGTCAGTCGCTCTCTCGCCCAGCCGTAACCCTGCACCTGAACCGTGTGGATGACCTTGCCGGACTTCACGTCGGCAATCTGAAAACCGAGCAGATCGTTCACATTGGCGTAAATCAGCGTCCCGGCGCCGTTCACCGTAAACGGCCGGACGAAATTGGCGAAGGGCCCGACGGTCTGAACCACGCTGTTGGCCTTTGGATCGGCGACGGACATGGTCGCCGAGCGCAAGCCGGCCATGAACACCTTCGATCCGTCAAGACTCCAGATCGTGTTGTGCGCCCCCGCCGATGCCGGCGTGGGAAGACTCTTGATGAGCTCACCGGTCCGGGCGTCCACTACGTACCAATTGGGACCTTCGAAAGAAGGCACGTACATAGTTTTGCCATCTGGAGAAACGGCCATGCGGTCGCAGCATTTGCCGTCGTAGGTCTGCTCCCAGACTTTCTTTTCCGTGAGTAGATCCCACGCCGCGAGCCGTTTGATCGTGCTCACATAGATCATTCCTAGGGAGGCGCTCACCGCCACGCCTTTGACGTTTTCAGGCGTCTGGGACGCCGGATAATCCCAAGTTGGAATCCGCTTCACAAAACGGAAATTCCGGCCCGCATCAAAAACCAGGATTCCAATGCCGCCGAATCCGATGTCGTCAACGCGCCCGGGGACGGCAGCATACAGCAAGTCGCGCTGCGCCACGCCGCGAATCCGGCCGCGGCCCTGACGCTCGGCGTTACCGGGTTCCTGCGCCGATGCCAACCGGGCGGTCGGAAGCAGCGCCGCGGCTGCCAAAGCTATGGCGAGCACTCGGAATTGCATAGGATTCCTCCTTTTGTGAAACTTGGCCTTAATCGCGAGGACCGTAGTGGGGCACTTCCTGACCCACTTCCAGCGCGCCGAGGTCGGGAGCTTTTCCGGCATATCCGTCCGTGACGTTCGGCAGAATCACTCCGCGGTCCACGGCCGCAGAATCGGGCTTGATTCGGAAGTCAAAATCCGAAGCTTTGTAGAGCTTCTGCACTGTCTTCACATCGTGTCCATCCAGCTTTGGCACGTTCATGAAAGCATCATAGTCAATGGTTATGCTGTGCTGATCCTGGCCTGTCCCCTTCACGTAGTCGGCCAGCGTCTCAAACCGGCGGGTTTCGAATTTAGCGTTGTGGCCGCGGCTATTGTAATCCGCCGCCACATCCTTCGGCGGTGAGTTCCATTCAAACGCAAAGGGAGCGCCGGCATTCGGCCGAAATCCGTTGTAATCGGACGATGTGTAGTTAGTAAAGGTGGTGAAGCCGAAGACGACGGGAGATCCAGGCGCCTCGTTCCCCCTGCCCGCTCCGCCTCCGCGGCCGCCGTTCCCGCCCCGACCCCCTCCGCCGCCAAACCCGGCTACCGAGTTTTGCGCCAGAATCAGGTTGTTTCGCCAATGGGTATTCGAAGTGGTTCCCCCGGCTACCTCGGAAAAAATCGTGTTGTTGTAGAACAGAATGCCCGATCCGCCGGCTAAACGCGCCGCTCCACCCGGCGCATTGTAGGCGATATTCCGTATCCAGTAAACCGGGCCGCCCAGAGCCGGCTGATTGCAGAAGGGCTGGGAGGCGGAGTTGATCATCATGTTCCGCATCACGCGAATGTTGTGCATGCTTCCATCGATCTCAAATGAATTATCGTGGAAGTTCGTCATGTAGTTGTTGTAATAGTCGATCGAAACTGGGCGGCGGTCCCAATATTCTCTTGGCGGGTACTTAGGGCCATCTATCGCCGCTGAACCGTCGGGATTACCATAAGTTTCAACATCGATCCCGTCGTGGAAGTTGGCCACGTAGTTATAAGCCATCACGTGCCCCGAGCCGTAGACTTTCACCGCAATGTAAGAGGCCATCTTCGGCGGAAACACCTGACCATCAACTCCGTTAAACTGCTCCCAAAGATTACCCGCCCATCCAATCATATGGTTCGGATCGTTGCGGCCAATTATATAGTTATCGGCGATATAAAAATCCTTCGATCCCGAATAGTTGCTGTACACGGCCATTCCGATGTCTTCGAAGCGGCAATGTTTTACAGTTATTCCTCTTGAACCGACGATGAACTGGGTGCCGGCCCAAATGGCGATTTCGGTGTTGCGGATGGTAAGGCCTTCAAAATAGTTGTAGTTTGCGGCCTTAACATTAAACAGATTGAACGCCCCGTTTCCATCGAAAATCACTTCACCGTCACCGGCGGCTTTGATTGCGATTGGTTTCTCCGGCATACCGCTGGCCGTCAGGTAATACGTACCGTCGAAAGGAACTGTGCTTATCGATAAGTCGTTTGTATAGATATACCGGTCGTACTTGTAGAGCCCGGCATGCACCAGAATCGTGTCCCCGGGCTTGACGCGAGGCCGTGAGGCGGTAGCCCAGTCCGTACCAGCGCAAGTGAGGTAGTAAGCGCACAGGAGTCCTTCGAACGCCGGCTGGATTTTCTGCCCTTTGAAGCCGTGTGGATACACATGGTAGACTGTGCCGCTCGGGTAAGGTTTCGGCTCGGGACGGGTGCGCACCGTAACGAGCTTCGCAGCCTGTCCTTTGACGCCGTCCGGGTCGGTCATGACGAAGCGGGCTTCGTATTCCGTCCCAGGTTCAAGGTCGAGTATACTGCCGGCGAACATGTTCGGCGAAACGACATCCATCCGGTCGCCCTGGTAAATCTCTTCGTGCTGGAGACGCAAAAGAGGAAGCGCCTGCTTCCATTGCGTGTCGCCCTTCTTCCGATAGGAGACCTCCACGGCTGCACTGCGATTGGCGTCGCCATCGATCATCCATTCAAACCCGAGATTGATCAAAGTCGGTGGGTCGACGATGAACTCGCCCGGCGTGACTGTGTTCACTTCCTTCGAACCGGCCGCACGAAGGGCTGTCGCAGCCGGGAAAAGTAGCGCCACTATTGAAATTGCCAGAACCGTTCTGTTTTCGAATCTCATGCAAGTCTGCCTTACGGCGGGATCTTACCACTGGCCCACATTGTATATAAGCCTCTCCGGGACAGCAATGGCCTGTCGCCAGAGCCGCTCAAAAGGCTCGGATCCTCGCTAGAACCGTACGCGCGCCGAGAACTGTAACTGCCGCGCCGGGTATGCGGTGAGCGCCTGTCCGAAGGTCGGATTGATCTGCACGCCCGCAGTGTTGTATCTCGGCGAGAGGTCGACCGTATTGAACTGAGTATGGTTGAAGGCGTTATATGCTTCAAACCGGAAGGTCAACATCCGACTTTCGCCGAGATTGAAATTGCGGAACAGCGCGAGGTCTAAGCTGTTCCTTCCTGGGCCGCGGATGATATTTCGTCCGGCATTGCCGATACTGGCGCCGGGATACTGAACGCAGGCTGTATTGATAAAGTTGATCCCGCTGCGGTCAAAATGGCCGTAATTCGGGTTGCACGTAACATTGACCCGCTGATAATCACCTCCTCCGACGGTGTTAGCCAGGAGGGTCGGCGTGATGTTAAGCGGCACGCCTTCGGCGAGGGAGAACACACCGGAGATCTGCCAATCACGCGTCACACCGGAAACGAGCTTGTTGCCGCCCTTCGATCCTGGAATGTCATACTGCCAGTTCGCCGTCATAACGTGAGTCTGATCGAAGTCCGAGGGCGCGTAGTTGCGTTTTGCCGTCAGATACGTTGGTGTCAAGCAGCAGGTGGTGTTACCAGCAGTTGGGCGAGTTGCCGAATCATAATCCATCGACCTGGAATACGTGTACGTCACCCCGAACTCCAGCCCGCGGGCGTAGCGACGGTTCAGTGTCACCTGCAGGGCGCTGTAATTGGAGCTATCGTTATTCGTCATCATGACGATCGCTCCATAGCCGGGGAAAGGCCGTATCAGGTTCGGGATGAGACAGCCGCTAACACTTCCCGAGGCCGCCGAACACGGGTTGTTCGGTAGGGTAGGATCCGGATGTTGGAATTGCGCCCCTAGCGGCAGCGTATTGACGTCGATTCCTCCGATGAGGTGCCGGCCCAGAGCGCCCACATATTTCACGTCCAGGAGAAGGCTCCTGCGCAGGTCCCTCTGGATTCCGAAGTCATAGTTATAGAACACGGGGCCTGGTGCTGAGATCCAGGCCGCCAATATTAGTAGGGAACGTAAGGCCAGTGCCTTGCACCAGGTTAGAGATGTTGGAGTTAAACACGTTGGCCGTAAGGATCCCCGGCTGCTGGCCCCACACCGTGTGGTTCCCGAAGTTGACGCCATCATCCTCGGTCAAGTAGAACACGCCGCCGCCTGTCCGCAGAGCGGTCTTCCCGTCGCCGAATATATCCCAGGCGAGGCCAAACCGCGGCATTACCAGGACTCCGGGTTGCTTGGCAAACCCCAGTGGAACACCGGGACTAGATTGCAGAAGCATTCCGTTCGAGAGGCTGCCCGTGCCGGGCACATAGGCCGAAATGAACGCTGAGGAAAGGGTCTGTCCGGTCACTGGATCGTATGCCATCCGCTGTCCGTTGATGATCGTCGGCTGATACTGCCGCGGCGCATTGGCTGGGTTGTACAGCGAGGGCACAAAATCCGAGGCTCTCCTGTCATTCTGATAGAACCAGGAGGAGTAGTCGAAACGCAGGCCGTAGTCGAGCGTCAGCCTTTTGGTTACTTTCCAGGTGTCCTGGAGGTACCAGTCGAACACATAGCGGAACATCAGCAGTGGGATGCGCGTGTTCGCTTCGCTGTACTGGTAAAAGTTGCCGAGAAGTTCGTTGGCGAATGCGTTGCCCGAATTCAAGGGATTCGTAGGGTTCAGCCCAAAATCAAAGGCGCCATTGGTTGTCCCCGATCGTCCTTCGATATCTCGTCCGCGGTCCCAGAAAATGCCGGCCTTCAACGTGTGTTTACCGAGGACAAACGTCGTCGCGTGCGTTATGTTGAACTGGACATCCGAACCCGGCTGCCCAAACCGACCGCCGAAGCCGAACAGGGTTGGAAAGGTTGTGCTGCTGTAGGTTATGTTCGGAGCCAGATTGAATGGGTTGTCTCCAGGCGGTGGGAACAGATAGCCCAAGCCCGAAATGCCAAGCCCTCGCCTCGACCCAAGTTGCTCGACGGCCTGGAGATTGTCCTTGTCCGTGCGCTCAGTGCTATGGCGCACACCGGCTGTAAAATCGGAAATTATCCTCGGACTCCAGATGTGCGTGTAGTTGAGCGCCATCGAGTCGTCGAAGTATTCATAATGAGAATCGAGATAGGGCCACAGCTCGGTCGCGCCGTATCCCACCGTCCCACCCGGTCCGTGCGTATCCTTGTGCCAGACTGCACCGCGGAAATAAAGGGAATTGTTCGCGTTTATCTTTTCGTCTATGCGGAAAACATGCTGCCAGTTTGGAATCGTGAGGATCGGCACCACCTGATAGTTATACGAACCGTTGTTCGGCACATTGGGCAGCGGGTAAACGTTCATCAAGGTTCGCCCAATCGGGTTAATCCGCTCTGGAGGGATAACACCTCCCGGGAAAGGCGCATGCGTAGTAGGATCGATGGGAAGGTTGGTTCCCATTCCGCCGGACATGGATTGAGAGAAGTTCCCCTGCCGTTCAAGCGCGGTCGGCTGGTTGTAGTACGTGATTGCCGAGACGCCGCTGCCACTGGGGATGCGGCTGTTCGTGTCGTCGTAGGAATAGAAGAAGAATAGCTTCTCTTTATTCGTATTCAGCTTTGGAACAGCCCACGGAAAAGGACCCCCAAAAGTCGCGCCCGCAGTGTTGAAACGGTAAATCGCCGGACCTGCGTTCAGCGAGTGGTTAGGGGACGAGTTACGGAAGAAATCGTTGGCATTAAAAAAGTCGTTGCGGACATACCAATAGGCTCCGCCATGGTACTCCTTCGTTCCAGCGCGGGTAACCATGGAAATGTTGGCTCCCGGATTGCGGCCGTATTCCGCTTGGTAGGCGCTCAGCAGTACTTTCACTTCCTGGACGGCATCCATGTTGACTTCGCCGCTCAGGCCGGCCGGCGCGCCCATGTCGTTGGCGACGATACCGTCGACCGTCAGGTTTTGGCTATCGTTTCGGACTCCTTCGGCAGCCCCCATCGTGGCGCCGAAGCCGGTTGCCGCGCCAAACGCATCCTGATCGCCGGTCATTTGCACACCGGGAAGCGTCCGCATCAGCCCTGTCAAATCGCGACCCTTTACCGGGATCATGCCGAACTGGTCGCGCGTGATTTCACCCGAGTTCTCCGCGCTTTGTGTCAATACTTGAGCGGCCTCGGAATGCACCTCGACCGTTTGGTTCACGGAGCCCACCGCCAGATGCAGCTCCCCCAGAACAAGGTGGCCATTCGGCGTTAAGACGTTTCCTGTGCTACGGAATGTCTGAAAGCCCGACGCTTCGAGTTGTACCGTATACGTGGCCGGCAATACCGAGGGCAGGGTGAATTCGCCCGAGGTCGAAGAGACCGCGGTGCGGACATCGCCAGTTGCTTCGTTGATGATCGAGACTCTGGCCTCGGGTATTGTTTTCCCTGTGGGATCGACGACGATGCCGGTAATCGTGCCCGTGGTCGTCTGCGCACTTGCGCACGCCGCGAATGCGATCAAGGCGACAGCTATTGGCGCCCAGCGGACGGAAGTGCGTGCACTTTGCGCTGGACAACTGGATCGGCGTGCTGTGTCGTGGTGAAGAGTCATCTTATTCATCCGTGCTTTCTCCCTCTCTGACGTTTTGGGCGTACAAATGCAAAAAGCCGCCCTTGGGCGTATGTTTCCCAGGGGCGGCTCTCTAGATCTCTGCCGCAGCTTGGCATAGACACTATCACCCCATCTCCAAACTGTCAACAGAAATCCTAGGACAGATCTGCTTAGTGAACCTGGTGGGAACTTGGCTTGATTGCCCGAAAACTCTCTGATACATTACTCCGAACGGTGGAGTCCAAGAGAACCGCCCCCGCCGAGAAAATTGTGCGTCCCGGCCGAACGGCGGTTTATTGTTTGGGAGCAGGCGGCTGCAAACCTCTCAAAGCGATTCCGCCGGTGAAGGGGTGGCAATGATGCGAGGTGAATTACTCAGGCATATAATGCGGCTTTTGGTGCTCGCGGTTTTGATTGGCCTTGCATCCGCGCAGAGCCCATCGCCTGGAGACGCTCGCCTCAAACCGATCGATGTCGGGAGAACGGGTATTGACGTCAAGCGGCCGGTGTTCGCGGGCGCCTGTAAAGCTTGCCCGTGGGGCGTTCTGGCCGCAATCACCCAAGCCGCACTGAGATCCCACGGCTACGACGTGCAGGTTTGCTGGGTTTGCTGGTCAAACTACGGGCCCCGGGAAATGGCCGACAAAACGAAACCCGTCGTGCCTCCCGGCGCCGGGGAGTATCCCACTGCAGCGTACGTCGAGCCGCCGCCAGATGCGGTTCCCGATATCAGCGCCACCAGCGAAATTAATCTCCTCGACGCCTGGAACGGCGAAGGAGCTTACGCCAATGATCACAAGCAAAGGCGAAACTACCGCATTATTGCTCTCGTGCAGCAGCCGAATTTTTTACTGGTTGCCGCAAGTAAGAAATCGGGCATCACGGATCTATCGCAGGTAAAGGATCGGACCAAGCCGACCTGGGTTGCGACCAGCAATCGCGACACGGTGATTCAGCAGGTCCTTGCTTACTACGGCATAACCGAAGAGCGTCTCAAAGCGAGAGGGGGCGGGTTCATTCGCACGCAGAACCGTGAGCAGCGGGTCGCCGCGGACGTTTTTATCGGAGGCGGCCTCCTTGTCTATACGCCGGAGCAGCGCATGTGGTACGAGGCCAGCCAGCTTAACGATCTCGTTTTCTTCCAGCTTCCAGAGCCGCTGTTGGCCAAGCTGGCCGGGCAGCGGGGCTATGTGCGCGCAACAGCGCCGCTGGCCCTGATGCGAGGTCTGGAACACCCCATCTCCACCGTGATGCGGTCCAGTCACGCGGTATATGTTCGCGACGATGCGCCTGACGATTTCACATACACCGTTGCCAAAGCACTCGACGAGCATCAGGAATTGTTTCGAATGCATGGCGACCCCTGGTATTACGACACTCGCTTGGTCGCCAGCAGCGCAGTCATTCCGATGGCGCCCGGTGCTATGCGGTATTACCGCGAGCGGGGTTACATAAAGTGACTAGCCCGTTTTCGCCTCGATATTAAGGAGGTAGAAGTGTTTGAGCTGATGCGCCTGCCACGTCTCGCTTTAGCCTTTTTCGTCGCTTTCCCGCTGGCGGCAGCCATTCAAGAGCCGATCGCTGTCGAAGGTGGGTTAATCACCGGCGCGCCCGGCTGGGGCTGGGGAGTCCGCGAGTATCTCGGGATTCCTTTTGCCGCGCCCCCAGTCAGCAATCTCCGCTGGAAAGAGCCCCAGCCTGTCATTCCATGGCAGGGCGTTCGCGTCGCTGATCGTTTCGGGGCGTCTTGCATGCAGAGACCATTTTCCCCGAACCAGGGTGCCTGGAACGGGGTTGATGATGGCCGCACTCGAGCCCTGCTTCAGCGAAGCGAGGACTGCCTCTACCTCAACGTCTGGACACCCGCCGGATCGAATAATGAGAGATTGCCGGTCCTGGTCTGGATTTATGGTGGTGGCGGGGTCAACAGTTCATCGACGGAATCCTTCTTCGACGGCAACGCCATGGCCAAAAAGGGCGTGGTGGTCGTCAGCATGAATTACCGGGTAAATGTATTCGGCTGGTTCGCCCATCCCGAGCTGAGCGGGGAGTCGCCGCATCACGTTTCCGGCAACTACGGTTCGCTCGACCAGCTCGCAGCCCTAAAGTGGATCAAGAACAACATCGCAAAATTTGGAGGAGATCCTGAGAAGGTCACGATTTGGGGCGAATCCGGGGGCAGCCGCAGCGTGAACTTCTTGCTGGCTTCGCCGCTGCTCAAGGGCTACGCCCGGGCCGCCATTGCGGAATCACACACGGTGTTTGGCCGCATGCGGAGTCTTGCTGAGGGCGAAGCCGACGGCGTCGCCTTGGCAAAGGCGGCTGGAAAGAACTCTCTCGCCGAGCTGAGGGCGATTTCTTCAGAAGAATTGCTAGCCGCATGGGAGAAGAACCCGCAGGGCTTGACTGCCGCTACCGTGGATGGCTGGTTTCTGCCTGCCGACATCTACACAATCTTTTCACACGGCAAGCAAATCGACATCCCCCTCATCACCGGCGTCACCAACGACGAAGGCGGCAATCTCGTTGCCTCCGGAGCTCCTGGCAATCCGCGCGGCGCAGCGGCGCCCAACACGCTCGCGGCGTATACGGAGTGGATGCGCGACAACTTCGGGACGTACGCCAACAGGCTTCTGAGGCTATACCCCGCGAACAACGACGCTGAAGCAGTGCGCGCTTATCATGACGTGTACCGCGACATTAACTTTGCAGGGCACCGCACGTGGGCAAAACTACAAGCCACAACCGGAAAGGCACCGGTTTACCTTTACAATTTCAGCCACGTGCCCCCGCACCCCGAGGGCAATGGCAACAACCCGCAGCCGCAGGTCGGCGCTGTGCATTTTTCCGAGGTCATTTATGTGTTCAACAACCTACGCATGAGGGACCTTCCCTACACTGAGGCGGACCGCGCCATTGCCGACAAAATGTCTACCTGGTGGTCCAACTTCGCGAAGAACCTGGACCCGAATGAGCCGGGCCATGAGACTTGGGCGAGGTACAGGCCAAACGATGAGTTCTGGTTCAAGATCGATGAGGCCCCGAAGATGGAGCGCTTCAAAAGCGCCGGCATGGATGTCCTGGCGGCAATTCAGGAAGAACTAAGGCGGAAAAACTGAACCTGGCGCTGTAAGTCCGCGCCGAAGCATTCAATCTCCCGAACCACTTAAATCCAGGCGTTCCGGTTTCGGTAACCAGCAGTAGCGCATTCCGAAAAATTCAGAGCGATATCAGCGGCACGTCGGGATTGACGGCTGGCGATCCGCGAATCGTACAGTTGGCGCTGAAATTGACTTTTTGAGGTTTCCCTTGGGAACGGAGCCTGCGATGACTTGAAGGACGGCTGCAATAGAAGTAGTTCTCAAGGAAAGCAATACTTGCGAACCCGGACGCTAACCCGGTTGTGCACCTCGCATTGCGAAACGGACCGATGGTGAAGGCCTGAGGACGTTATTTGGCTGTGTCGGGCGTCAGCATGTGGCGCCACGACTTCTCGTTCTCCAGGCAGACTTCGTCGATCAGCTCGGTATCCAGCATGAGTTCCTGGTTCAACTTCACCGCCCAGGGCCGCGTGTATGCCTTCGGATCGTCGATCGTGATTTCGACTTGGAGCGTTCCATAGCTGGGGCGGCGTATTCGTTCCTTCATCGTAGCAGCGCTGGTCATCGGTGCGCCGGCCATGTCGATCCAAAGATCATCCCGGAAACCCGTGGTCCGGACCACGAGCGTGTCGCCGTCCCAAGAGGCAGTGGAGTAT
>CAZKQQ010000003.1:0-3978 GCA_964554945.1 uncultured Solibacteraceae bacterium | reverse complement strand
CCACGAGGGAGTCGGATCGGGCGGCAGAGGGCGTCCGTCAACAAAGATTTGCCGGTACATGGCGTTGACTTCGTAGAGCAGCAGCAGCAATCGCGGGGTGTGCACAGCCTTAGTCAAATGCGGCATTACCCAGGTCCGCGGGGGATTGTCTGGCAGACAGCGCACGTGTGGATCGTCTTTGGCGAACCTCGTCTTCACAAGCGCGGCTGCCCAGGGTTGATACGGGAGGCCCCCGGCAAAATCGCGCCCGATGTCGAGCGCGAGCGGCGAGCCCCCGATTTCCGAGCCGCAGAACAGGCCTGTCTCCGGCACGCATCGATTGATCACGGCAGTGTGCCAGATGCCGGAGAAATCCGGTTTTCCGTCGGAGAGCCGCGGCGCCGGCGCCGTCAAATCTGGAGCGCCGCCGGGCTTTCGCGGCACATCAGCGGTTGGGTAGTGAATCCACTGTGCGATAGCAAGAACCGGCGCGCCAAACATCGCAAGGAAGAGCAAGATCTGCACGGCAGGACTCCTTTTTCGATTCCGCCGCCCGCTGTTGTCCACACGATGCATTCTCGCCTCCTCAACTCAAGTCACCGCATATCCGGGCGACACTGCCGCCGTTTATTTTACGCTCAGTGCCGCATCGACCGCACCCGTGCTGTAGAGAGAATCCAACGTGCCGTACGGCAGCTGGCACTCAGTGAGCGATTCCCACGGTCAGAGTCCGGACCGGTCTATTGCTCCACCGAGAGTACGGTCGCCGCTTATACAGCACCAAATCTCCTCCTGCTCGCCTCCTGCTACGGCGCGGCAGCTGTAGCTAATCCGCAACCGGCCAATAGCTGAAAAATCGCGTATACTGACAGACCTATGATCAAGGTGAGCGTGTTCTATCCGAATCAAGAAGGTGGGCGCTTCGACATGGATTACTATCGCGACCGCCACATGCCCCTAGTGCAGAACAGAATCGGCGCGGCCTGCAAAGGAATTGCTGTCGAACATGGTCTCGCCGGCCCGGCTCCCGGTTCGAAGCCGGCATTTATCGCCATGGGCCACATCTATTTCGATTCCGTCGAGGCGTTCCAGGCGGCCTTCATCGCGCATTCCGCCGAATTCATGGCCGACGTTCCCAATTACACCAACATTCAGCCGAGCATTCAAATCAGTGAAGTCGTCATCGCGACCGAGCGCGCGGCCACTGCGTGATGCACCAAACGCATTCGGCAAAGGCGGGCCGACCACCGATGCCACCCTCAAGTCCTCCGTTGAATTTAGGTCTCCACCGGTTCTCACGGCTGGGCTTTCCAATTGGTGCTTACTGAGGCGGCTTGAAAAGTGCGTCGGCCGGTCCTCGCTGTAGCGGCGGGCGCGTGGAACCGAAGCCAGGCCGAGGTCAGCCCAGGATCCCGTGGCATTAAGATTGGCTTCAGAGGTTAGACGATCAAGCAATCAGTTGGAGGTCCACCAAAGCGGTGATCCGCCTCCCTCGCTGATGATGCAGAAACAGCTTTCATCGAACAACCCGCTTGCCAGGATATCGATCCGGTCCACCATGTGATTGTGTCCGCCTTTGTAGGGCGAATAGATCCCGCTGGCGGCCAGTATCGTCAACTCGAAAGTTGATTGCTGAAAGGTTCCGCCGTGCCCGTCTGAAATCGCGGGCTGGTCGGATTCGCCTGTGAACGTCATCAGAATCGCGCCTCCTGGAAGATCGTATGCCGCCAGGGAGGATGTCGTCTGGAAGTAAAAGTGGCCGATGGCCGCACGGCTCTGATTCGTGCTTCCAGGAATGCTGGTGACACTGTGAATCTCCGTTACCAGCCACGTCCCATCATTCAGATTTACGCCGGGGAAGCCAAGGTTGGGCGCGTTGACCGCAGGCTGATAAATCCCCTTCAGCAGCAGCACCACGGGATCGTTCGGGGCAGGCCCTGCCTGTGCTTGCTCGGGCGACAGAATCAGAGCTGCCGCTACCGGCAAGAAGACGGCTATTCGAAAAAGAGTTGAGTTCCGCATTCGAGGCTCCTTTCTTCACGAACGCGCAGTGCCCTAGGGCCGTGGGCGCAGGGAGTTTTCACTTTCGCATTCGCGAATGGGAGAAAGTATACACCTGGACGTCCGTTCTCGGAGGTTTTTGTTTCGGATATCATCGCGCCAATCTAGTACAGGACTTACAGAACCGGCTAACTAGAGCCCACTCTTCTAGTGGAAGCGAGCACAGCTCGGGCTTTTCGCTCCGAGCGATTTCCTTTTCTTGTCAGATTACTGTGCCCGGACCGCCGACTCCGAACAGGTATGAAGACGACAAGCGCGGCGATTTAAGGTGTCAGAGTCCCAAGGCCGCGTCAGGATAACTCTCCGCCAGCCGACGGGTGAAGGCAGGCTCGTTATTGCGCGTTGTTACTAAGTCAGAATTGGAAGGCTGCCAGGACCAAGGCTCCGCATTATCGGACCCCATAACGCCCAGCGATCTGGATTCCCGGCACACACCGATCGACATAAACTGATTTCATGTCATCTAATGGTAGGCTTCATTCGGACCGATTTCCGCTCTCTTCTACGTCGGCGAAGGCCAATTTTGACTCAGCACACGCCGGTTCATGCCAAAGAGTTTGGCCTTCGTTCCGCGCGCCTGCGTGCAGGAGGCAACCAGGACGCAATTTTCCATGCGAACCTAATTGTGGTACGATTCCCTACGCCCTATGGCACCGTTGGGGCGCCAGAACAGCTTGTGCAAAGGGGGGTCACAACATGAATCGTCGAACTTGGTTGTCTTCGCTGGGTGTATCCGCGGCGAGCAGCCTCGCTGCCGCTTCCGCCGTCCCGGATTCCCAGGCCGGCAAACCAACTTGCGTTCTTTCTCTGGAAAACTTCCGGGTGAGCCACACGGACCAGATGCCGCGTCTGCACTCCTACCTCGGGCACACGGTTCTTCCCCTCCTGGCTCAGGTCCATCGAGGTCCGAAGATGTTCCTGGAAGCGATCGTCGCCCCCCACACGCCCCAGGTGCTCTTCCTGGCCGGCTTCGCGAGTTTGGATGAGATGATCGACATCCACGGCAAAGTGGCCGCCCATCCCGGCATCCAGCAAGCCCGTGCCGATTTGCATCGTGCCGCGGCCTTCGAACCCGCGCAATCCCAGATCCTGCTCGCAACCCAGGATTCGCTGAAGTTCGATTCCAGGCCAACGCGCCGCGAAACGGGTGTCTTCGAATTGCGTTCGTACCGCGCGCCCGCTTGGGGCGACCGGCCGCCCGCGGCCGTCGCCGAGGCCCTCCGCCGCTCCGGCATTCATCCCATCGTCAATGCGTCTGTCGCTGCCGGCGAACATTTACCGCAATTCACCTACCTGATCCCGTTTCCCAATCTCGCCGCCCGCGAGGAAGCCTGGGCCCGGTTTGCCGCCGACTCCGGCTGGGTCGCTCTGCAGCGCGACTCCGCCGCTAGGTTCGGCTCAGACGCGAAGGTCGCCAGCGCCTCCATTTACACCCTCGCTCGGTATTCTCCGTTATCGTAAATAAGGACTGAACCATGGCTTGGACTTTCAAAATTTTTCCCTCCATCGGCGTCGCGAGGATCGGCAATAATCGCAGCAGTTCCCCTCAGGACTTTTACGTCGGGCCCGAAATCCCCGGCTCGGTGATTGTCCCCACGAACGGCTACAAGGATTCCAGCGGCCAGGTTCGGCGCCAAGCCGCCCGCTTCCGCATATACGGCTGGGACAACGGCGTCTTCATGGGCGAGATCACTTCCGCCGTCGCAAATATTTCCTGGACTGTTGAGTTGGCGAACACCAAGGCTGCCTTTAACCGGTTCGAAGGCATCGGTCATACCGGGCCACTGCGAAACGCTTCCGTCACCGATCGCAGTTCCCTCATGATTACGCCCGGCCCGCGCACCGTCGCCGGCCCCAACGGCTCCGCCTATTTCGATACCGGCCTGTTCATGGGAATCCCGGTGCCGCTCGGCGAAATGCAAACCGACGCCAACGGCC
>CAZKQQ010000002.1:77003-94668 GCA_964554945.1 uncultured Solibacteraceae bacterium | reverse complement strand
CGGCTGGCTGGTGACGCGGCCGAGCCCAATATTGGTTTTTGCGCGTTCCAGGGAGTAGCCAAGCTTTTCCAGAATCGGAGCAACCAGGCGCTCCTCGCCATCGGCATCGCAGCGTGTTCCAACTCCGAGGGCCACAACGGTATCAATGCGTTTTTCCACTTCGCGGACCAGGAGAATGATCTCGTCCGTGCGCTCAACCCGAGTCTTGATTTCGACAATGGCTGACAGCAGCTTCTCGTTGAGGATGTCCTCGCGCAAAGTTCCGGTCGCTACCTCGCTCATTAGAGACGTGACCGGATTTTTCTTTTCGAAGCTGACGCCGGCCTTCGCCAATGCCCAACACATTTCCTGGATATCCCTCATCCAGACGCCGACTCCGGGCCGCCCAAATTCGATCGTGAATCCAACTTCTCCCACCTTCACGCGCCCGCTAACGTCGTTGGTCTTGACTTCCTCGGTTCCGCGTCCGTGCACGCCAGTTGATTCGTGAGGAACCCGCGGATCGGAAAAAGCGCGCCGCACGACACGCGGCCAGGTCAACTCGTCCGGCTCAAACGCCGCGGTCGGGCAGACATCCGGTTCCGGATCGAAGCGGACGCGCATCATCTGAAACACGCTGCGGATGGCGCGCACCATGGTCGGGTTGAGGTGCTCCTGGCTGAGCCCGTTGTAGCAGGCATGGCATTCCACGCATTCATTCCGGTCAATGGTTGCGCGCTTGATCTGAGGATCGATATAGATGGCGCCCATGGGACATACATAGGTGCAATTCCCGCACGCTACGCATTTTTTGGGATTGATGGTCATGCTGGAATCGCGGCGCCGCGCCGCATCCCTTCTACTTTACGCCGTTCGGCGAGCTTTTGGTGTGCCGAAGGAACCGGTCGAGAAGCCGGCTGCGTCCGCCTCATTCCGATGCGTCAGCCCCGAGTTCCCTCTGCTTCCTCGGCGGGTAAACCTTAGGAAGGATCACGTGCGTATTGTGGAGGTGTGCGCGACGGAAGTCTACGATGCGCCCCCGGTCGCCTGCTTAGCGCGAACCGCCGCTGGGTCGTCCCGGCTCAAGCCGCAGCCGCAGCAACGTTCTTCGGACCACTGGCGCCACCACGCGCAGATCGGGCAACGCCAAAGTTTCATGCCGCCGTTGTCGAAAATTTCTCGACCGTTGCGTACCGAGAACGATTTTCTAGAGTCTTCCGCTTCAGCATCCATATTTAAACTCCAACCGGAGCACGGAAACGACTGGTTTGGGTTCTCCTTTGCCCCCGATGATACACCGAAACATTTCCTAGGTGTAATGTTTTTTACAGTCCTGTAGGGGAGGCTAAGACAGGAAAGGGACGCAGTCTTGAAATCCGATTGTAATCGCGTTGCAACCGATGAGCGAGGATTTTAATGAATGCAGCCCGCGTGTTATGTACGGAACCACCCAGACTGCCAACACTCTACAGGGAAAACACTTTCTCTGCGTTGAGCTGGTATAGCTTTAGCTTATCGATGTCGCTGATCGGGAGTTCGTCGGTCACTCTCACCTCCTCCGGAACATACTGATACGGATAGTCCATAGCGTACATGATTCTGTCTGGACCCAACACGGACTCGGCAAAGAGAATTACAGGCTGCCACGCCATGCCGCTGGTCGTATAGTAAAAATTCTCGCGCAGGTACTCGCTGGGCTTCCGCTGCAGCTTCAGAATGGCCGGATGACGCCCGGAGGCCACCATCGCTCGATGCATGAAATCGACGCGGAACATCCAATAAGGAAGCGCCTCACCCAAGTGGCCAACCACTATCTGCAGTTCGGGAAACCGGTCGAACACGCCGCTGGTGATGAGGCGCAGCATGTGCAAGCCAACTTCCACGCCGAATCCAAAAATCGCGCCCGCGAGTCCCCGCTCGGCGAAGGGCCGGATCATGGAACGCGGCGGGGTGGTCGGATGCACGTAGACAGGAACTTTCAAGGCGCACGCCGCCTCGAAGATCGGCCAGAACTTCTGGTCGTCGAGATACTCGCCCCGCGTGTGCGAATTAATGATGGCGCCCTTCAAGCCGAGTAATCGGACGCCGCGCTCCAACTCCCGCGCAGCCGCGTTCGGGTCCTGCGGCGCCACAGCCGCCAATCCGGCGAACCGGCCTGGATGCTTGCGGGTTGCTTCGGCCAACTGATCATTCATCGATCGCGCCACGCCGGTCGCGAGGTCGCGCTCAAAAATCTGTACGCCCGGCGCGGTAAGCGAAAGGATCTGTTTAGCAATTCCGCTATCATCCATGTCGCCAATCCGCCGGGCGTCCAAATCCTGAATGCGCGAGACCAATGCGGTGGCCTGCGCGCTTTTTCCCAGATAATGTCCCCAGAGACTCACGAAGCCCGGATCCAGGTCGCCTCCGCCCGCCAGGAGTTCCTGATAGCGATTCAATAATTCGGGCGGCGCGAACGCCTCTTCAGCGGCAATGCGGAGATAGCTCACTTCGTCACCGTTCTCACGAAATGAGTATCTCATGCGCGCATTCACTCTCCGTCGCGTTGCGGAGCGATTGGGCGTACAATTGGGTCGGCGGAGGTTTTATGCAGCTCTCAAACCAACTCCAAAGGTTCCTCGATTCCCATCAAGTCAAATACGCAGTCAGCAGTCATCCCACCGCGTTTACGGCCCGCGAGGTCGCATCCGTGGAGCACCTGCCCGCCCGGGAGGTTGCCAAACTTGTGGTCGTCTTCGGCGACGGCAACTATCACATGATTGTCATCCCAGCCAGCCGGCTGGTCGATTTTCAAGAGGTGCGGCACACGCTCGGCCTCTCCCAAGCTCGCTTGGCCACTGAAGATGAGCTCGCCAAACTGTTTCCCGATTGTGAATTAGGAGCGATGCCGCCCATCGGGGCTCTCTACAATTTGCCGGTATATCTGGACAGCAGCCTGCTGGACGAAGACATGATCGCGTTCAATGCGGGAACGCATCGCACCGTCATCCACATGAGAACCGAAGACTATCGGGCATTGGTCAAGCCGACCATGGTTTCGCTGGCTCGCGAAGCGGCCGTCCGCCACGATTGGTGAGTCACGCCGCGCGCCGCTTTACTCCAGCAGCGCCAGCGCGCGCTCGGCGGCGTCGCACATAGAGGTGATCCGCTCTTCGGCGTCTTGCAACTCGAGCTCCAGCAGTTCGCGCCAGATGATCTGCTGTTCGATCAACTTGCCGAATGCCGGATCATCGCGGTGCTCTCGTTCCAGGTCCAGGTAATCGAGACTTTCATTTGCTTCAGACAGCCGGTCCTTGCTCACTGTTGCTCTGGAACTCGTCATAACCCCTCCTCGCCAGAAGCGCGGTTCCACCTCGACCGCCGTATGTGGCGCAACGGGTTTGGATGTCCTGATGAGCCAGTTCAGCCATAGCCCGGATTTCCATCGTTTCGCCACTCCACTTGCTACCTAGCAAATCGGATGCCGATGGTAGAACGCCCGCAAAAGAGAGCGTCGAAGCAGGAATGCAGGGTTAAATTCCGCACTCCGAACCTGCTTGGATCTGTTGTATTGAGCGAATTCACTCAGCCATTTGGTTTTGTATGAGACGCGAAATTATACTGTCGCCGGGACGATCCGCTCCGTCCGGCGCTCGATCGGAATGAATTCCCGCATATCGTTTCCGGTATAAATTTGTCTCGGGCGAGCAATCTTCTGCTCCGGATCCTGGAGCATCTCCTCCCACTGAGCCAGCCAACCGACGGTACGCGGAATCGCAAACAGCGCCGTGAACATTTCCGGCTTAAATCCCATCGCCTGATAGATGATTCCCGAGTAGAAATCGACGTTTGGATACAGTTTGCGTTTCACGAAGTATTCGTCATCCAGAGCAATGCGTTCGAGTTCGAGCGCGATTTCCAGTTTGGGGTTGCGGCCCGTCACCTGGAATACCTGATCGGCTGTCCACTTGATGACACGGGCGCGCGGATCGTAGTTTTTATAAACCCGGTGCCCGAATCCCATCAGTTTCCCGCGGCCGGCCTTGATCTGCTCGAGATAGGGCCAGACGCGATCCTTGGAGCCGATCTCATCCAGCATGTTGAGCACTTCCTCGTTGGCCCCGCCATGCAGCGGCCCTGAAAGTGCCGCGGCCGCGGCCGCCACCGATACGAAGGGATCGGCCAGGGAACTGCCGACGGCTCGCATCACATTCGCACTGCAATTCTGCTCGTGGTCCGCATGAAGAATGAAAAGAATATCGAGGGCGCGCGCCAGTATCGGATTGGCCTGGTATTTGGGTTCGACCATCTTCCACAGCATGTTCAGAAAATTGGCGGTGTAAGTGAGCTCGTTATCGGGATAAACATACGGGTAACCGAGGCTGTGCCGGTACGTGTATGCGGCGATCGTCGGCACTTTGCCGATCAGACGGGCAATTTCCAACCGCCTTATCTCCGGGTCGCGCACGTTTCGGGACTCCGGATAAACCGTGGAAAGCGCGGCCACTGTGCTGATGAACATGCCCATCGGATGAGCGTTGTAGCGGAAACCTTCCAGAAATTTCTTGGTGGTCTCGTGAATCATCGTGTGGTGGGTGATGGTTCTCACCCAGTCGTTCAATTCGCTCGCCGTCGGCAATTCGCCGAACAATAGCAAATAGGCAACTTCAAGAAAGGTGCACTTCTCGGCGAGGTGTTCGATGCCATAGCCTCGATACCGCAGTATGCCTTTATCGCCATCGATGAAAGTGACGGCGCTCTGGCATGACGCCGTGTTCATGAAGGCCGGATCGTAGCCCATCACGCCGAAATCGCCCGGCTCGGCGTGAATTTTGCGCAGGTCCATGGTGCGGATGGCGCCCTGCTGGATCGGAACTTCATAACGAAGGCCGGTCCGATTATCGATGATCGTGAGAGTTTCTGGCATGGTGTGTTCCTCCCGTCTGCCAACGCCGGAGCGGACTGTGAATCCGCATTGACACCCACTATATTAGGTCCTGGACATCCGAAATTCAACCACGGCTGCGCGTTCGCTCCAAAGAAGCTGGTGGTGATTGCCAGGCCGCCTGATTCATTGGATAGCGATGAGTGCTTCAACATCCCGCCAACTAGCCCGATTTATTACTAATTGACCATCAATACTGTAAGTACAATTCTTACGGCCCCGAGCTAAAATCTCTTGCAAGCCGGCAGCCCTGGGCGCATGATCAGGAAACTATGGCAGCACCATTCTGTCCCAATCACATTCACGGCCAACTCGGCGAGCCGGTCGATCCGCCTGTGGCGGAGGGCCATTTCGCCCGATTGTTTGAAAAAAGCTCAGTCTCGACAAGCGACAAGAGCTTGGCGGATCTGGCTGAGACTATGTTTCCTGCAGGCAAGGACGGCCGCCCGGCCGCGGCGGAGGCCGTCACCAGCCGGGAGTCGGCCATACCGGCCGGGTACACTTACCTCGCCCAGTTCATCGATCACGATCTGACCTTTGATCCGCTGTCGAGTTTGAAACGCAACAATGACGTGAGGGATCTGGTCGACCTCCGCAGCCCCCGATTCGATCTGGATTCGCTCTATGGGACGGGTCCGATCGATCAGCCTTATCTTTACACTCCGGATCCGGACGGCCGGTCGCGCATGATGCTCTTGGGGCGCGTGCTCGGAGAACGCCTCGCGACGTGCCGCGCACTACCCCGCCGGATATCACGATGGCCACACCCCTGTTCAGCCCTCCCGGTGGCCGCGCAATTATCGGTGATCCGCGCAACGATGAAAACGTGATCATCTCGCAATTGCATGCCCTGTTCCTGCGTTTCCACAACCGGATCGCCAAGGATATGAATGACGGCCAGTTCGGGGACGTTCAGAATCAGGTTCGATGGCATTATCAATGGGTCGTGTTATATGATTTCCTGCCCAGAGTCATTGACGAAAAAACATATAACTCGATCCTTCCCCATGTGAACGCAAAGTCCGATCCCGCTACGCACCCGCCCCGGACTCCGACGTATCAGCCGAAGAACGGCCCGTTCATACCAGTGGAGTTTTCCGATGCAGCCTACCGGTTCGGACATTCGATGATCCGCGGCGAGTATCATTTGAACTCCGGCGGCCCCAGTGTAGGCGGACCTTTCGCGATCATGGGCGCGGATCTCCGGACGACGCTGGTTGGTCTCCGGGCGTTCCCCGATACCTGGGCGATTGACTGGGAGCTCTTTTTCGAAGGACTCAGCGCGCAGCCCGATCAAAAGCCGCAAATGGCCTTGAAGATCGACACATTCCTCGCCGCTCCGCTGGCAGACCTGCCGCAGGGAGTGATCACCGGCAAGCCCGTGTCCCTGGCTGAGCGGGATTTAATTCGTGGCTCAACGACACAACTGCCGTCCGGACAGGAAGTCGTCGAGCTGATGAACGCCAAGCTCCCCGACAATGAGAAGATTCGTGTGCTGGATGATAGCGAACTATTTCAAGGCCGCGAGGCGATCGCCAACTCGTTTGCCGGAAAGGCCCCCCTGTGGTACTACGTGTTAGCCGAGGCGGAGCACCGGAACGACGGCGAAAAGCTGGGACCGCTCGGCGGCCGCCTCGTGATGGAGACCATCGTTGGATTGATGGTGGCGGACCAGAACTCGATCCTCGGCAAGCAGTCGGCGTTCCGGCCGAGCTATCTAAACCAGGAGAGTAAATTCGGCATGACGGAGCTGATCACGGTCGCCACCGGCGGTACGATTACGCGCGCGGCCCGTGCGTAATCGGGGAAGCAGATCGGGCCGGTCAGGCCGGCCCCTTCCGCCTGAAAACCTCAATTTCCCGATCCGCCACTGGAGGTATTCCCGCCTTGACCTCCCCACTTAGTAAATACGTTGCCGTTCAGTTGCCCGCAGTGGAAATGAAACGTCCGGCGGTTCTCCTGAAACACGGGATCAAACTGGAAAGGAATTGCGGTATTTCCGGCATTGCGGTTCGTCACATTTACCGGTTGAGCAACAGGCACCTGCGGGCCAGAGCCGTTCGTGACCTGAAGTGGGTTTGGAGGCTGGTTAGTGGCCTGAGGGACCAGGATGAACATTCCCATGCCTGGATTTGCAAACGGCGACGCATGCTCGAACTGGATGGATGTGTTTGGGTTATTAGCCACAAACTGGATCCTGTCTTCTGGACCGATCTCCCGGACGTCTTGCAACACGGTCGCAGTACCATTCTGATCAACGACGATTCTGTACTCAATCAGGGCCATGATGTTTCATTCTCCTCAGTATTGGACATGGTGGGATAGCATCAGTTGTTGAAAGCGGGAATCCGAACGCAAACCCGCCAAATCTGGAAATCGGCCCATCCGCCGGAGTGTGTCTTCAGGCAGATCTTCACTCAACTGGAGTACGCGGTCACGTTCCCCGAGAGCGTCGTAAGTGAGCACCAGCATCCAGGCCACATTAACGGAACCAGGCGAAAGCTGCCGAGCTTGCTCGGCTTCGGATTCCGCGCGGCTTCTTTGGTCGAGCCGCGCGCATAGATATGCAAGGTTCGAACGCAAAGCACCATCGTGAGGATTCTTCGCGAGTTCGGTTTCCGCCAGTTCCAGTCCTTGTTGGTAAGCCCCACGCGCTTCATTGGGGAGAAGGGCGCGCCGAAGGGACGTCCCCAGATTCAAATACATTAGATCGGTGGGCGGGCCAATCTCAAGCGCTCGCTGAAAATAGGAGATCGCTTCGGGGTTTCGATCCTGGTACATCAACGCCACACCCAGGTTCAGGAGTGTCCTTGAAGTTTCCCGGAATCGAAGCGCAATACGCAACTCAGATTCGCCCTCCGCATAGTGTCCCCAGTTCAAATAAGGCAGCGCTAATGCAAAATGAGCCTCCCACAAATCCGGCGCCAGCTGGACCATCTTTTGACACAGTCGAACGGCCTCCCCGTAATTTGCCTGGTCGGAATATAAAGAGCACAGGTTCTGATAATTCTTGAAGTAGTCGGGTTGGACTTCGATCGCTTTCTGGAACGCGGCTCGGGCTTCTTCGAACTGGTTGTTGCCCATGTAAACCTGGCCCAGCAGCCGCCAGGCATCTCCGTTTCCAGGCTCGATTTCGAGCGCTCTTCGCAGATCGCCTTCCGCCTTGTCATACTGACCCGCATACCGATGGATCAGGCCAGAGGTCAATCGCACAATCGCCAGATCGCCATTTATTTGCTCGGCGTGAGCCAGAGACGAGATCGCCCGCTCTTTCCACACAACGTCCTTTGTAAGCCAATACTTCAACATCTGCGCTTCCGAGAGGCGTGCGTGCGTCAGGGGCGATTCCGGATCCTGTTGCGCCGCGCGCGCCAGCAAGGGGAGGGCAGCATCCACTCCGGTATCGCGACGTGTGAGCGAGACACCGGTGGCGAAATCAACATACGCAGCGGGCTTCACGGTGGCAGCGGCCGCCAGCGGCGGTAGGCGTAGCGTTCCGGTCACCACACCGGCGAGAGCTACGGGCATGTTCCGCAACTCACCGGGAAGATACTCTGCCTGCCACTCTTTGAGGGTGACCTTCGAACGGGCATCGGTCAGGTAGGCGTGAACCAGAGTTCTCCCGTTTTGGCTCCGGATAGTGCCGCCAAGCGTGTGCGTCGCACCCAAAACCTTTACGGCCTTGTCCGGCTGGTCCACCTTATTCCGGATGGCGTCCGATAGAGAAATGATTGTTAATCGGGCACGGGTCTTCTTGACCTTGCTTAAGCGGTCCGCAGTGTCGTCCAGGAGGCCATTGCTCAATAGCGTATTCGCGCTGTCGGCCTGGAACGGAAGTACAGCCAGACGAATCGTATCCTGCGGCGTGCCCAGCCGGGAATACGAGGCGGCGCCGAGGATCGTTACGGCAATACCCGCAGCGGCGGCTACCCCCCACCATACGCGAGAAACGGCCCCTGTTAGCGCGTGCGCCACTTCGCCGACGCTCGCCCATCGGCGCGCCGGCTCCGGCTCCAGACATCGCGCCACGATGCGGCGCCAGCGATGTCTGAGCGGCGCCGGCCGGCCTTCCATCCGCTCGTCCCAGGTGCTCTCCACGCCGAACGGCTTGTAGCCCGAGGCGATTTCGTGCAAGATCACGCCCAATGCGTAGATATCGGAAGCCACCGACGGCTTTTCGCCTTTCAGCAGTTCCGGCGCCATGTAGTCGGGTGCGCCGCCCAACTCGCCCGACTGCACGGCAGGCTGCTTTGAGGAGGGACTCCGCGCCAACCCAAAATCCGTGATCACGGCGCGTACGCCCTCGCCGGTTTGCGCGAGGATGATGTTGTTGGTCTTAAGATCGCCGTGAACCACCTGATTGCGGTGCGCCTCGGCCAGTCCCTGGCAGAGTTGCTGAGCAATGGCCCGTGCCTCTTTGGACGCCAGCGCGCCTTCGCGCAGCCGTTCCGCCAGAGTTTGTCCTTCCACAAACTCCATCGTGAGGAAGTCCACTTCCCCTTCATCAGTCAGTGCCGTGTGGATTTCATAGGTCTTACAGACATTCGGATGGCTGACGTCGCTGGCGTGGCGTACTTCCGGCGGTAACCGCTTGTGAAAGCCGCTTTTCGCGCACTTGATGGCAATCCGCCGGTCAAGTTTTTCATCCACTGCCTCGTAGACCACACCCATTCCGCCCTGCGCGACCTCGCGGACGATGCGGAAACGGCCGTCCAGAACCTGACCCGGTTGAAATGAATGTTCGGTCCTGGGGGGCGAATAGAGCGGATTAAGAAGGAACCCGTCCATCCGCTCCTCCCACCGCACATAGTTCCAAACATGTTCGAACAGATGCGGGTCCTTCGAGCACGCGCTGCGAAGATAGGCTTCGCGGTGTTCTGCCGCCTGAGCGAGCGCCTGCTCGACCAGGCTCATCACCAACTCATCATTCCGAGGTTCGGTCGACATCGCGAGCCTCTACCCGTTCAAACAGCCAGCGCCGCGCATCGCGCCACATGCGTTGCATCGTGCGCAGCTTCATCCCCAGAGCCTCCGCCGCTTCTTCGTCGGTCAGTCCCAGAAAATATTTCACTTCTACCACCTGACACCACTCGGGTTCGACCTTGGCCAATTCATCTAACAACTGGTCTACCGTTAGCGCCAGCTCGGTTTTGAGACTGCCTGCCGGAAGCAGTTCTTCGATGCCCTCCAAAGCGATGAAATCCGCCTTGGGACGACCCCGCGCGTGATCGATCAGATAGCGGCGCATGGCCCTAGCAGCTATAGCGAAGAAATGCTGTCTATTCTGCCAATCCCGATTCTTCGCGTTGACCAGCCGGAAATACACCTGGTTCACCAACTCGGTGGGCTGCAACGAGATATCTTTACGTTCGGTCCGCATTAAATAATGCGCGAGACGGCGCAAATTGGGCATAACCAGCTCGAAAAGCTGATTCTCCGCGTCCCGGCTACCGCTGCGCCATTCGTGTAGCAGGCGCGTAATGTCCCCCGTTTCCAGCGGCATTGTGCTGTAAATTGTACATTAGCCCACGATCCGAGGGAAACCTGGCGGGCCCGGCTCTTTGCGGCGGATCCCCCCGCCGCTTGACAGCAGGATCGCCGAGCGCGAAAATGATTTCGGACGTATTCATCCGAAAGGAGCTTTGGATGAGTGTCTTAAGGGTGCTACTGGGCATTATCGTTCTGTTGCTTCTGTTGCCGCGCTCCGTCTCGGGCGTAAGCGCTTCTCCCGCCGGTCCCGAAGCGGTGCAGGGAGTTACCGGATGAGGAACCAGGAACAGGCATTTCGGGTTTACTACGGCTCCATGACGGACGCGGAACTCCTCCGGATCGCCGCCAATGAGAGTTCGTTCATCGCGGTTGCGCAAAGAATCCTGGATGGCGAACTGGCCAGGCGCCATCTGACCCCGCCACGGCCGGCTCCGCTCCTCCGGCAATCCCTGTTTGCCGGCTGGCGCGACCATCTGGCCAAATGGGCCCGGCATCTCCACCATCATCCTGCTTCGCCGTGATCGCCGCTCTGTCGCCCGAAAAAACCAGCGGGAGGCCTAATGAACAGCGAATTCCGATGCATCGATCTGCAGGTTGTACCGCGGCGTTTCGAAAATTGGAGCGAGTTTGTTCGCGACACACCGGAGTACTCGATAGGCATCGAGGTGATGGACGACACGCCGGGTCATGTCGGACACCACGTACATTTTGACCATCATGCCGGCATTGTCCGCGAAGTCACCATGAGCGCGGCCATGCAGGCTTACCTTGCCGTGCGGCAGGGACGGCTCATGCAGAAGTGGCTGCAATACCGGCGCCGGATTCCAGTTTACGTCTGGAATGCCGACCAGGATGTGTGTCTTGCCGCATTCATTCTCGAGTACCACGAGTTGCTCGAGAGCCTGCATGCCGATCCGATGCTGCGGTGGATCGTCCAATTCAACAATAAGATCGATGTTTGCGGCGGTCTGTATCCGATCGATCTGAAAGAAGTAGTGCGCAATCATTTCACCTGGGTATTCGAGCCCTATCACCGGCAGCGTCTGCAGGGCAAAACACTCGGAGACGCCAAACTGGTGAAGGAAACGATTCGCCAGGTGTGCAAGCGCCTCGAGGACCTGCTGCTCGGCCGCGCGGGCACCGCGCCGATTACGGCCCGGCCGGAAATCCTCTATACCTCGCCGCACGGCTTCATCATCGCGGACGAGAAAGGCGACCCGAACTCGCGCCTGGTGCTGGCCGCCCAGGGGTATACCAACCTGATCAGCCTCATCTGCACCAGACCCAGCGGCCGGTATACCTATAGCGTGATTCGCGGATCTCCTTATGACGAAGATGTCTTTCAGGTGACCCGGCTTATTGAGGCGTTCCAGGCCGCCGAGGATCTGCCGCGCGAGCGTATCTGGGGCGGATCGAATATGGCCGCCGGGTCCGACAGCGAGATGGGCAGCAGTCTTGCTTGGACCCGGCTGCGCGATATCGCGGAGCCAATCGTTGAAGCTGCCTGGCGAACCAACCAGCCGGACGTCACGCTCCGTGCCGGACGACCCAAGGTCCTGCTGGCGTGCCCCGCCGGAGAGGGGGCCGACCTGCGACGCGTGCTGGAAGAATGCGGCGCGGAGGTTTCGCGCGCCTTTTCGAGTGCCGAAGCCGGCCAGGCCGTGTGCGCTGGTCCGACGTTTCATTCGGTTTTCGTCATGCGCGCCGCGGGCCGGACGGACCTGGATTACTCCGCGTTGCTGGATGCGGCCCGACCCGATGCCATTCCCGTCATTGTTTGCGTTCCGCAGACCGATGGAGGTTGGATTGACCTGCTCGAAACCGGTGTTACGGCTCTCTTAGCGCGCCCCTTCCGGCACTCCAAGGTCCGCCGCCTGCTCGATGGCTTGCCGCAAACTCCTGCCCGCAATGAAACCCGCGAGGTGATCGCCGCCCAACGCTAAATTGCTATCATGTAGATCATGAACCGACTCGTCCTTGCGTCATTTTCTCTCCTCTTGCTCACGGCTGTTCAAGCCCAGGATCTGCCGGAAGGCAAGGGAAAAGACACGTTCCAAAAGATCTGCGGCGCCTGTCATGATGCCGGAGTGGTTGTCACCATGCATCAATCCAAAGACGACTGGCAGTCCACCGTCGATGACATGAAAGGCCGCGGCGCGGATGGGTCCGACGCCGACTTCAAAACAATCGTCGATTATCTGTCAAAGTACCAAGGCCCCGAGGTCAATGTGAACAAGGCGAGTGCGGACGATCTGCAGAAGCAACTCGAGATCACTTCCGGCGAAGCCGCCGCCATCGTCAAAACCCGCACGGATAAGGGCGACTTTAAAGGTTGGGACGATTTGCAGAAAGTTTCCGGCCTGGACGCCAAGAAACTCGAGCCCCTCAAAGGCCGCATAGTTTACAACTGACGATCTTCGAGTTGGCGGCGGCGTTCGATCGCTCTGGTGGAAGCCGATTGCGGTTTCTATCTTGATCATCCGGGTGTTTCCGCAACGATTGTTGCGGAATTCGGACAACGTTTGTTCGAACAGAAGGGGTTAGCGTGTGAGTTCCGCTTGGTACCAAGGGGAACCGGCCGGTCCTGTTTGAGGGCGTCCCAATCGGATTCCGGTGTGGCATCGACCTTCTCTCACGTCTCATTATCGCGCGCAAGGCGTCGCGCAACTGTTGCGTGAAGCGCCACTTTGGTTGTAAGCCGCTGGTTCTGCAATGGATGAAAAATTCCCCCGCCGCGTGACCGTAGCGACGAAGCCAAAGTCATTCACGGAGCAGCCGTACCGGTATATGGGAACAGCTGATGCCGCCGCCTCATTTTCCGTCAAAGGGCCAGTTCAACAGCACAGTGAATTGGCTGGACGGTTCAGCGTTGCAATTGAAGAGAAACCGCTTCCCATCGTGCGTGTCGTACGGGTATGCATACATCTGATTGCTCGCCGCAGCGCTCGCCGTTGTTGTCATTGCGCAGGCATGAAAGAGGCGCACGGGATTGGGCGCCTGCACTGATCTTCCGAGTCCGATCGTGTTAACGGCATACAACCAGGAATCGATGCCGAGGAAATAGAGTTCGCCGCCATCCGGTTTCCAGACGGGATAGTCGCCGCCGCCGTTGGAGACTTGCAGCTTTCCCTCGGAAGGCGCGGGACCTCCTGTGAACGGTCGTACGTACACTTCGTATTGTCCGGACTCGTTGGACACGTAGGAGATCCACTTTCCGTCGGGTGAGAATCTGGCATCTCCCTCCTGAAACGGCGTGTCCAGATAAGTAAACGGTTTGGCGTCCTGAGTCGCGCCCGCTATGTAGATCGCAGGCTGCCGCAAGCCTGAGAGGGACAACCAGCGGCCGTCCCTGGACCAATCATAGGGTTCGGCTCCGGGGAAACGAACTTCGGCGGCGCCGCTATCGATGGACTTTTTCAAGTAGCTGAGGTTCAGCGGTCCGCCATCCCGATCAGAGCCGAACAGAAGCTGTTTCCCATCCGGGGACCAAACAGGGTTCCAGTCGTTGGCCACGTTCGTGGTGAGCCGCGAAATTGTGCCGCGCGGGATCTCCATCACGAAAAGGTCACGGTTGCCGGTTTGGGGATCGGCTCCGGTGTAAGCCAATCGGCCGCCATCCGGGGAGATCCGGGGTTGAAGGTAATTGCCGCGCGGACCGAGCTGGCCGGATTGGCGTCCGTCTCGCTCGTGCCAGACCAGCGCGGTATCCGTAGCTCCGGAGGGCTGGACGGTGGCGAGGCGGCCATCATTCGAGACACGGAAGAAGGCGGCGATGCTTGCCGGCTGGTATGCAACTCCGTCGAAGGCCGGAAACGGTTCTCCGAAAACTTCCTCGCGCTCTGCAGAGAAACGCCGGGCCACGACCGCGCCGTCGCGATAATACAGAAGTACACCCGGTCTATTCCCGCGAGCAGGGACGTACTGCACGTTGGAATCGACGGGCATAAGGCGCTTTACCCGTCCGGTATCGAGCGAGCCGAGAAAGAGCGCGTTGAATTCGCGCTGTCCGCAGCGCGCCGTAAATAGAAAGCGGCGCCCATCGGGCAAGAATTGCGGGTAGCGGTGCGAATTCTCGGTCCGTGAAGGATCCAAGTGAGTGACCTGAACGGGCGTTCCCCCGGAATCGGAAATCCGGAATAACGGCGCGCGATTATTGGTAGCGAAAAGGATATCGCCATGGGCGCCCCACGCCATCCAGGCAGCACGCCAGCCGGCCGCGATGGTCACCGGCGAGCCGCCGGACGGGCTGACCTTCTTTAGCTTGTTGTCGGCTACAAACCCGATCCATCGCCCGTCCGGTGACCAGAAAGCGCCCCCACTGGCTCCTTGGGTTCCGGAGAGCGGATGGACCTCCATCGAATCGATCGGGCGGATCCAGAGTTGGGAGCGGCCATTGGCCGAGTTTCCCAAAAGAACCAAGTACCGGCCATCCGGCGAGGGAGCGGGCAAGTTCTCAATGCCGGTGTTGAGGCCCGCATCCTCCCCGGCTTTGAACGAGAGAGTGAACTGGGTGGCGATTGCCGGTTCGGGCGCAGTGGCGTGCGGGAGCCATTTCCATGCCGAAGCGAAACCGGCGGCGGCCACGGCGAACGCGGCGACAATCCACCGCCAATGGTGCGGCTTCTGGGTTAGCTCCGGCGCCGGCCGCCGGCTCGCCCACTTCAATTCCGCTTCGACGTCCTTTGCGGATGCCCACCGATCATCGGGATCTTGAGCCAGACAGCGCTCGATGACGTGCGCCAGTTTTTCGGGCAGGTGTAACGTCGGTTGATACTGGTCTTGCGCCGCACGCCGGCCCGTAGCCATTTCATAGAGCACCAGACCGAGCGCGAAGATATCGGTGCGCGCGTCGCATTCTTTTCCCGAGCGCTGTTCGGGCGCCATGTAGGCGGGTGTGCCCATGACGGCGTTGGTAAGCGTGATGGTTTCGTCTTGCGGCGTCTTGGCCAAACCGAAGTCGAGCACTTTGACTCCGGCTTTGGCGATCATGATGTTAGCCGGCTTGAGGTCGCGGTGGACGATGCCTTTGGCGTGGGCAGCCGAAAGTGCATCAGAAATCTCAGCGCCGTACTTCAAAACTTGTTCGATTGGCAAAGCGCCTTTCTTGAGCCGTGAGGCAAGCGTTTCGCCTTCCACCAACTCCATGACCAGATAATTGGGACCGACGTCATGGAGTGTGCAGATGTGAGGATGATTGAGTTGGGCCACGGCGCGGGCTTCCCGCTCGAACCGATCACTGAAGTGATCCGGTGACACTTTGATGGCCACGTCACGTCCGAGACGGGTATCTCGGGCACGGTATACGGCGCCCATGCCGCCGGCGCCGAGGGAAGCGGCGATCTCATAAGGGCCGAGATGGTCACCGGGCGAGAGCGGCATATGCCTGTGTTCTCCAGATTGTAGCGAAGCCAGAAACGCGGCGGGCTGGAGCTGCCCGGCTGCCCGGAAAGCAGGGGTTTTTGGACGATACCTTTACAAGACTTTTACCAGCGATCACTCCCTTCACACATCTAGTCAGGTGTTGGACAAAGTGAAAGGTGGCCATCCCATGCGATACGCACTGAAAAGAAGAGGCCAAGGAGACGAGGACGCGCCAAAGCGAAGATCCTTTGCGCCATTCGTGGCAGTTATTGCGGCCACAGAAGTCGCGTTCATTTTTGGTCTAGTAACGAATCTTAGCTGGCAAGGCTGTGTTCTGGCTGTTCTCATCACTACCGCACTCGCCGGCGGCGCTGTATTCACGGTTCTGGAGATGCAAAGGCTGGCGAACGAGCGTCAGTGAATGGGGATTTCGATTGCGGCGGAGCCTTATGGCACAGGTTAGTGCACCACACCGCCGGCTGGATCGCGGACCAGGCGATCGAATTTTTCCACCTCGTCAGCGGGGGCGCAGAGATCTTCAAATAATCCCGGCCAGCCATCGATGGTCTTGATGCTGTTTTTGGGCAGCAGACGAAACCGTTTGACCTGGCTCGTCCAGGGCTTCGTGTAAACCTTCGGATCCGTAATGGTCATGGTGAGCTCGAGCACGTCGTACGCCGTGCGCCGGTAGCGCTCTTCGAGCAGCATGGAAGTGCTGTGGGGATAGCCGAAGTGATCCACCCAAGTGCGCTCGTCGAAGCCATTCGAGTTCACCACGAATGTGTCGCCATCCCAATGAGCCGTGGAGTATCCCCACCATCGAAGCTGGTCCGGATCATCGACCAGCTTGCGGCCGTCGGTCCAGATGGTGCGGACCGCATAGGTCCATTCGAACTGCTGCATGATCTTGTCGGGCAGCACGTTGAACTCGACGGGATCGGGATAGATCAGCGCGCGAGTAACGCCTTCGGGATTGCAATATTGATATGGATCGCTTCCGCTAGCCGGCGGCACGGCACGGCGGCGGCCAATGGCTTCCTCCGGATGCGCGTTGGCCTCGGGGCTTCCCAGATTGCGGCCATACGATGGCTTGTTGGCGTCGAACATCTTCTGACCGAGCGGCGTGAACGGCGGGACTTCATTATTGAAGCCGCGATCGCCGCAATTGCCGCAGGTACCGCCGCCTCCGTATCCGCCGGGCGTTCCGTTGCGCGTCCAGACGCCGGACAGATCGTGTTTGTCATAGGGTTTGTTGGCATTGGCGGGGTCGCCCGCCATGATCGCCGCGCGCCCTCCGCGTCCTTGCGCGACAGCAGCCATCGACGAGACAACGCACAAGCCAATCACAGACCAGAAGCGATTCCTCATATTTCCCCTCGCAATTTACTGTTTGCCTTCCCGGCTCTCGCCTGCCGGTGGCGCGCCTCCCAGCGGTGTCAAACCGAGAATACTTTCGCCGGACGAGCTGACGATCTTGTTAATGAGTCCGACCGGCGTGCCCAAGCGGGACGGAGCCAGCGTAATCGTCACCTCGGCGCCCGGCGCGAGCGCCGCCTCGGAGCGCTTCCGGCCCCAGCCGTCCTGCTGCAACTGGGCCGGATTGGGAGCGATCTCGCCGCTCCAGTGGACCGCCTCCCCCTTGTCGTTTTTCACATCGAAGAAGAGCTGCGGATGCGGATTGGCATACCGGAATTCCACGACCGTTGCCTTCACCGTGTAGGCCTTGCTCTGGTCATACGACACACCGGTTCCGTGGTGCGCGAACAACGGCGCGCTTATCATGAATACAGCCGCACTCAGGGCGAGTAATCGCACGAGCTTATTTGTCATAATCCTTCCTGTTTGCCGCGGAATAAAAACCACGAGAAATGTAGCATTAGCAATTATCTGTGTCAAACGTTCAGCGCTTCG
>CAZKQQ010000002.1:13698-76903 GCA_964554945.1 uncultured Solibacteraceae bacterium | reverse complement strand
TTCAGCGCTTCGCGCCGACCGGGGGCGGCGGCGGAGCCGGCGCGGGCCGGGCAAACCGCGCGGCGTCGATGGCCGTATTCGGCTGAACGTCGTTCAAATCGATATTGGACTGGCCGTCGGTCCAGGTCACCGTCCAATGAAATGGGAGTTTGGTCCCGGCGACGTCGCGGTAATCGGAGTAGTCCACCTGCGTCGGATTAATCCCTACGACCGAGTTGGCGTAGCGAACGATGCGCACCAACAGGCCGGAGTCGCTGTCGAAGAATAATTTCACACGAGTGCCCCCGGTAGTCGTGCCCTGTATGACCTGAACATCGCGATCGCCGATGCTGGCGACCGGGAAACCCGCGCGCCATTGTCCGAGAGCCTGCTTGATCAGCGCGGGAAACGCCAGTTCCGCATCCAGCTTGAGACCATCCAGATCCGGCCCGGCAGGTAGAGCAAGCAGCGGCACGGGTTTGTCCGGCGCCGCGATCCAACCGGCGCGGCCATCGAAGACTGTGGTGCTGTCGCCGATCGGCGTGTGCGCGATAGTGGCGCGCTGGCCGGGAGCCTTGGCGAATAGATCGAACGGAACTTTGAGGAAATCCGTGTCGTAGCCGCCATAGGTGCCTTTGGCGGTGAAGCTGGTTAAGGCGCCGGCACGCTGTGCGCCCCCCACAGCCTGAATATATTTGTCAATCACCTGGTCGGCTGTCGGACCTTGGCTCTGGCCGTGGATCTCGACTTCGTTCGGATCCTCGGGCGGCGGCGTGCTGTACTGCTCGAGCAGGCTGGGAATCACTTTGGGATGACCGCCACCGTGATGGCAGGTGTAGCAGGTCACGGCGCGGCGGCCGGCAAAACTCTCTTTGTTGAGCGCGTTGACCATCTGGATCATGCGGCGAGCGGTCCGCTTCGCGGGAATGTCATCCGCATATTTGGCCCAGTTGCCGAGGCTGTCGGCGGTATGACAGTTCGTGCAGTTGTAGCCTAATGACGCCGAAAAGAAGCCCATGGTGGCCATGAATTCAGTAACAGGAATGCCCTTGAGGACTTGAACGTTCTTGAAGACGTCTTCCACCATGAGCGGCTTTGGCTCCGCCGTGGGCTGGCCGGAGATCGACGCGATGCCGAGCAGGCAGGCAGCGGCGAATCCTATAGAGCGGAGGATCATCGTCTTCTTCCTAAGACCGGGCAGGCCGGAGGCGTGCCCCCCGAAATTCATCGAGACTCCAGATGCCGGCGCCGGCCGCGGCGAAGTACAGGAATACGAGGAGATAGATCAAAGTCTCATTGCCACCGTTGCGGATCGGCCAGACGCCTCTCGGCATCGCGGAATAGAGATACGCCGCGAGCAATTCGACGGCGAGCACGATGGCGGCCGGACGTGTGAACAGGCCGAGGAACAACAGCAAGCCTCCAATAATTTCCAGGCCGCCCATCAGCGAAGGCAGGCTATCGAGCGCCATTGGAATCGCGGCGCGCCGGCCGCCGGATACGGCGAAGACGCCGAACAGGTGCCGGAATCCGTGCAGCGAGAAAGTGAAGGCCAGAATGAAGCGGAGGACCGACCGGCTGTAGGTCTCCCAGGAAGCGATCGCGTCTCTCATTAACAATCCTTGATCCTTCTTAACGGTTCTTAACAGTCAGCGCCGCAGGAGCGCCCGCCACGGTCACGTCCGCCCTCGTGTGTTTCGTCTTGCGTTGCAGGAGATGATCCAGGCTCCAGGGACCTGGACCGGTGGTTACGAGCCAGAGGAACACGAAGCAGAAGATCACCGCCTCTTCACCGCCGTTAGTGATTGGCCAAAAGCCACGCGGCGCCCATCGGGTGAAATAGGCGACGGCCATCTCGCCGCAGAGAATGAACGCACTTGTGCGCGTCAACAATCCCAGGGCAATCAGAAGGCCGCCGATGACTTCCAGTGGGCCTGCGAAACCGTGCATTGTGGCGAAATTGCGATCGATTCGTCCGCCGGCGAAGCCCCAGATTTTCTCGGCTCCGTGCTGGAAGAAAAGAAGACCGATCGCAATGCGCAGCACGCTGAGCAGATAGGGCGTCCACCGGGAAGTGTTGTCTGGCGCGCTCATGTACGTTCCCTTCGCGGCTGATATTCTATACCAACAGCGGCAATCATACGAGCACGCGTGGAAAGTCACCGGCGACCAGATCCGGGAACCGACGCAATCGTCGCCGGCGGCACTGCAAGATCGCCGGGTTAGTCGCGAAGGACGAGGCTAGGATGGGGCGGGCAGTTCGAGTGACGATGTGGCTTTTGCCGATGTGGTTTCACGCCGGCGCGCAGGAGCCGATCGAACTCCGGAAGAAGGCTCTGGCCGGCGATGCGAGCGCACAACTCTCGTTGGGAGAAACTTACCGCCTGGGACTCGGCACTGCCGTGAATGCCGGCGAAGCACGCCGGTTTTATCGGCTGGCGGCGGAACAGAACGTTCCGGAAGCGCAATTCGCGCTGGCCGAGATGAACCGGTACGGCGAAGGCGGCAAAGCCGATTTCTCAGAGGCCGTGAGCTGGTACCGGCGCGCCGCGGAACAGGGCTTGCCGGAAGCGCAATTTAACCTTGGGGTGATGTATGACAACGGCCAAGGCGTCGCGCGTGACTACCAGGAAGCGGTTCGCTGGTACCGGATCACCGCCGAAAAAGGAATGGCGGACGCGGAGTTTAACCTGGGGCTGATGTACGGCTCCGGTAAAGGCGTGGAGCGGGATTACGCGGAAGCGGCGCGCTGGTACCGGCGCGCTGCCGATCATCGTGGATTACCGGAGGCGGAATACAATCTCGGCGTTTTGTACGACAAGGGCGAGGGTGTGCGCCAGGACTATGCGGAGGCTGCCCGGTGGTATCGGCTGGCCGCCGAACAAGGGCAATCGGGAGCGGCCTTCAATCTGGGGCTGATGTATGCCGCCGGTCAGGGCGTACCGCAGGATGGGGGTGAGGCGGCGCGCTGGTACCGGCAGGCAGCGGAACATGGACAGTCCGAGGCGGCTTATAATCTCGGCGTCATGTACGCTCAAGGCCAGGACTACGGGGAGGCTGCTTACTGGTATCGGCTGGCGGCCGAGCAAGGACAGCCGGATGCGCAACTCAATCTGGCGGGTCTTTATGCGAGCGGCCGGGGAATCGCTCTGGATTACATTGCGGCTTACCAGTGGCTGGAAATTGCTGCCGCCGCGGGCGAGCAGGACGCAGTAAATGCAAAGCAGCTCATTGCGGCACGGATGACGGCGGCACAAATCGAGCGGGGCCACGCCAGTGCCGCCGCTTGGAAGGCATGCGCGAAGCGGGAAGAATGCGCCGCGCGGGTGAAACGCTAAGCTGTAAAGTTTTGTTAACCGCGGACCCTGGTCGCGCTGACCCTGTGTGTCTGTTGACAAAAGCGCAAGGCTGCAATATCATTCCCGCCATTACCAATCCATTTTCGCTGTGAATTGGACGGAAGGGGATTTTATGCTCATCAGGCGTCAGCTTGGCCGCGGTTTTGTTTGTCTCGCCGCGGCAATGCTTCTTCTCATCACTTTCGGAACGGGCCTCCAACGGGTCCATGCACAGGGAGCGACGGCTGCCATTCAAGGAACGGTTTCCGATATGTCTGGCGGCGCGATTCCGGAAGTCGCGGTGCAAGTGAAACATACAGGTACCGGTTTGGTTCAGACGACGACCACCGATGCGGCCGGACGATTCACGGTGCGGGACCTGCCGGTTGGCGACTACGAGGTTCAAGCCGGAAAGACCGGATTTTCGACGATGGTGCACCGCGGCATCACGTTGACTGTAGGAGCCGAGAGCATCGTCGATTTTTCCCTGGCTGTAGGCCAGCAGCAACAGACCGTGACGGTGGAAGGCGAGGTTTCCCAGGTAGAGACCACCAACGCCGCGGTTGGCGTGCTGACGGATCAGAGGCAGATGCGCGACCTGCCGTTGAACGGCCGAAACTTCGAGCAGCTGATTCAATTAACCCCGGGTGTCAACCAGGTCGGCGGGAATGCGTTCCTATCCTCGGGATTTCAGGGGCGCGCGCCAGAATACTCGATTGCCGGCTCGCGGCCGATCGGACAGGCGATTCTGCTGGACGACGAAAACCTGCAGAACTTCTGGAACAAGGGGATGGGCTCGGTGATCGGCTCCTCATTGGGAGTCGAGGCCATCGGTGAATTCCAGACGCTGACCAACACGTACAGCGCTCAATTCGGCGGCAACGGGGGCGTAATCAATGCGGTAAGCAAGTCAGGAACCAACGGCTTTCACGGCTCGGTTTACGAGTTTCTCCGCAACAACGATCTGGACGCTCGTACGTTCATCGATCCGGCGCAGAAGCCGCCATTCCGCCAGAATCAGTTCGGCGGCAGTCTGGGAGGACCGGTCAAGAAAGACCGGGCGTTTTTCTTCGTGAACTACGAAGGGATCCGGCTCACCCAGGGGGTGACCAAGCTCGGCAACGTTCCCGGGTGCAACCTGAACCCGGCCAACTGCGTCCCGGCGGGCTCGAACCCGCAGATGAATCAGGCCATCGCCAATACGCTCAAGATGTGGCCCGACGCCACCACGGTAATCAACGGGCAGCCGGAGGCGCTCAACGTGGCGAACCGGACGGCCAGCGAGAATTACGTGCTGGCCCGCTTTGACTACAACTTTTCGTCGAAGGACGCGGTTCTGGTCCGCTACATTTCCGACAAGTCGAATTTCCTGGAGCCGTTTGGCGGCGGCGGTTTCGCGGGAGGCGCGATTTCGGCAAACTGGCCGGAGCAGGATTTTTCGCACACGCAATTCTCCACCGTCGAATGGCGGCGGCTCATCTCCTCGAACCTAATCAATGTGGCGCGGTTCAGCTTTTCACGGCCGGCGACGAACGAGTACACGGCGCAGACGCCGCCCAGCGGGTTGGTCAATGGGCAAGATCCGCTACAATTCTTCGGGCCAGGGGCGGGACGACAGGACGGCATTGTGAACATCACCGGGTTGACCGGCATCGGCGGAGCGCTGCAACTGCCGTTCAACACCACGCAAAACCGGTACTCCGCAGGAGACGACGTTACCTGGACTCACGGCGCGGTGAACGTCCGCATGGGTGCTTCGGTCGAGCGGCTACAGAGCAATACCTTCATGCCGTTCTTCGATGGCGGGCAGTGGAATTTCACGGGTCTGTCGACGGGGCCGTTCCCGTTCCTGCGGGGAGTTCCGGCAATTCTGCTCTATGTACCCCAGGGCTCATATCCAAACCGCGATTTCCGCAACACGCTGTTCACGCCATATGGCCAGCTGGATTGGAAGGTGTCGCAGAAGCTCACCTTGAACATGGGATTGCGCTGGGAGTTTGTCACCAATCCCGTCGATAAACACGATCAGCTCTATTACGTGCCGAATGTGGCCTCGGCGGTTCCTCCGTTCTATACGCACCTTAGCCACGCCATGGCATCCAACCCGGCTTACCGGAATTTCGATCCGCGTTTCGGTTTCGCTTACAGTCCGTTCGCCGATCACAAGACTTCCATTCGCGGCGGTTTCGGTATCTTCCATGAGCCGATCGGAATCAACAACATCGCGCCGGGATTCTGGGCGGCGCAGCCGTGGGCGATCAATGCCCTACCGGGCGCCCTGCCGGCCCCGCTGGGCGCGGTCTATCCGAATATTCCCGCTCCCGGCGGCATTAACGTGGCCAAGCCCAGTTCGACGCCGGGCTGGGATTATTTTGCTGACTCGACCCCCTACGTGATGCAATACAACCTTAATGTCCAGAGGGAGATTGTGCCGAGCACGATCCTCACGGTCGGGTACGTGGGCTCGCGCGGGCTACACCTGCTAACGAGCCACGAGGCGAATCCGCCGCTGGTATGCAGCTTCGCGCAGGGCCCGCACTGTGCCAACCCCTCTGCCGCGAACGGCCCCGCCGGCGGGTACCTCGGTTACGGAACGCCGGGCAACGTGACATCCAATCCCAACTTGAATAATGGACTGGCCGGATTCCCGAACCTTACGCCGGAGGCGTGGCTGCGCTACAACTCTCTATTAGCGAGCGTAAACCGGAGGTTCACGAGGAATGTGCAGGCCCTGGTTTCCTATACATGGTCCCGGTGCATCGATAACGGCGGTTATCTCGGCAGCTTCAATTCCAACAGCAACGGCGCGTTCACAAACCCATACAATCTCAACACCGATAAGGGCGTCTGCTCGTACGATCAGACCCACGTATTCAAAGCGAACGGATTGGTGGCCCTGCCGTTCCAGAAGAACCTCCTGATCAAGGGATGGCAGATCAGCGGCATTCTGGCTACGAATAGCGGACTGCCGGTTAACATCCAGGATGGCTATGACGAAGCAGCGGGCGGCACGCCGGTCGCCTTGACCCCGCGGCCCGATTACGTGTCCGGATGCCAAGTTCAGACCAACAAAGTGAATCAGTGGTACAACCCCCAGTGTTTCGTTCTGGAGGCGCCCGGTACGTTCGGTAATCTGGGACGAAACATCGTGCGCGGCCCGCGCTTCTTTAACACCGACATCGCGTTCCTGAAGGACACGAGATTCAAGGAAAATCTCAATTTGCAATTCCGGGCGGAGCTCTTCAATATCTTCAACCACACCAACCTGGGACTGCCGGTGACAGGAATCGGCGGCGGCAGTTTGTTCCTAGGCGGGGGTGCGCGCAATCCGTCAGCCGGTCAGATCACAACCTATGCCGGTCCGCCGCGCCAGATCCAGTTTGCATTGAAGTTGCTGTTCTGATATACACCGATCTTGGTCAAAGCGGCGCTCGTCACGGCTGATTACGATGCGGGTCCCGGCAAGTACCAGAGCGTGGACAAACGGACAGTTTTGTAGAGGCTCTTATACCAGCTTGAAACAGGCTGGAACGGGATGGTAGTGCCGCTCGCTGAGGGTCGCGGTTCTGTTTCGGGAAGCGGAACGCATGGGGAAGAAGATGAAAATCTGTGTCGCGAGTTTTGCCCTCGCCTTTGTGCTGGGTGCTGGGGCTCAAGGCCCCGGTGGGTACAATCCCATCGGACCGGGGGTAAATCTGGATGGGAACTGGGGGCCGGTCTTTCATGAAGACGCGCACGAACGAGGTCCGGGTCCGGAGTTGGTTAACTACCTCGGCTTGCCCATCACCGACGGCGCCCGCATGTACGGTCTCGCGTGGGATGCCTCCCGCTTCACGATTCCCGAGCATCAGTGCGAAGTGCACATCGTCTCGTACATCTATCGTGGGCCGTACAATCTCCGGATCTGGGAAGAACGCGACCCCGTTTCGCAAAAGCTGATCGCCATCAAGCAATACATCGATAACTACCAACAGACGCGCACCATCTGGATGGATGACCGTCCACAGCCTCCCGAGGCCGCGCCCCACACCTGGATGGGGTTTTCCACCGGAAAATGGGACGGCAACATTCTCACGGTCTATACGACACATCTGAAGTGGGGCTGGATTCGCCGCAACGGCCTGCGCCATACAGATCAGGCCACGCTGACCGAGCACTTCATCCGGCACGGCGATCATCTGACCCATGTTTCGATTTTGACGGACCCGATCACGTTGACCGAGCCGCTCATCAAAACGCAAGACCTGGTGCTGCGCATTCAGAACGGACAGACGTGGTTGTATCCATGCGAGCCCGTGGTTGAAATCGAACGGCCGCGCGGCGCCGTCCCGCACTACCTGCCCGGTGAGAATCCGTTTCTCCACGAATTCGCCGATCTATACCATATCCCGGCGGATGCGGCCTTGGGAGGGGCGCAGACAGCTTATCCGGAGTACCAGTCGAAACTGAAACAGGGGGGCGCGAAATGAGAGCCCTTCTCCTGGCCGCGCTTGCCTGCCTGGCCGCCTCGCTCTGTGCTCAACCCTCCGGAGAACTGGTGACTCTGAAGGTCCAGGGCAATGTATATCTGATTACCGGCGCCGGCGGCAACATCGCGGTGCAAACCGGCGAGCAGGGCATTCTCGTGGTCGACACGGGACTGGCAAACATGAGCGACAAGGTGGTCGCCGCAATCCGCAAAATTTCCGACAAACCGATCCAGTACATCATCAACACGCACGTGCATCCGGATCACACCGGCGGCAATGAAGCGCTGCGCAAGGCGGGTCTGACGTACGTAGGAGCCAATGTGACTGGCAATCTCACCGATGCCGGTGTGGGAGCGCAGATCTGGGCGCAGGACAATGTCCTGAAGCGCATGAGCGCTCCGACGGGCCGGCAGGCGCCCACGCCGTTCGGTTCCTGGCCCACGGAGACTTTTGTGTCGGGAAGGAAGCAAATCTTCTTCAATGGCGAGCCGATCGAAATCATCCACCAGCCGTTCGCGCATACCGATGGGGACAGCCTGGTAATCTTCCGCCGTTCCGATGTAGTAGTCACCGGAGATATCTTCGTAACCACGAGCTACCCGTTTATTGATATCGACCGCGGCGGCAGCATCCAGGGCGAAGTAGATGCGCTGAACAACATCATGGAGATAGCGGTTCCGGGCCTGCAGGATGAAGGCGGCACTTACATCGTTCCCGGCCACGGCCGGATCTGCGATCAGCCGGACCTGCTGGAATATCGAGATATGGTGACCATCATTCGCGACCGCATTCAAGCGGCCATCAAAAAGGGGATGACGCTGCAGCAAGTGAAGGCAGCGAGCTTCACTAAAGACTATGACGGGCGTTACAGCGCGAAATCGGGTTTCGGCAGCGGCGAAATGTTCGTGGAAGCAATATATAAGACCCTTACGGAAAAGAAGAAATAGGCCGCGATGAAAACGATTCACGGGTTGCTTCTGATTCTGGCGTTCGCTCCGGCGGTTCTGGACGCCCAGCCGCCAACAGCCAAAGCCGCTGCGACAATCGATCTCACGGGCTACTGGGTGTCGGTAGTCACCGAGGACTGGTTGTATCGCATGGTCACGCCCGCCAAGGGCGATTACACCAGCGTGCCTCTGAACCCGGCCGGCCGCAAGCTCGCGGACGCCTGGGATCCCGCGAAGGATGAAGCTTCCGGCAACCAGTGCAAATCATACGGCGCACCCGCCCTTATGCGCATCCCCGGCCGCCTGCACATCACCTGGCAGGACGACAACACCCTCAAAATCGAAACCGACGCGGGCACACAGACACGGCTGCTCCATTTCGATGCGACCAAGGCAGGCTCGGGCGGAGACTGGCAAGGCGCTTCGGTCGCAAACTGGGATATCGAAGCCGGCGCACGCGGGCTGCTTCCCGGTGCGGGCTTACGGGTTGTCACCTCGCACCTGAAGGCGGGATACCTTCGCAAGAATGGTGTGCCCTACAGTGGCAACGTCATGCTGACGGAATACTACGACCGGGTGAATGAGCGCAACGGGGACTCCTGGTTGATTGTGAAGACCATCGTCGAAGATCCCGCTTATTTGACCGGTCCCTTCATTACAAGTACGCATTTCAAGAAGCAGGCAGACTCGCAGGGCTGGAATCCGACCGCTTGCGTCGCGCGGTAAGGCACGCGATCCTCGCTTAAAACAGAGGCGCTCCTCCTGGAGGTGTAACCCGCGTCGACACCCCATTGACTTGCTTGGGGCCTAGTTATATGATCCGCCTACTGTCTATTCGGCGTCAGTGCCGAATTCGCATGGCCGGGACCCAACCATCGTAACGGAGGGGAATGATGCGGTTCGTAAAGCGCCTGTCTGTTGTATTCCTGTGCTGCGCGGCTGTCTTCGCGCAATCCGATCGCGGCACAATCACTGGAACGATCTCCGATCCCGCCGGGGCCGTGGTGGCCGGTGCGGTGATCGACGCAAAGAATAGTGCTACGGGCGCCGTATTCCAGGTGGCCAGCACCAGCACCGGCAATTACACGCTCTCGCAATTGCCGGCCGCCGACTACGAGATGACGATCGCGGTACCCGGATTCAAGAAGTTTGTCCGCCAGAACATCACCGTGCAGGTGGCGGGCACTCTGCGTATCGATGTGACGCTGGAGGTGGGATCCGCGACCGAATCGGTTACGGTCAGCGAAGCCGCGCCATTACTCAAGACCGAAAGCGGCGAACTGAGCCACAACATGACGACCGATCGCGTGGACAATCTCCCGGTGATCAACCTGGGATACGGATCCGGAGTGGGCAACGTGCGGAATCCGCTGCAAGCCGTCAACCTGATTCCCGGCTCGAACTTCGCGAACGACAATACGCTCCGAATAAACGGTCTGCCGGCCAACACGCAGTCGATCCGCATCGAGGGGCAGGACGCCACCAACGGCCAGCACCGCGAGTTTAACCAGGTAAACCAGGCGAGCCTGGATGCCATCCAGGAAGTCACGGTACAGGTCAGCAATTATGCGGCGGAGTATGGGCAGGCCGGTGGCGGGTACTTCAATTACACGATGAAGTCGGGGAGCAACCAGTACCATGGAAGCGCCTACGATTATTTCGTGAATGAGGTTTTCAATGCGGGAACACCGTTCACGGACGCAGGGACCAGCAACAGCCTGAAAAGCGGGCAGCACATCCGCAACGCCCAACGCCGCAACAACTATGGATTCACATTCGGCGGGCCGGTAAAGCTCGGGAAGCTCTACAACGGGCATGACAGGACTTTTTTCTTCTTCAATTTCGAGCAGTTTCGGGAGAGCCAGGTCATCACCAGCGGTCTCACTACGGTGCCGACACTGGACTACCGGAATGGCGACTTCAGCAAAGCCCTGATTAATCCGCTGACCGTTGCCGGGGCGCCGGCGGTCGATGCCGTCGGCCAGACATTGGTCCAAAATGAGGTCTTCAACCCGACGTCCACGCACACGGCGCCGGATGGCTCCTCGGTGCGTGATCCGTTCTCGAATAACGTGATCCCCGTGGCTTTGATGGATCCAGTGGCCAAGAAGATCCAGAGCTATATCCCACTTCCACTGAACTCGCTGCTGGTGAACAACTATCCCGTTCCGGCTTACAGCAACTACCGGCACACCACGATCCCGTCTCTCAAGATCGATCACAATCTCAGTTCGACAATGAAGCTGGCGTGGTATTACTCGGAAAATCGCAGCTATACGCCCAATGCAGACGGGCTTCCTCAGCCGATCACCGCGGCCACTCCCAACGACAGCGTCACCCGGACTACGCGCCTCAACTTCGACTACACCGTCACGCCAACGGTCTTGTTGCATTTAGGCGCCGGGCTTATGTATCTGAACCAATCGCAACTCTCGGCGCCGCTGGACCAGAGCACGCTGGGCTGGGGCGCGAATTTTTCGGCGTCACAATTGTTTCCGCAAATCGTATTCGGCGGCGACACCGCGCGAGGCGGGTTTACCTATACTACGAGCATTTTCGCCCCATACGAATACTTCAAAGATGTCAAGCCCACGTCCAATGCCAGCTTGACGTGGGTCAGAGGCAACCACACCATTAAGTTGGGCGGCGAGGCCCTGTTCGAAGGCTTCCCGACGCACACGTACTCCCGTTCCCACGGCGTGTTCACGTTCTCGGGCCAACAAACCGCGGATCCCTGGCAGGACGGGAAAGCCATTAACGCGAATACCGGCTTCGCGTACGCCAGCTTCTTCCTTGGAGTGAACGGCTCGCTGAATGACGGAGGGCAGGCCGTGATGCGGCTCGGCAACCACGCCTTCGCCGGTTACATTCAAGACACGTGGAAGATCACACGCAAGTTCACTCTCGACTATGGTTTGCGATATGACTATGTCACCCTGCTGCGCGAGCAGTACGGCCGCATGTCCAGTGTCGGGTTCAATACACCGAATCCAGTGGCGGCGAACCGGCCGGGCATGGTGATCTACGAAGCCACTTGCCATTGCACGTTCAACCATAACTACCCGTGGGCGTTGGGACCACGGCTCGGCGCTGCCTACCAGATCAACCAGAAGACGGTGCTGCGCGTGGGCGCGGGGCTCGCCTATGGAACCGCCCCCAACCAAGCCAACCTGGGCCGCAGCTCGAACGACTTTTTGACACTTTCCCCGGCAGGCTATGGAGAGGCTCCCAGCCTGCTGCGGGATGGCAACCCGCTGGGACCCGGCAACCGTTTTGGCAACCCCGTGCTGGTTTGGCCGGACTTCACCCCCCGGTACCCGGTCGAGGTGGCGCCGGGCGTGCGGCCTCCCACCAGCCCGTTCATCCATATCGATCGGAATTCCGGCCGTCCGCCGCGCATCTTTCAATGGAGCATCGGCCTGCAACGCGAGCTCAGCCAGAATCTGGTGGTCGAGGCCGCCTATGTGGGCAACCGCGGCGTGTGGTGGACGGCGCCGGTGCTCTCCCTGGAAGACTACAACTCGCTCGATCCGCAGACCCTGAAATCGCAGTGGGGCCTCGACATCACCAACCCTGCTGCTCACGACACGCATCAATTCGCCGGCGGTGATTGCCCGTTTCCCCTGGCTCGCGAATCCCAACAACGTCTACCCTGGATTCCCGGCTACCCAGACTCTGAACCAAGCGCTGCGGCCGATTCCACAGTTTTTGGGGATACCAGGCTTCCTTGGGCCGCCGCTGGGCACAACCTGGTACGATTCGCTGCAAGCCAAAGTGACCAAGCGGCTCTCGCATGGCCTGGTGGTGGATTCCGCATTTACCTGGCAGAAAGAGCTCAATCTCGGCGTGGGTGCGGACACCAGCTATCTGACGCCGGCTCCCAACCTGATCAACGACGTCTACAACCGCCAGCTTAACAAGCAGATTTCCGGTTTCAGCCGGCCCTTCGTCCTGGTTACTTCGTTCCGATATACGACGCCGCGCCTCGCCGGCAATAAAGCGCTGTCGTGGGCCGCGCGCGATTGGAACCTGGCGGGCGTGCTGCGGTACCAGAGCGGCGAAGTGCTCCGTGTGCCCGCGTCCAATAATGGACTGCTCAACCAGTTGTCCCGCGGACCTGCAAATAACCCGGCGATCTGGGGCGGCGGCACCACGTTCTGGAACCGGACCGGGCAGCCCTTGTTCCTGCACGACCCGAACTGCCACTGCTTTGATCCGACTCAGGACTTGGTGCTCAACAAGGATGCCTGGGTGGATGCGCCAGCCGGCCAATTCGGCACCTCGGCTCCCTACTACAACAACTTCCGCTGGCAGCGGCAGCCGGCAGAATCGTTGAGCCTGGGCCGGACGTTCGGAATGGGTGGCGGGGAGCGCTTCAAACTCGACATTCGCGCGGAGTTTTTTAACATCTTTAATCGATTGTTCCTGTCCAGCCCATCGGGTGTGGGACAAACGACGCAGCCGGCCGGTCCGAACCCCGCCGCACCGATCGTGAAGATCGGCGGTATCCTGACGTCCGGCTATGGAGTCGTCAATACGTCGAACATTACGCTACCGGGACAAATCCCCGGCAACGGATCCCAGCCGCGAACGGGCCAGATTGTGGCGCGGTTCTCGTTCTGAAGATCCAGCCATTCGCGCTTGACTGTCCGGGCTGGGCCACATAGAATCCCAGAAGCGAGGTTCCTATTGTGGCTCAGCCGAAAAAGCCGGTCGATCGTCGAGGTTTTCTCAAAGGAGCGGCGTTAGCGGCCAGCGCACCGCTAGCGGTCGCTCAGCAGGTCCGCGTGGCCGCCCCGGCCAATGTGACTGAGACTGCCGCGCCGGCCGGCGATCCGCGCATCACCGAACGGCCCGGCGCCGACTTCATGATGGACGTCTTCAAAGCCCTGAATTTCGAATACTGCTTCGCCATGCCGGGGTCGAGCTTCGCCGGAATTCACGAATCGATGATCAACTACGGCGGCAACTCGGCCCCGGAATACATCACGTGCTGCAACGAAGAGTCCTCGGTGGCGATGGCGTGCGGCTATTACAAAATTGAAGGCAAGCCCGCCATGGCCTGCGCGCACGGCACGGTTGGATTGCAGCATGCCGCGATGGGCATCTACGATGCGTTCTGCGATCGCGTTCCGGTGTACCTCGTTCTCGGAAACACGCTGGATGCGGCACACCGCGGCGGCGAGGTGACGTGGCTGCACAGCGTGCAGGATGCGGCCGCGATGGTTCGCGAAATCACCAAGTGGGACGACACACCGCAATCGCTGCAACACTTCGCTGAGTCCGCTGTCCGCGCGTACAAGCTCATGATGACGCCGCCGACCATGCCGGTGGTGCTGACGGCTGACACGGAGATGCAGGAAGACGCGATTCCCGCCGGGGAGCGCCCGCGCATTCCTAAAATCACGCTGGCCGCGCCGCCGCAAGGCGATTCAGGCGCGGTGAATGAAGCCGCGAAAATGCTGATCGCAGCGGAAAACCCGGTGATCGTGGCCAGCCGCGCGGCGCGCACGCCGAACGGCCTGAAGCTGATTATCGAACTGGCCGAAACGCTACAAGCCGGCGTGGTCGATCAACACCGCCGCATGAACTTCCCAAGCCGCCATCCGCTCAACCAGACCTTGCGGGCGGGGGTCGGCGGCAAGCCCACTACCGGCGCGCCCGTGGTCGAAGCCGACGTGGTCCTGGCGCTCGAGAGCAGCGATTTGTACAGCACCGTCCGCCCGGCGAAGCAGCGGAACAACGGGCTCAAGGTGATCAGCATTTCTTCGCTCGAGTTGAATCACAAGAGCAATTACCAGGATTTCATGCGCTTCGCCGACGTCGATCTGTCGATCGCGGCCGATGCCGAAGCCACGCTCCCGTCGCTCATCGAAGCCGTCAAGCGCCTGCTGACGGATGACCGCAAGCGCGCGTTCCAGGCGCGGGGCGCGAAGCTCGCCAAGGCGAGCCAGCAGGCTCAAGAGAAGGCGCGCGCCGATGCCGCCTATGGCTGGGAGGCCAGCCCCATCAGCACGGCCCGTCTCTCGGCCGAGCTGTGGGCGCAGATCAAGAACGAAGACTGGTCCCTTCTGTCCGACACCTTCTGGATTCGCGAATGGCCCCTGCGTCTGTGGAACTTCGATAAACATTATCAATACATCGGCGGCTCCGGGTCCGAAGGCGTCGGTTACATGGCGCCCGCCACCGTCGGCGGCGCCATCGCGAATAAGAAGCACGGCCGCCTCAGCATCGCCATTCAGACCGATGGCGACTTGATGGTAGCCAACGGAGTCCTGTGGACCGCCGCTCATCACAAGATTCCATTGCTGACCCTCATGCACAACAACCGCGCCTACCATCAGGAAGTGATGGGCATCCAGGGCCTCGCTAACCGGCACAACCGGGGCATCGATCGCATCCACATCGGCACCAAGATCGACAATCCGAACATCGACTACGCCAAGCTCGCGCAGAGCATGGGGGTGCGCGCTGAAGGTCCCATCTCCGATCCGAAAGAACTGGCCGCCGCCATCCGGCGCGGCATCGATGTCGTCAAGAGCGGCGAGCCTTACCTCATCGACACCGTCACGCAGCCGCGGTAGGAGGAAAGATGAAGCGATACCTTGTGGCTCTCTCCCTCGGCGCAGCGCTGCTTGTTCCGGTGCGCGCCCAGGATGCGGCAAACGCCGAAAGCGGCAAGAAGCTGTTCTTCAAAAACGGCTGCTATGAATGTCACGGCACGGTGGGGCAGGGCGGCACCGGTCCGCGCCTCGCTCCCAAGCCTCTGGCCGCTGCGGCCCTCACTGCTTATGTGCGCAAGCCCGGCAACGGCATGCCACCTTATTCCGCGAAAGTGATGACGGACGCCGAAGTGGCCGACATTCGCGCCTACCTCGCGACGCTTCCCGAACCACCTAAGGACCTTCCGCTGTTGAAGCCATGAGCCTCCGCCGCCGGGACTTTCTCGCTGCGGGCGCGGCCGCCGGGTTGCTTCGCGGCCAGGATCGAAGATCCCGCGCCATCGATCTCCATCACCACTTCATCTCGCCCGCGTACGTGAAGGCGTTGAGCGCCAAAGAAGGCCATCATATGGCCGGTTATACGACCTGGTTTGCGCTCGACCGTCTCAAAGTCTATACGCCCGCCAAGGACATCGAGGATATGGATCAGGACGGCGTCGCTGCCTCGATCCTCTCCTGCACGTCCCCGGGGGTCTGGTTCGGAAATCCGGAAGAGTCCCGCCGCCTGGCGCGCGAGATGAACGAATTCGGCGCCAAAGCGGTTTCCGATCACCAGAGCCGTCTTGGCCTGTTCGCCGTCCTGCCGCTGCCTGCGATTGAGGATAGCCTGCGCGAGATAGAGTATGCCTTCGACACCCTGCACGCGGATGGCGTCGGCCTGCTGACCAGCTACGGCAATCATTGGCTCGGCGACCCGGTTTTCCACCCGATCTTCGATGAACTCAATCGGCGCCGCGCGGTGGTCTACACGCATCCGATTGATTCCTCCTGCTGCCAGGACATCCAACCTGAGGTCAATCCTCCGACCATCGAATACAACACGGACACCGCCCGCACCATCTTCAGTCTGATCGTGAACGATTCCGCCACCCGCTACGCGAGCATTCGTTTCATCTTTTCCCACGCCGGCGGCACAATGCCATCCCTGGTGCAGCGCTTCGGTATTGGTCAGCCCGATACGATTGCCGACAATCTGGCCCGCCCCGCGGAACCGAATTCGCGCCTCTATCACCTGCGCCGTTTCTACTACGACACCGCCCAATCCACCAACCCGGTACAGATGCAGGGTCTCAAGCTGGTGGCGGGCGCGTCGCAGATCGTGTTCGGCACCGACTATCCGTTCGGCTCGGCCGCGAAACACCTGCAGGGCCTTCAGAAGTGCGGCTTCACCGCCGCGGAACTGGAAGGCATCCACCGCGAGAACGCTCTCCGAGCGTTCCCGAAATTTAGTCGTTGACACCCTGATCCCTCCAAACTAATATCGTTGGACAAGGCTTGGAGGGGTATGTCTGGGAACGTGCGCCGCGCTATGCTGTTCGCCCTGCTCGGACTGCTTGTCCCGTCGAGACTTTCCCGTGTTCAGCAACCTGACTATTAAGTTTTGTAAAGGGGGCACACCCAGATGCGGAAAACGGTCCCGAGGTGCAGCGCATTCTTCTGCTCGTTAACGACATATCTGGTGCTCGCCACCAACCTGCCCGGTCAAGGCACTACCGCCACAATACTGGGCACAGTCACCGATACAACGGGGGCGGTGCTGCCGGAAGCAGTCGTCCGGATCCAGAACGTCGGCACCGGCGCCGCGCAGTCGTCTACAAGCGATAGCCAGGGCCGCTTCCGAATCGCCGATCTGGGCGTCGGCGAATATGAAGTTCAGGCCGCCAAAGCCGGTTTCTCGACGCTGGTTCACAAAGGTGTCATCTTGACCGTCGGCGCACAAACCGTCGTGGACTTCGCGCTTCCCGTTGGGCAGCAGCAGCAGACCGTGACCGTGGAAGGCCAGGTTTCCCAGGTGCAGACCACGAATTCGGCGGTAGCCGCATTAGTGGATGAGCGCCAGATGCGCGACCTTCCGCTGAACGGGCGAAACTTCGAGCAACTGATTCAACTCGCGCCCGGCGTGGCTACCCAGACCTCGTTTCAACGCTCCGGCTTCCAGGGGCGCGCCGATCAGTATTCAGTAGCCGGCGGCCGGCCCGAAGGCCAGGCGATCCTCCTCGATGATGAAAACCTCCAGACCTACTGGAACAAGGGCATGGGGTCGATCACCGGCAATTCGCTCGGCATCGAAGCGATCGGAGAGTTCCAGACCCTCACCAATACCTTCAGCGCGCAGTTCGGCGGAAATGGCGCGGTGATCAATGCGGTCAGCAAGTCCGGGACGAACAGCGTGCACGGCTCCGCATACGACTTCCTGCGCAACAGCGCACTGGACGCCCGCCGGTACTTCGATAATTTCCGGCAGCCAGGCGCGGATCACGCGGACCCGCCGGAATTTCACAAGAACCAGTTCGGCGGCAGCATCGGCGCTCCCATTCAGAGAGACAAGACATTCGCCTTCGCAAATTATGAAGGCGTTCGCCAGTTACTGGGCGAAACGCGGACCGCCTTCGTGCCGGACGCCGCGCATCGCGCGCCGATTGCGTTCGACACAACCGGTAAAGCCACACCTGCCGCCACTCCGCCGGTCGCACAGGCCATTGCAAACACGATGGCCGTCCTGCCACTCCCGAACGCAGGCACCGTGAATCCTTCGACCGGCATCGGCAGCGTTGCCAGCGTAGGCGGCCAGGTGGCGCATGAGAATTACATTCTGGGCCGCGTCGACCACATCTTTTCGGCCAGAGACGCCGTCTTCGTCCGCTACGTCGGCGATAAGGCAGATCTGTTCGACCCATTCAACTCCACCGCCACGCTGCCGTATTGGGGAGAGCAGGACCGCTCGTTCAACCAGTTCGCTACCGTCGAATGGCGGCGGGTTCTTACGCCATCGGTAGTGAATGTGGCGCGCGCCAGTTTTTCGCGTACCACCGACAGCGCCGTAACCACAGGCTCGCCGCAGGTGAATGGCGTATCGCCCCTGCAGTTCTTCCCGGGCACCGGCCGCCAGGATGCCAACATCACGTTTGGGAATATCTCGAGCATCGGCGGCAATACCCTGGTTCCGTTCGATCTACGGCAGAACCGATTTACCGAAGCTGACGATGTCATGTGGACGCGGGGCGCACACAGCCTCCGGTTCGGCGCAGCAATCGCCCGGCTTCAATCGAATACCTATTTTCCGTCGCGTTCCGGCGGGGCGTGGGTTTTCCAAAGCCTGGCTCTCTTTCTGCAAGGAACGGCGCTGACCTTCAATGGCGCGCTGAATATTCCGACCGCTTACCCGCACCGCGATTTCCGCGAAACCGAGATCAGTCCGTACTTCCAGGACGATTGGAAGGTTACTCCCAAGCTGACTGTCAATCTGGGCTTGCGCTGGGAGTTCCGCACCAACCCGATCGAAACCCATAACCAGCTTTTCACCATCACCAATTTCGCCACCGACACGGCATTCGTCAACGTGCCGCACGTGATGCGCTCCAATCCAACGCTCACGGCCTTGGATCCTCGCGTCGGTTTCGCTTACGATCCCTTCGCCGATCACAAGACCTCGATCCGCGGCGGCTTCGGCATCTTCCGCAACCCCATCCTGCCGCCCAATTACGGCGGCAATTATTGGGGCAACAAGCCCTGGTTTCAGGTGTTGGAGCAGAACCCCGCATACCCGACGCCGTTTGCAACTACGAACATTCCGCCATTCACCCAGCCATCGGGCTTCGACTATAACAGCCATACAACTCCTTACATGATGCAGTACAACCTGAACGTGCAGCACGAGATTGCGCAGGGAACGGTGGTTTCGCTCGGTTACGTGGGCTCTCACGGCGTGCACCTGCTGACGCAGTACGAACACAATCCACCGATCGTGACCACCGATTCCAGCGGAGTTCAGCATTTCGGCTCGCTCGTCAACGGCCGGATTGTCGGGAACCCGCGCCTCAACCCGTTCGGGTTTTTCACCATTTACAACGCATTCGCGCCAATCGCCACTTCCCGCTACAATTCTCTGCAAGCCACGCTGAACCGCCGCTTCACGCGCAACACGCAACTGCAAGTGGCCTACACCTGGTCACGCTGCCTTGACAATGGCGGCTCCTGGGCCAGTTACGCGAGCAACAGCCCGAATGGCGAATCCGATCCGTACAATTTCTCGCTCGACAAAGGAGTTTGCAGTTTCGATATCAACCAGTCGCTGCGTGTGAATGGTCTCATCGCATTGCCATTCCGCGGAAACCGCCTCGTGGAAGGTTGGCAAGTGAGCGGCATCGCGTCCGCTAGTACTGGCCTGCCCTTTAACATCGGCAATGGATTCGATATTGTCGGTTACCAGGGCTCCGGCACGCCGCGTCCGAACTACATTGCGGGCTGCAATCCTACCGCCGGCGCCTTCAGTTGGGCCGGTGTGCAATACACTGCGGGAACGCCCGAGCGCTGGTTCAATCCCAACTGCTTTTCAGTGCCTGCGGTCGGTACGCTCGGCAACACGGGACGGAATACAGGCCGAGGTCCCGGCTTCTTCGACACCGATCTCGCGCTCATCAAAGACACGCGCATCACCGAAGCCGTGCGCATGCAGTTCCGCGCCGAGTTCTTCAATATCTTCAACCACACCAATTTCGCGGTGCCTGCGACCGCCGCCATCTTTGTCGCCGGAGCGGCCGGCCAGTGCCAGGTTTCCGGAGCCGGTTGCGGGGGCCCGAATTCCACCGCCGGTGCGATCACCGACACAGTCGGCACGGCCCGCCAGATCCAATTCGCATTGAAGGTGGTGTTCTGATGACGACTCCAAGTTCTCGGCGCGATTTCCTGGCCGGACTCGGGGCCGCCGCGCTCGTCGCTTCCGGCAAACTTTCCGGGCAGGCGCCTGCGAATGCGCGCCGCCTCGATCTGCACCACCACTTCGGCACTCCGGCCTGGATCCGCATGACCAACACTCGCCAGAGCCAGGGCTACCAAGTGTGGCAGCCCTACACTCCCGCGAAGGCCCTCGAAGATATGGATCGCGGCGGCGTGGCGGTATCGCTGCTCTCCGTCACCACGCCCGGCATCTGGTTCGGCGACAAGGACGAAACCCGCCGCATGGCGCGCGAGCTGAACGAGTATGGCGCGAAGATGGTGTCCGATTACAAAGGCCGCTTTGGCCTATTCGCTGTCCTGCCGCTGCCCGATGTCGACGCCAGCCTGCGCGAAATCGAGTACGCGTTCAATACTCTAAAGGCCGATGGCGTGGGACTTCTCTCGAGCTATGGGAACCGCTGGCACGGCGATCCGGAGTTCGCTCCCGTCTTCGCCGAACTGAACCGCCGGCGCGCGGTTGTCTATACCCATGCCGCCGCTCCCCCCTGCTGCCAGAACCTGCAGCCCGGCATCAACGAGACCACCATCGAGTACAACACCGATACCAGCCGTACGATCATTAGCTTGATTGAGAGCGGCCGCGCGACGCAATGCCCCGACATCCAATTCATCTTTTCTCACGCCGGCGGCACCATCCCCTCCTTGGCCGGCCGCTTTCTCGGCCAGGCCGCCAGCGCGGAAAGTCTGGCGAAGCCGGCAGAGCCTAACTCGCGCCTGTACCATCTGCGCCGTTTCTATTACGACACCGCGGGTTCCGCCAATCCGGTGCAGATGGTCTCACTGAAGATGATCGTGCCGACGACGCAGATCGTATTTGGAACCGACTTTCCTTTTGGCAACAGCGCCGGAGTTGCGCGCGGCCTGCAATCATGCGGCTTCACCGCCGATGAACTTCGGGGGATCGATCGCGACAACGCTCTGCGGATCTTACCGAGGTTCAAGGTAGCGTAAGGCTCCCACATTGCGCACCGCGCAAAGCGGAGCCTCACCTCACCGGGGGCACAAACGGAATATACTGTGCGAACAGCCAGCACAGGAGGAACACGATCGGCACCTGTGTTCCCAACTGCAGGATCGTGTACCCCACCAGGTCGCGCGCGCGAAGCCGCAGAATGCCCAGCAGCGGCAGCATATAGAAAGGATTGATCAGATTCGGCAGCGCTTCGGATGCGTTATAAATCTGCACCACCCATCCGAGATGCACATGGTGCTGAATCGCTGCCTGCAGCACGTAGGGCGACTCGATCACCCACTTGCTGCCGCCCGACGGGATAAACACGCCGAGCAGCGCCGAGTACAGCGCCACTAACAACGGATACGTCTTATGTGTGCTCAGTGAGACAAGCAAATGCGCCGCCTTATCCGACAGTCCCGTTCCGACGATCATGCCGAAAATCATGGCGTAGATCGGAAACTGGATCAGGATGCCGGCTGTACCCGGGACACACTCATTCACCGCGCGCACGAAGCGCCGAGGACGCCACTGCAGCAGCAGCCCCGCCGTGATAAAGATCAGGTTGTACGTATTCAGATCGAGGGCCGCCAAGGCGCCCTGTGGCGAGGTGCGCAACACGTTCACCAGGTACGCGGAGAGCATCAGCGCCGCGGGAATCGTGAGGATCGGACTATATTCGAGCCATTCGCCCGGCCGCGTTCTCGGCTCCTGAGGCCCATTGATATCCTGTAGCTCGATCCCGAAATGTTCCACCGTCTTCGCCTTGTCCGCCGACGGCGCCGATAGATAGGCCGCCGTGATCGACACCGCCATCAGAACGCACGTCATCACCAGACTGGGCCACAAAAAAATCGTCTGTGTTAAGGGAATGACTCCGCTGATAGAGAGCAGGTTCGGCGGCAGCGCCGATTTGGTCGCCATCAGCATCGCGGCCGACGACGAAAACCCCAGAGCCCATACCGTTCCGATCCCCAGATACCCCGCCGCTCCGGCCGCGCGATAGTCCAGCCCTTTTACCTGCTTGGCCAGTTCGCGCACGAACAGTCCGCTGAATACCAGGCTGAGACCCCAGGAAATCAGCGAACTCGCCATAGAAAGGAACGCCACGAACGCCACGGCGCCCTTGGGCGTTTTGGGAATCCGCGCCAGCGCGCGGATAGCCCTGCTTACCGCGGGCGTCGACGACACCACGTATCCGCCGACGATCACCATCACCATCTGCATGGTGAAAGGCACCAGCGACCAAAAGCTCTTGCCCGCCTGGATCGCCAGATTTCCCGGCGATTCACCGGCCAGCGCGCCGATCAGAAAAACTACCGCCACGCCCAGCAGGGCGAACACGAACGGATCGGGGAACCAGCGCTCGCTCCAGTTGGCCAGGCCGAGCCCCCAGTGAACCAGCCGTCCTTCCGATTCGCGATTTGTTGAAACGCCGGACGCCGTGGTCATGGAGCCACGTCCACGCCGGCGATCTGCGCGCGCTCCAGCGAAACCTTGACCAGGCCGGAGGAGCGCGCCTCGTCCAGAAAGCGGTTGAGCGTTTCCAGCAGCGCGGGATTCCCTTTCGTCACCACGATGGCTTGCCCGACCACCAGGAAATCATCAGGCAATACGCGCAGCTTCGGCGAGAGCCCGGCCGCTTCCACCATCCGCTGCCGGTTCGCCCCGAACGCATCGATGTCGCCGTTCAGCAGCAGCGTTTCCAACTCGGCCTGCGGCGGCTGTGCCGGGAAGATCCGGACTTTGCCATTCTTCAAAGTGGAGCTGAGATAGAGCTGTTGGCTTTGACCCTTCACCGCGCCCACCCGCGAGCCAGAGCGATCCACGTCCGCCGACGTCTTGAAATCGGAATCGGCCCGCACCACATAACTGTTGTGCATCAAGGCATACGGCCGCGAGAAGTCGACTTCGGTGGCGCGCTCGGGGTCGTACGCCAGGAATCCGATGTCGGCTTTCTGGGTTTTCAGATTGTCGATGACTTCGCGGGCGTTCGGGGCCGGAATAATGGTGTACGGCACGTTCAAGCGTCGCGCCAGTTCCTTCACCAGGTCCGCTACCGGTCCCGTGATCGCGCCCGTCTGCCGGTCCACCTTGCCTTGCACCGGATTCTCGCCCAAAAACGTCGCGCGCAACGTGCCGGTCGGCGCCAGATCCGCCGCCACCAGCGGCGTCACCCCAAGAGCCAGGAGAGCAAATGCCCGTCGATGCATGGGTCTCATTATATGCCGGGCCGGTTGTATACTCAGCGCCACGGCGCCAAAAAACCAGGCCCCTGAATTCCAGGCTTCTCTCGCGGGTCCGGATGCCCAGCTTTTCTGGGCTGGCGGGCGGCCATGACCGACGGTACACCTTAAATCCCCTGGCATACAAACTGCTGACCGGATGGCGTGGAAAACCGGACCGAACCGAAGACCGCGAGCCAGTGGATTCGGTATATCGTCACAGCCCTGATCGCCCTTTTTCTGGTTTGGTGGATGTTGCGCCTTTACGTTTTGTAAAAAGGCAATCGTGCCCTCCCGCACTTTTCCGGCTAACCAAAAGCCTCGTATCCCCGCTCACAAGACTGTCGCGGGCACCCGGTTATGGATCGTGAAATCACAGACAGGCGGAGAGCGGACAGCTAGATTTGAAATATGGGAGATAAATCGGGCTGGCCCATCTGGAAACAAGTTAGAAACCAGGATCTCGAGGGGTTGGGTAAAACTGCGGCGTCCGGGCGTAGCGAGAGCCTCGCACCGCGAACCGCTTCCGCTGACCGCGCCGTCTCTTCGGTATGCCCCTATTGCGCCGTAGGCTGCGGGCAGCTTGTTTACGTCAAAGACGACAAGATCATCGATATCGAAGGCGATCCTCGTTCGCCGATTTCGAACGGCTGTCTCTGCCCGAAAGGCGCCGCCACGTTTCAGCTAGTCACCGGCTCCCATCGCGAGCATCACGTTCTCTACCGGCGGCCGTACGGCACTTCCTGGGAGCAGATCCCGCTCGAGCAGGCGATGGATATGGTGGCGGAGCGCGTCAAAAAGACGCGCGACAGCCACTGGCAGCAAACTACTCAGGACGGGTTGGAAGCGCGCCGCACGATGGCTATCGCGCACCTCGGCGGCGCCACTCTCGACAACGAAGAGAACTATCTCATCAAGAAACTTTTCAACTCCCTGGGTATCGTTCAGATCGAAAATCAGGCCCGTATTTGACACTCCTCCACCGTCCCCGGTCTGGGGACATCATTTGGCCGCGGCGGAGCGACGACTTTTCAGCAGGATCTGCAGAACTCCGACTGCATTGTGATTCAGGGCTCGAACATGGCGGAGTGTCATCCGGTCGGCTTCCGCTGGGTGATGAAGGCCAAAGAGCGCGGCGCCACTATTATTCATGTCGATCCGCGGTTCACGCGCACCAGCGCCGTTGCGGACGTTCATGTTCCCTTGCGCGCGGGCAGTGACATCGCTTTTCTGGGCGGTATTATTCATTACATCCTCGAACACGAGCTGTATTTTCGGGAATACGTGGTCAACTACACGAATGCCGCCGCTATTATCACGGATGAGTTCCAGGACACGGAGGACAATGACGGCCTTTTCAGCGGCTGGAACTCCGAGCAGGGCGAATACGAGCACGATAAGTGGATGTACGCCGGTCTGGAAATTCAGGCCGCCGCGGGAGAGCGCGAAGCCGGTGCTGCTTCCGGGCGGTGCAGGAGCCCCGTGCAGGCCGAGAAGACGGATCCCTCGCTCCAGGATCCCCGATGCGTTTTCCAGATTCTGAAGCGTCATTTCCAACGCTACACGCCCGAGATGGTGGAAAAGACTTGTGGTGTGCCGCCGCGCTTATTGATCAGGGTCGCCGGCGAGCTGACCCGTAACTCCGGCCGCGAGCGGACGTCCGCCTTCTGTTATGCGGTAGGCTGGACGCAGCACACTACCGGTGTCCAATGCATCCGCGCCGCTTCCATTATTCAATTACTTTTGGGCAACATGGGCAGACCCGGCGGCGGCATCATGGCCCTGCGCGGCCACGCCTCCATTCAGGGTTCCACCGACATCCCAACCTTATATAATCTGCTGCCCGGATACCTGCCGCTCCCCCGCGCCAAGCACGACCACGATTTCAAAACCTACAATGACCTCAATACATCACCGTCGGGTTGGTGGGGCGAGTTCCCGAAATACTCCGTCTCGCTTCTCAAGGCTTGGTACGGCGATGCCGCTACAGCCTCTAGTGACTGGTGCTTCAAGCATCTTCCCGCCATCACGGGCGATCATTCGCACATGAACACCGTCGCCGATATGGCCGACGGCGCGGTGAAGGGATATTTTGTGATGGGCGAGAACCCGGTGGTAGGAACCGTGAACGGCTCGCTGCACCGCGAGGGACTGCGTGCCCTTGAGTGGCTGGTCGTCCGCGACTTTCAACTTACCGAGACCGCCGAGTTCTGGCGCGAGGCTCCGGAAATTCACCGCGGCGAAATCTCACCCCAACAGATCGGCACCGAGGTCTTCTTCTTTCCCGCCGCGACGCACACCGAAAAGGATGGCAGCTTCACGAACACCCAGCGCCTGCTGCAGTGGCATCACAAGGCCATCGAGCCTCCGGGCGACTGCCGCAGCGAACTGGAGTTCATCTTCAAGCTCGGCCAACGAATGAAAAAGCTCTACGCCGGCTCGACTGATCCCAAAGACCGGCCCATCCATGACATGACTTGGGATTATCCAACCAAAGGCCGCCTTCAAGAGCCTGACGCTGAAGCCGTGCTTCGCGAGATCAACGGCTACACGGTGGCCGATGGCATTCCCGTGGACGGATTTACCGATCTGAAAGACGATGGCTCGACCGCTTGTGGCTGCTGGATCTACTCCGGGGTGTTTAAGGACGGAGTGAACCAGGCCGCGCGGCGTAAGCCGCACTGGGAGCAGACCTGGGTGGCGCAGGAGTGGGCCTGGTCCTGGCCGCATAACCGCCGCCTGCTCTACAATCGCGCTTCGGCTAATCCTGAGGGCCGGCCCTGGTCGGATCGCAAAGCTTACGTCTGGTGGGATGAGCAGAAACAGAAGTGGGCCGGCTATGACGAGCCCGATTTCGTCAAAAAGCCGCCGTCCTACCGGCCTCCGCACGACGCGCGCGGGAAAGATACCATCTCAGGCATCGATCCGTTTGTCATGCAGGCCGATGGCAAAGGCTGGCTGTATGTGCCGGCCGGTTTGCAGGATGGTCCGCTGCCGACGCACTACGAGCCTCAAGAGTCAGTGATCAAAAATCCGCTGTACGGCCAGCAGTGCAATCCCGCGCGCATGGAGTGGATGCGCCGTAAAGATAACCCGTATCACCAGCCTTACAACGACCCGCGTTTTCCCTACATCCTGACCACGTATCGTTTGACAGAGCATCACACGGCTGGCGGTATGTCGCGCTGGCTGACCTGGCTCTGCGAACTACAGCCCGAAGCGTTCTGCGAAGTTTCTCCCGAACTGGCGGCCGAGCTCGGTATCACCAATGGTGGGTGGGCGACCATTCGCAGCGCCCGCGCCGAAATTCAAGCTCGCGTGTTGGTCAGCAACCGCATTCGCCCGCTCCGTTTGAATGGCCGCACCGTGCACCAGATCGGGATGCCTTATCACTGGGCGGGCAAAGGCCTCGTTCGTGGCGACACGCCCAATGAACTGTTCGCGTTCGTGGCCGATCCCAATGTGTCCATCATGGAAGCGAAAGCCCTTTCGGTAAACATCGAAGCGGGCCGGTGCGGCGCTGAGCGCCGGTACATTACCAGCGGTCCGCTGGTTGCCGAGTTGCCCGATAAGGAACCGGAGCGCGACCTGCCGCCGGCCCGTCATCGGCCCGGAACCGGACACGGTTACAAGTCCGATCACGCTAAGGAGGGCCACGTCTAGATGGACGCCGTACTTTCCCCGGTTGAGGCCCTGTCGCTCGAGGCTGTCTCGGCCCGCGAAGATACTCACAACCGCTCGAACCGCAAAGGATTCTTCACCGATACCACTCTCTGCATCGGTTGCAAGGCCTGTGAGGTTGCCTGCAAGCAGTGGAACCAGCTGCCCGACGATGGCTTCTTTTTCACGGGAATGTCCTACGACAATACCGTCGCTCTGGGCGCATCCACGTGGCGTCATGTCGCGTTCATCGAAAGGCCTGTAGCTCTTGCCAATCAGGATGCCGGCGCCTTTTCCTGGCTCTTCTCCTCCGATGTCTGCAAGCACTGCGCCCGCGCCGGCTGTCTCGAAAGCTGTCCCACCGGAGCCATTATTCGCACCGAGTTCGATACTGTCTACGTCCAGCCGGACATCTGTAATGGCTGTGGCTATTGCGTCGTGAATTGCCCGTTTGGCGTAATCGACCGCCGTGAGGATGACGGACGCGCCTGGAAATGCACTCTTTGCTATGACCGCCTCAAGGACGACATGGAGCCCGCGTGCGCCAAGGCCTGTCCCACCGATTCCATTAAATTCGGTGATCTCGAAGAGCTTCGCGAGACCGCCCGCGCGCGCGTCGCCCGCCTTCATGAGAACGGCATGCACGACGCCTACCTGTACGGCGCGGATGCCGCCAGCCAGCCTGGAACGGAAGGTCTGAACGCGTTCTTTTTGTTAGTGGACAAGCCGGAGGCTTACAATCTGCCGCCCGATCCCGTAGTTCCCACCAAGTCGGTGAAACAAACCTGGGCGTCATTTGGACTCGCGGCTCTCGGATTAGCGGCCGCCGCCATCGGCTCCGTCTTCGCCGCGAGGAGAGGATAATCATGGCAGTCAACGCACAGACCGATGGCCGCGATATCGATACCAGCCTCGCGCAGCTTTCGGGCGAGGGCGCGCAACAGAACATTCAGCATCCCGACGAGCATCTCCAGAAGATCGCGCCCGGGCCCTGGGACCGCGTGCCGCAGGTCAGCGGCGTCGACACAACGTATTACGACCGCCCGATGCTCAAGCAGTCCGTCTGGAGCATCGACATCCCGCTTTACTATTTCGCCGGTGGAGCCGCCGGTGCCGCCCTCACCTTGGGCGCCGCCATGCAACTGGCGGCTCGCGGGGGCCGGCGCATGCGAGAGTTTCGCAACCTTTCCGCTCACTGCCATTGGATTGGTATCATCGGCTCCACCGCCGGCGCCGCCCTCCTCATTCATGACCTGGGGCGCCCCTCTCGCTTTCTATATATGATGCGTGTGTTCCGGCCCACTTCTCCCATGAACATGGGCGCGTGGATTCTCGCTGGCGCCGCTCCCACCGCCATCGCCACAGGCCTGCTCATCAATCGTCGTGGGCTCCTCGGCACGCTCGGCCAAGCCAGCGGATACGCATCCGGAGTGTTCGGGGCGGCGCTGGCCGGCTACACCGGCGTGCTCGTTTCCAATTCAGTCATCCCCATCTGGCAGCCGTCGCGCCGATGGATGCCCGTTCTCTTCGTCGCGTCCGCTGCCGCCAGCGCTGCTTCCATCCTCGATCTCTTATATGAAGGCAAAGCTGCCGGCCGCGTCACCTCGGTCTTTGGCACTGCGGGCCGCCTTGCGGAAATCGCCGCCGCACGCCGCGTCGAACAATTATCTTCGGCGGTGCCCAAGGTCGGCGAGCCGTTTCATCGTGGTGCCGCCTCGGTGCTCTGGAAAGCCGCCGCCGCCCTCACTGCGGGCAGCCTTGCGATGTCGCTTGTTGGCAAGCGCCGGCTGGCGGGAGTTTTCGGTGCGGCCGGGTCTCTTTGCCTCCGCTTCGCTGTGCATGCGCTCAGCAACGCCTCCGCGCGCGATCCGAAAGCCGCCTTCGCCCAGCAGCGAGCCGCCTTACCCGATCGCGGCTAGTTTCTGCACCGTTTGAAACGTGTCCGCTTCCGCTGCCGTTTTATCCGGACGATACCGCTTCACCCGCGCGAATCGCAGTGCCAGGCCGCTCACGTAGCGCGGGCTGACCTGAATGTCGCTGAATGCGATCTCCGCCACGATCTTCGGCTCGACATACACCGTATAAGCATCGCGCCCGATCTCGAGTTTCAGCAACTGCTCTGTCTGCCAGGTCAGCATTTCGTCGGTGAGCCCCTTAAAAGTCTTCCCCAGCATGGCAAAGCCGCCCTTTTCGGTATCCCGCGCCCCCAGATGCAGGTTACTCAGCCAGCCTTGCCGCCTTCCGTTCCCCCACTCCGCGGCGAGGATAACCAGGTCGAGCGTGTGCGCCTTCTTCACCTTCAGCCAGCTTTGGCCGCGCGCTCCGGCCGCATAACCCGCTTCGATCGATTTGGCCATGATGCCTTCATGTCCGCGCTCCAACGCCTGGCGCAGGAACTCCGCGCCTGCCGTAGCGTCACCGGTCAACGTGTGCGGCACCACAGCGCCGGCTGGAACCAATTCGCCGAGAGCGGAAAATCTCCGCCGCTGTGGCTCGTCGACCAGCGATTGCCCCTCGAGATATAACAGGTCAAACCAGAAAGGCGTGAGTGGCAGCTCCGCGCGCATGCGCTCCAGGTCCAGCTTCCGCCCGAACCGCCGCATGGTGATCTGAAACGGCTGCGGCCTTCCTTGTGGTGTGAGGCTGAGGACCTCGCCTTCCAGAATCAGATCGCGCCCTGGCATCTTCCGTGCTGCCTCGACGATTTCCGGAACCGCCGGCGTAACATCGTTGAGCGCTCGTGAAAATACGCGGACGTCGTCGCCGGACCGGTGCACCTGCACGCGGGCGCCATCGAACTTGTATTCCAGGGCCGCTTCGCCGAGATCCTGCAGCGCGCCCTCCACATCCTCGGCGGTCTGTGCCAGCATCGGCTGCACCGGGCGAAAGAGCTGGATATCGCAGCGGTCCAGGCCGCTTTCGCCCGATTCCGCCAGCAGCCGCGCCACCGTCACGACATCGCCCGACATCATCACGGCCCGCCGCACGCGCGCGGGATTTGCTGCAAACGCTTTGGCCAGCGCCTCAAGCATGACGCCTTCCATCGCGCCCTGCCGCAGCTCTCCATGTATCAGTCCAGTCAGAAATGCTTGTTCCGCTCCGGTAGCGCGAGAAAACAGCCGGTGCAGCAGTTCTCGCTTCTGCCGGTCGGACCCGGGCCCCGCCGTGGCCGCCAGCGCTTCCAGCGCGCGATCGACTTCTGCGATTTCCAGACTGGCCTGTCCCGCCGCCGGAGCCTGCGCGTCACGCAGAGCCGCATAACCCACGCCAATGCGGTTCTGCCGCGTGCGTCCGGAAAGATAAGCCGCCACCGTTTCGATTTCGTCTACGCCCGCCTGCCGCAGCAGCCCCGCGAGCAGGTCGATTTTCTCCAGTCGCCGCGAGGTTTCGGTGACACGCCGGGATGTCTCTACCAATTGCGCGAGCAGCATCGGAGACTGGACCAAAAGAGACAGAGCCGCGCCGCCAGGAAGCGGCCGCGCCTAATCCGGGCTGCTCGAGGGCGGCACCACCCCATTCAACCGCAGGTACACGGCCATATACCCATACAGTTCATTCGAGTGCCGTACTACATTCCACATGATCGACAACCGCGTCCACGGCTGCTGCGCCGGCGGGCTCCCGATTCGCCCGTTCACCATCTCGACCGCGGTGGCATCCGTCAGCGCATTGAATACCCCGTCGCAATACGCAAACGATTCCTGCAGAGCCGCCACGAGTTCCGCCTTCGCCGTTTTCGAACGCACGTCGAGCGTTTTCGTCTCGCCCTGCAAGCCGGCGCACGTCCGGAAATTAGCTCCAGCGATGTGCGCTACCCGCCGCGCGAAGGTCTCCACCTCCGGCACTGGCTGGTACGCGTACGCCTGGTCCGGCATCTTCTGCGCCATCTTCAGCAGGTTGGTCTTGACCGTCGTGTACATCTGGAGCAGTTCCGTGCTCAGGGGATTCGCAGTCTGCGCGTGCAGCGCGCCGGCAAACACGGCCACAGCGCACGCGAGCGGGTAGGGTTTCATGGAAGAGCCTCTCCTGGACAGTTTACTGGCTCGGTGCGCCCGCGCGGGGAACCGGGCGCCCGTAGACCTCGATCCAAGCGAGGTCCGACCAGCCGCCGTTGCCGTGTCCGCTTCCCGGCATCAGGTCCACGAAACCGACTTCGTCGACGCGGCTCAGGTCCGGATTCGTCACCCAGCCCGCTTGCGCGCCGGTCATCGTGACTACTTTCTCCGAATCGAGCCTCCGCCACCGCAGATCGAACAACGTGAAGTCGCTCACGTGCCAGTCGGGCGTATAGCTATCCGAATGATCGCCCACCAAATAGGTGCCGTCCGCCAGTTTGATCAGCGGACGAAGCACGTGGAAGCCCTCGGTCTTCACCCGCCACACGACTCTGGCGAACCCCGTCAGATCGACGAAATTGCTCTTGTCCCGGAGCGTCAGCCCGCACGGCCGCGTGCATGTTCCTGTAAAGGTGTGCGCGGGGTCGTCCAGAGGCTGCGGCCGCTTGTTGTCCCAGATTCCGCCGAAATTCGGGTCGGGGCGCGGCGCTTCACCATACAGCTTCAACTCCAGATTGGCATTCGAAACCGAATCCGGACCGATCGGGTGCTCCGGCGTCCCCGAATGCTTCCAAGCTTCGCGGAAAAACAGCGGCGGCCGATGATTCTCTGGAGAGTCGGCTGCCGGGCGCTGCGCCAGCGCCATGCCTGCCGCGCACAGCCCAATTGCAACTTTGCCAGCCGCGGACATCGCAGACATTCTCCTCAAAAGATGTACTTCAGCGCAAACTGCACCACGCGGTAATCGCCCGCCGAAAGCCCCGACGTGCCGCTGATGTCGCTGTTGATCGTGCCGAACGTGCCGCCGTTCAGGGCGCCGCTCGGTGCGGCGAAGTTCACGTGGTTAGGCAGATTGAACGCCTCGCCGCGCACTTGCAGCGTTTGCTTTTCCCGAATCCGGAACATACGCGAAAGCGCGAGGTCCAGTTGGAACACTCCCGGGCCCTTCATATTGGCAATCCCGAGGTTTCCCAGCGTGCCGGCGGCCGGGGTGGAAAACGCCGCCCGGTTATTCCATGGCACGCAGAACGTTCCCGGGCACGCCACGCTGCTCGTGTCATACGGATCGACTCCCGATACGAGATTCGGACGCTGCTGCGCCGTCTCGCCATTCAGGGCGACGTCCTGGCCCAGTGTCACCGTGTAGAACTGCGCCGACTTGATGTTTACGATAGGTGCCACTTGCCAGTCGCTGGCCAGCAGGCGCAGCGCCTTGCCGGAGAATTTGGGTGTCTGGTAGACCAGTGACAGGTTGAAAAGCTGCCGCTGGTCCGTCGCCACAATGTTGGGCGCGCAGTTGCTCCGGTCGGCCCGCCGGTTCCCGGGCGTTACCGACGAGACGCCGTTGTTTCCCGGCTGCCCGTTCCATTCATCGCTGATGCAATGCGACCACGTGTAGTTCGCCAGAATATTCACGCCGTGGCTCAGCCGCTTCTGCAGCGAGAAGTACAGCGCGTTATAACTTCCGGTGCCGTACGGCGCGCCTTGCGAAATGATCCCGTAAAACTGCCCCTGCGACGGATTCTGCAGATATAGCGGCCGCCGCTGGTTGGTGTTCCCCAAAGTCGAACTCGGTCCCAGATACAAGGCCGGGTTCAACTGATCCTCCGTCACCAGGTGAAATGTATTGTTGCCGAGGTAATTTGCCGAGACCAGCCAATTGTTGCCGATCTGCCGCTGAATACTGAGATTCCATTGATTCACCCACAGCGGCTTCCAGTCCGGCGGATACGTAATGTACGCTCCGAAGGTTGGAAATGTCATATCCCGGCTCAGCGTGATAGGCAGCGGATTGCCGCCCGGGTAGTTGGCCCACGGATGCGACAGGTTCACGTTCTGCAGAGTGACCACATTCCCGATCGGGGGATCCTGTCCGAACGAGCTGAGCGCATACAGCCCCGAGCGGTCGGTGTAGCTTCCAAATGCCGCGCGAACCGTCATTTTTCCATTTCCTTGCGGATCCCACACCAGCCCGATGCGCGGCACAAATTCGTTGTACCTCGAGTTGGCGATGCTGTTCCCGGATGTCCATTGCGGATCGCCAGGAAAAACCAGACCGGCCGGCGCATTCACATGCACCGTGCTGTGGACGTTCTGGTTAAACAAGCCCTGGTCGAAGCGCATGAACAAACCTTCCTTGCTCGATATCGGGAACCATGGCTCCCACCGTACGCCATAATTCACCGTAAGCCGCGAAGAGATCTTCCACGAATCCTGGAAGTAAAGTCCGAGATAAGTCTGCCGGTTATAGAAGTAGGAGATATTGCCCTGTGTCCAGGTGGCTGCGGCGCCGGTCAGAAAGTCCGCCATGGGCATTCCGGTGATGTTGCCGTTAAAAGTAGGCAAGCCAGTGGCGTTGATTCCCGATGCGTAGTTGATCAGCGTGTGCAGATAGTTCACCCCGAACCCGAGCTGATGACTTCCGCGAATCAGGCTGAGGTCTTCGGAGATATTGGTGTCCGGTCCGGTCATGTCGTGGTTGATGATCGAGTTTCCCGAACCAATACCAAACCCCTGGCCGGTCACGGAAACGCGCGGTGCCGGGGCTGGATTATAGGGCGCGTCAACCAGAAGTTGCGGCCATGTCGCAAAATTGTCGACGATTTTGGGGATTTCTGCGCGGTTTTCTCCGACGCGGAAGGAACTGACCAGGTTGGAGCCGAACAGATAGGTGTTGCCGAGCGCGAGCGAATAGACGCGGTCCGCTTGAGCATTGGAATTCAACGTCAGGGCATTCTTGCCGTCGAATGTCGATGGTTGGGCGAAGTTGGTGACGTAAAATCGCCCGAATATCTGGCTTTTGGCGCTTTGCTGATAATCGATACGCGCCACGCCCATGTGCTCGCTTTGATTGGAAAGCAGTCCATAGTTGACCTGCCCGCATGCGTTGGTCGGCACCGGCAGGTAGCTCGAAATCTTCAGGGCCGCCGGATTTAAGAGCGTTGGCGAAATCTGGTTGTTGGTGAAACCGAGCGCCGACGGCAGCGTGATGGCTTTGCCGCACGCCGATGAGGCTGCCACCGTGAAGTTTCCCTGCAGTTCTTGCTGCGTGGGCACAAAGGCCGAATTCTGCGTGCCGTCCGATTTCAATTCGGTTCCTTGATATCCGAGGAAAAAGAATAGCTTGTCTTTGCGAATCGGTCCCCCAACGGTGCCCCCGAACTGGTTGCGCTTCAACGTATCGCGCGTTGGCGCGAAGAAATCGCGTGCGTTCAGATCGCCGTTGCGAAAGAACTCGAACAAGTTGCCGTGAATCTCGTTCGTGCCCGACTTGGTAACCGCGTTTACCGCCGCTGTCGAATGCAATCCGTACTGCGCCGGCAGCGCGCTGGTTTCCACTTTGAACTCCTGCAGGGCGTCGGGGAAGGGAAGGGGCAGATTCAGCCCGTTGTAGGCATCGTTGTGGTTAGCGCCGTCCAGCGCATAAGTCTGCTGGTTCGCGACGCCGCCGGCCACCGAGATCATGACGGTCGGATAATTCCGAACCGAATTCAGGAACCCGCCATTGGCCCCGCCGATCGTCGCCATGCCCGCCAGAAAAACCAATTGCGTCGCATTCCGCCCATTCAGCGGCATCTCGACCACCCGCTGATTGTCCACCACCGTCCCTACGCTGGTCGTGTGCGTTTCCACCATGTTCGCGTCCGCCTGTACGGTCACCTGCTCGTTGACGGACCCCACCTTCATGGACACGTCGATTGTCGGATTGCTGTCCACCTGGAGTACGATCCCAGACTGGGCGTATTTGGTGAACCCGTCTTTGGTGACCTCCAGGAGGTAAGGCCCGATCGGCAGGTTCGCCAGAACATACGCTCCATCCGTGCCGCTGTTTGCCGTTCGGACGGCTCCGGTCGCCGTTTGCGTCACTTTGACGGTCGCGTCGGGGACCGCCAAGCCAGTGGCATCCCGAACGTTCCCGTTGATTTGAGCCGTCGATTGGGCCCACAATCCCAAACAGGCCGCAAAAAGCCCAGCCATCAACGCCCGCGAGGCGCCCATAGTTGTTCCTCCTGAAGTTACACCTAGCCCGCAAGGCTAGAAAGCTGAATCACCCGGTTCAACGACCCCGTAGGCAGAGATGCTACTGCAATTGTCGGTAAGGGTCAAGTAAAGGCGGATCTCCGGCCGAAGGGACTGGATTGCTGCTAACGTCCTACTCGTCAATGGCTTCTAGTGACTCAGCGGCATGATTTAACCGGTGACTCACCGCCCGTCCCGACCGCTTCCCGTGCCTCAGTCACGTTTGGCTGCCGAGCGGTGCCAGGCATGACGCATTGTAAATCTCTAATTGCTTGAACAGGATAAACAGTATGTAACCGGTGAGTAACCGAAATGTGGCGCCAATTGCCCGCAAACCCGGCCGTTCACTCCGGCACCCAATCGGTGCGATCACACCGGTGAGTCACCGGCTTTCTCGTGACAACGGGTCTGTGGCAGCTGATAATTCTAGAGCACGGGCGTTCTGTCACTGCGCGAGGGGCTAAAAGTTGATTACCAGATTCGTATGCGCCGGTTTTCTGGCATTGGTGCCGGCAACATTTGTGGTTGGGCAGGCGACAGCCACCACTCAGCGGGAGGTGCTGGATAAATATTGCGTTGGCTGCCACAACGCAAAAGCCAAAACTGGCGGGTTGGCGCTCGACCAGGTGGACCTGTCCAAAATCGGAGAAAATTCCGAGTTGGGCGAGAAGATCGTCCGCAAGCTGCGCGCCGGTATGATGCCCCCATTAGGCGCCCGTCGCCCGGATCCCGCTGCCTACGAATCCCTCACCGCCTGGCTCGAAACCGCACTGGATCGGACGGCCGCCGCCAAACCGAGATATGAGCCGCCGGGTCTGCACCGGGTCAACCGGGCCGAATACGCCAATGCCGTGCGGGATGTCTTGAGCCTGGACGTGGACGCTGCCGAATTCCTCCCAGTCGACGATTCCAGCTACGGCTTCGACAACGTGGCGAGCAGTTTGGGTGTCTCCCCAGCTCTGGTGGAAGGATACATGTCCGCCGCGTCGAAGATCAGCCGGCTGGCCCTCGGCCACGAAACTGCTCCCAGCCAGAAAAAATACATCGCGCCCCAGGATTATTCCCAGGAAGGTCACATCGAGGGGTTGCCCTTCGGCACTCGAGGCGGGATGCTAATTAACCACTACTTCCCGGCCGACGGCGAGTACGTCATTTCCTGGTTTCCGGTGCGCGGCAACACCGGCGAATTGTACGGCTCCGAGCGCAAAGACGAGCACCTCGAGGTGCTGATCGATGGCCAGCGGGTAAAGCTGTTCGACATTGCCAAGATCCCCAACGGCACAGACAATGACAAGAACGAGACCCGCCTCACTGTAAAAGCCGGCATGCACAAAGTCGGCCTGGCATTCCTTAACGCGACGGACGTGCCGATGGACGATCTGAACCAGCACTACCTCCGCAGCGTGCTGGACACCAACCCGATCCCCGGCTACATCTTCTCGCCGCAGGTCAGCCAAGTCATCATCATGGGTCCTTACAGCGGGGCCCGTCCCAAGGACACGCCGAGCCGTCAGAGGGTTTTCGTATGCCAGCCGGCCGCTCAGACCGAAGAAGTGGGTTGCGCCAAGAAGATTATCGCGAATTTAGCCGCGCGCGCGTACCGGCGGCCGGTGACGGACGGTGATGTCGAGAGCCTCCTGAGCCTCTATCAAAAGGGCCGTAACAAAGGCGGTTTCGAAGACGGCATCGAACTGGCGCTGCAGTACATCCTGGCCGATCCCGAGTTCATTTTCCGCGGCGAGGCCGATCCGCAAAACGTCAAGGCCGGCCAACCTTACCGCATCAGCGATCTCGAATTGGCTTCCCGCCTCGCGTTCTTCCTGTGGAGCAGCCCGCCGGATGCCGAACTGATCGGCCTGGCGAGCCAGGGCAAGCTCAAGGATGCGAAAGTTCTGGAGCAGCAGACGCGCCGCATGCTCTCCGATTCCCGTTCTCACGAGCTGGTCAAAAATTTTGCCGGCCAGTGGCTGCAGCTGCGGAACCTTCCGAGCACCGCGCCCATCACGCAATTGTTCCCCGATTTTGACGACAACCTGCGCCAGGCGTTCCGCACCGAAACCGAGATGTTCTTCGAGAGCATTCTACGGGAGGATCGCAGCGTAGTCGATCTGTTGAACGCCGATTACACCTATGTCAATGAGCGCCTTGCCCGGCATTATGGTATTCCGAACGTCTACGGTAGCCAATTCCGCCGCGTCCGCCTGACCGGCGATCTGGATGCGCGCCGCGGCCTTCTAGGCAAAGGCGCCATCGAATTGGTGACTTCGGTTCCCGATCGCACCTCCCCCGTTCAGCGCGGCAAGTGGGTTCTCATGAACATGCTGGGCATCATTCCTCCGGATCCGCCACCCAACGTGCCGCCGCTTCGCCAGAGCGACAAAATGGCCAACGGCCAGCCGGTGCCGCTCGAAATTTCCATGCGCGAGCGGATGGAAGAGCACCGCGCCAACGCTGCTTGCGCCAGTTGCCACAAGATGATGGACCCGATCGGCTTCGCGCTGGAGAACTTCGACGCGGTTGGCAAATGGCGAAATAGCGAGTTCGGCAAGCAGCTGGACGTGGCCGGTCAGCTGAGCGACGGCAGCAAGGTCGATGGTCCCGCGGGCCTGCGCGACGGTCTGATGCGCTACTCGCCGCAGTTTGTCCGCGTTGTAACGGAGAAGCTGCTTACGTATGCGCTCGGCCGCGGCGCGGAGTACTATGATATGCCGGTGGTGCGCTCGGTAATCCACGATGCGGCGCCCACCAATTACCGGCTGACGTCTTTGATCGTTGGAATTGTGAAGAGCGCGCCTTTCCAGATGAACTTGAAAGTGGAAGAGGCCGGGACCCCTCGCCAGACCGCGAGCATGGTTCGCAGTGAAGGGCAAAAGTAGAAGCCAAGGAGGCAAGCTTGTTCGTTACTAAGAAGCACCTGGATCGCCGCACATTTCTCCGCGGGGTCGGCGTCACTTTATCGTTGCCATTGCTCGATTCGATGATTCCGGCGTTGGCGCCGGTGGCGCATGCAGCCGCCAATCCGAAGACGCGCTTTCTGGCTATCTTCTCTCCGCACGGCTGGTCTCCCACCTACTGGGCGGATGGCCGTCCGGACATCGCGCCTACCGAGGGCCGCAATGTCGGACTAGGGCTTATTCACAAGCCGCTCGCGCCCTGGCAGGACAAGCTGACCATCGTGAGCGGCCTCGATGCCACTTCCTCAATGCCGCCTCCCGGATCGAGCGGCGGCGACCATTCCCGCGCCTCCGCCACATTTACCGGCGTCGCACCTAAGAAGACCGCCGGGGCCGACATCTATTGCGGCACCAGCGTCGATCAGATCGTCGCGCAGAAGTACGGCCAGGATACGCTGCTGCCCTCCATCCAACTGGCGATCGAGGACCCCGGCGCTAATACCGGCATCTGCGGCTGGGGATACAGCTGCGCCTATTCCAATTCCATCTCGTGGGCATCGCCAACCAAGCCGCTGCCGCACGAGATTAATCCGATGGTAGTGTTCGAGCACCTGTTCGGCGACGGCAGTACCCCGGAAGAACGGGTCGCGCGCCGTCAGGCTAGCGGCAGCATTCTCGACGCTGTCACCGCCAAGCTCACCCGCTTCCAGAAGACGCTGCCCACGGCCGACCGCAACCGGCTGAACGATTATCTCGAAGCGATCCGCGAAATGGAGCGGCGCCTGCAGATCGCGGCCCAGCGTTCGGCCGAAGCGCCTTCGCTCGATGTCCCGTTCGGCGTGCCCGATTCCTTCGACGACCACATCAAGCTGCATTACGACCTCACCGCGCTCGCGTTCCAGGGCGATATCACGCGAGTGGCCTCCCTGATGTACGCGCGCGATGTCAGTCTGCGCAGCTACCCCGAATCGACGGTCACCACCGCAAATCATCCGGCCTCACATCACGGTGAAGATCCCAAGCGGCGGGAAGATTGGGCCAAGATCAACCAGTACCACATGAAGTGCTTTGCTCGTTTCCTGAAGAAGTTGCAGGACACGCCCGATGGCGACGGCAATCTGTTCGATCATTCGCTCATCCTGTGGGGCAGCAACATGGGTAACGCCAACCAGCACAGTCATGTCAATGTCGGCTACCTGCTGGCCGGTGGCGCGTCCGGAAGGCACAAAGCCCAGTTGAACGTGAAAACCAAGGGTCCCACGTCGAATGTGCTGCTTACAGCCGTCCAGATGATGGGTGTGGAGCGCGACAGCATCGGCGACAGCACCGGGATCATATTCAGCTAGCGAGGAGATCGGGCATGAGAAGAGCAATCACCGGATGCTGTATAGCGCTCCTGACGGCAATGGCCGCTCTGGCCGCCGGCAGCGATGTCGCCGATGCGGTCATGAACAAAGACCAGGCGGCCCTGCGTTCGCTGCTGGAGAAGAAGGCCGACGTGAACGCGGCTCAGGCTGACGGCACCACCGCCCTGCAATGGGCCGTGCGCCAGGATGATATGGACACCGCCGACACGCTGATCCGCGCCGGCGCCAACGTCAACGCCGCCAACCATGACGGCGCTACGGCCATGTACCTCGCCTGCGTCAACGGCAGCTCCGCCATGGTGGAGAAACTGCTGAAAGCCGGCGTCGATGCCAACGCTACCTTCCTGATGCACGGGGAGACCGCGCTGATGGAAGCGTCGCGGACCGGCAATGTGGATTCGGTAAAGGCCTTGCTCGCCCATGGCGCGCAGGTGAATGCCAAGGAAACGCTGCGCGAAACCACGGCGGTAATGTGGGCGGCGGAGCAGGATCATGCGGACGTGATCCGGCTGCTGGTCGATCACGGCGCCGATCTCAACGCTCATTCGATAATCAACGAGCCCAAGAAGCGCTACGGCGTGAATTATAAGGGCACCGAGTTCAAGTCGGGCGCCATGACCGCCCTCGTCCTTGCGGCGCGTGAAGGAGGGCTCTCTTCGGTGGAAGCGCTGGTCGCGGCCAAAGCCGACGTCAACCAGCCCTCGGGCGACGGCAGCACGGCCATGTTGGTCGCTATCCAGAACGGCCATTACGATGTAGCGAAGTTCCTCCTGGATCACGGCGCCGATCCCAATCTCTCGAATGAAAAGGGCTGGAATCCCTTGTACCTCGCGGTGAAGCACCGCAACATCGAGACCGGCACGATCCCGGTGCCAAACATCAACCAGGCTCTGGATTTCATCAAGATGCTTCTGGATAAAGGCGCCAACCCGAATCTGCGGCTGAAAGCGAATACGGAAATCCGTAACGGGCAGCGCGCCACCTGGCTCAACGAGCCCGGGGCTACGCCTTTCCTGCGGGCGGCATTGTGCGGCGACGTCGAAATCATGAAGCTTCTCATCGCCCACGGCGCCGATCCCAATATCAGCACCAACGACCACACCACGCCGCTCATGGCCGCCGCCGGTGTCGGCTACTCCGAGGGCTTCATCCACGACCGCTCGGAGCTAGAGACCATCGAAGCCATGAAGATGATCCTCGATCTGGGCGCTAAAGTGAATGACGCGAATGACGCGGGTTTAACGGCGCTGCACGGGGCCGCTCACAAGGCCTCCATTGCCGAAATTCAGTTTCTGGTGGATCACGGCGCAGACCTCGCCGCCAAAGATAAGGGCGGTTCGGAAAGCAGCCAGCGCTATGGACAGAGCAAGGAAGGCCTGCTGGCGCTCGACTGGGCGCAAGGCGTGACCATTGGCGTTCAGTCGGCGATCTACCACCCCGAAGCCGTCGCCCTGATCACGAAGCTGATGAATGAGAAGGGAATCCCGATTCCGACCAGAACCCGCACCGTCGGTGGCAACGCAGTCGCGAAGAAGTAAAAGGCCGGCTCTGTCGCTGGCGCTCCTGATGGTTTTCTGCGCCGCCGCGCAACCGCGCGTCAAAACCGTTCTCGACGGCGCGTACACCGCCGCGCAAGCCAGGCACGGCCAGGCAGTCTACGAGCGCAGTTGCGGCAGCTGCCACCGCGCCGATCTCGGCGGATTCTCGGGCCCTCCCCTCAAGGGCGATCTTTTCATGGACCGCTGGCGCGAATTCAACCTCAACGTCCTGTCCGATCTGATCCAGAACACCATGCCGGCGGATAATCCCGGCACGCTCGCCAAGGCGGATTACCTCGACGTCCTGGCGTACCTGCTCCAGGCGAATGAGATTCCCGCCGGCAAGAAGCCGCTCACGGCCGATTCTCTTGCCGGCACACTCCTGGTTAGCAAGGACGGCCCGAAGCCGCTGCCGACCAGCGCGCAGGTGGCGGTAGTCGGCTGCGTGACGCTCGATACCGGCAACGGCTGGTTCCTGACTCACTCAACCGAGCCGGCGCGCACCCTGACCCCCTGGCAGATCACCGCCCAGGAGTTGAACTCCGCCAGGGCCCTACCGCTCGGTGATCAATTATTCCGCCTGCAAAACATCACCGACGTGCCCGGGTTCGACCGCGATAAAATGAACGGCGCCAAGGCGGAGGCCAAGGGAATTCTCGTGCGGCAGCCCCGGAACGAACGCATCAACCTGATGTCCCTGCAGAGCGTCGGCGAGAGTTGCGATCAATGATAAAGTTCTTAATCCCTTTGATTCTGGCTGCGATGCCCGGGTTCTCGCAGGGCAGCCGCACTGTGCTCGACGGCGTCTACACCGACGCGCAGGCCCAGCGCGGGGAGGCCGCATACGGAATGAACTGCGCCAAGTGCCACGAAGGCGCTGACGTCGACGGCCCTCCTCTGAACGGAGATCCTTTCATCGATCGCTGGCGCGAGGACCGCCTCGCCACCCTGTTCACGTTCATCCGGACGAACATGCCGCGCGACACGCCCGGTAAACTCCCGGAAGCAAGCTACCTTGACCTTCTGGCGTTCCTTCTGCAGGCGAACGGATATAAGTCCGGCAGCGCGGACTTGAATGCGGCCGTCCTGGACAGCACGCAACTGGTGGGCAAGGACGGGCCGAAGCCGCTGCCGACCAATGCGGTGGTCCTGGCGGCGGGCTGTTTCATGCCTGCCGACAAGGACACCGGAATGCTGACCAAGGTCGGCACTCTTTCGCGGACGCGCACCGCCGATGCAACCACTCCGGAAGAATTGAAGCGCTCCGCCGCGATGCCGCCCGGCGATCGGCAGTTCCGGCTGCAGAATCTGTCGGATTTCAAGCTCGAGTCTCTCAAGGGCAACAAGGTTCAGGTCAAGGGCGTTCTGATCCGGCAAGGAAACAACGACCGCATCAACGTGACTGCGATGGATTCCCTGGGGCCGGGTTGCCCATGAAACTCTGCGTCCTGGCTCTCGCGCTTCCGGCCGCGTTTGCGCAAACCGTACTCGATGGCGCCTACACCACGGCGCAAGCGATGCGGGGCGAGGCTGCGTATCAGATGCATTGTGGCGGCTGTCACGGCGAGACACTCGATGGCCGTGCTATGGGCCCTCTACGCGGCGACAAATTCCTGGATCGCTGGCGGGAGGAAAGTCTGGCGCCACTGTTCGATCACATCCGCACGCGGATGCCGGCGAACGCCGCGGGTAGCCTCAATACCGGCACGTACCTCGAGATCCTCGCCTACATCCTGCAGGTCAATATGTTTCCCCCGGGCGCGCGGGAACTCACCGCCGAGTCGATCGCGAATTTCAAACTCGTGGGCAAGGACGGACCCAAGCCGCTGGGCAGCAACACGCTGGTTTCAGCCGTCGGTTGCTTCGAAGGCGCACCCGATGCCTGGTTGATAACCAGCGCCTCCGAGCCCGTGCGCACGCGGAAGGCGGACGAGATCACCGCTGAAGACCGCACTCAAGCGGCAACTCTGCTCTTGGGTACACAGGAATTTCAATTGGCGAATCTCGATGAACTGCCACCAGCCTTCAGGCCGGAAGCGATGAGCGGCCACAAGGTGGAGGTTAAAGGCGTCCTGCTCCGCAGGCCCGGCAAGGATCGAATCAATGTCCTGGCGATCGAGAGCGTAGCCTCAAGCTGCAAAAAGTAAGGAAGGATCGAAATGCTCGAAAAACTGCTAGCCACTCGCGGCGGCATGGCGCTATTGCTCATCCGCTTTCCACTCGGGCTGGACATGTTCGTGCACGGCTATCAAAAGGTGACTCACGTTCCGGCCACCATGCGCTACTTCGACGGGCTGAACGTGCCGCACCCGTTGGCCTGGTTGGCCATCATTGCGGAGTTCTGCGGCGGCCTGGGGTTGATGATCGGCCTGCTCAGCCGCATCGCCGCTTTCGGAGTCGGCTGCACTATGGTGGTAGCGGTTTTTCTGCGGCATTTGCCGTACGGATACCTCATGAACTGGCACGGCGGATTGCCGTTCGGCACCGAGGGTTACGAATACCACACGCTGGCCGTCGGCATGGCTCTTGCGATCATGCTGGCCGGCGCTGGCGCCTTCTCGCTGGACGGTTTCGTGGCGAGCCGGCTCCGCTATGCGGAACACGTGCCGCTTTCCTACGCTCGCGGTTCTGTGGTCGAGAGCCTCGCAGATCCGCGCATGTAAGCAAACCGTGTGCGTTTTCCCGCATTGTATAATCGGTGCGGGAGGGAAGCCTGGATGGAGGTCCGTGACGACGCGCTGGCGACGGAAGTCGAACGGATTCTCGAGAGCGACACCTTCCGCAATTCCGAGGCCCTGCGTCGCCTCCTCCGATTCCTCGCCGATAAACGGCTTGCCGGCGAGGCGGATCAACTGAAGGAATATTCAGTCGGCATCGACGCGCTCGGGAAACCGGCCACCTATGACCCGCGGCACGATTCGACGGTTCGCATTCAAGTAAGCCGCTTGCGGCAAAAACTGGCCGAGTATTACCGGACGGAGGGCAAGCAGGACACGCTGGTCGTCGATTTGCCCAAAGGCCGCTTCAAGCTGACTTGCGAAGAAAGTCTGCCGGTTCCGGCGCGTGCTCCCGCGATTGTTGAGAACGGGCATGCCGCCGCTGCGGCAGCGCCCGCAACCGGGAACCGGTCCCTCCTGCTGCTGAGCATGGCCCTGGTGCTGGCGCTAATTTGGGCGATTTTTGCGACGACGCAGTTCTGGCGGGAGCGCGAGCGCGCCGCTCTCTTCACAAGGATGTGGACGCCGGATCTGGAGCAGTTATGGAGGCCGTTCCTGAACTCCGAAAAGCCGCTCCTGATTTCGATCGCCGACCCGCCGTTCGTGCAGTTCAAAGGCTTCGGCGCGTACCGCGACCTGACGCTGAACCGCTGGGACGACATCATGAAGTCCCCGGCGGTGGCGTCGATCCGCAAGGCGCTCGGCAACGTGGACGTGCAGCCGAATGTCTATTATGCGCCGATGGGCGAGGTGAACGCGTCCTTCCTGATTGGGAAATTGCTTGGACCGCGCGTGCAGGGACTTTCGCTGCTGCGCACCAGCGAGCTTTCGTTCCAGCAACTCGCCAATAATAATGTGCTGTTTATCGGTGCACCGGTCTTCTTTGAAAATCAGTTGCAAGGCCTGCCGGTGCATCTCGAATTGACGAACGCGCGCCCGGGAATCCACATCCTGCATCCGCGCGCGGGTGAGCCGGCGACTTTGATCGACCAGTTTCCCACCGGATATGCCGAAGACGGCGAGGCGTATGTGCTAGTCACGCATGTGCCCGGACCATTGGGCACCAGTGAGATCGAAAGCTTCACCAGCAATCGGACGCCGGGACGCTTGACCGCCGTGCAATGGTTCACCGATCCCAGCCATGCGCGAATTCTGGTGGACAAGCTGCGAACTACCGCCGGGCAGATCCCGCGCTATTTCCAGGTGGTCTTAAAGGTCAAATACAAGGCCGGCGTTCCCACCGAAACTTCGTACGTGCTGCACCGCGAAGTGCACGCCAACGGAAATCTGTAGCGCCTATTGCGCCGGACCGGCGCCTTCACCAGGTCCGCCATCGCCGGCCGACCCGCCCGATACGACGCGGCCGTCAGGCAGCGTCACACGCCGGGCGTCGATGAAGTGGGAGCCATCCTTGGCCAGGTAGCCGTCAACTACCACGGCGTCTCCTAGTTTGACATCGCCCTTCTTGAACCCGCGGCGCGAGAGCGCGCCCGGAGAAGCGGCTTCGCATCCCCAATTCACTGTCGCGCCTTTATCGTCTTTCACATCGATGTAGAAGTAGGAATGCGGATTGGTCCACTCGATTTTGGTGAGGGTTCCCCGCAGGCGGACTGCTTTGCTTCCGTCGAACTCGGCGGCAAAAGAATGATGCGCGGCCAGCGGCAGCACGGCCGCTAAGCCGATGACAAAAACTGATAACGCGTATGTCGCTTTCACGGGGATGCCTCCTGGCTTCGGTTTTGCTAATTCTACTATGCCGATCTAGAATGGATCAAGTTAACGCTCAGTCCGGGAGATAGGAACGTGAGAAATCACCGCAAGGCCCCATTTTTCGCCCTCGCCCTCGCGCTGGTGGCGCCGCTTGCCGCGCAATCCAGGAAACCGGCGCCCCGCACTGCTGACGGACATCCGGATTTGAACGGCTATTGGAAAGGCATGCGCGATACCAAGCCCGTCGGCAACATCGCGAAGGATCTCCCGGGTTTGAAGCTGCCGCTCACTCCTGACGGAGAGGCGGCCTGGAAGCACAACGTCACGGCGACGATTGATCCGGAGAGCTTATGCATCCTGGGCGGAATCCCGCGGCATAACGCCAGCGGGCTGCCGTTCATGGTCCTGCAGACGCCGAAGTATATATCCTTTCTCTATTTCTATAGCTATTACCGGCTGATTCCGGTGGATGGCCGTAAGCATCTCGAAGATCCGGATCCTTCGTTTTTCGGCGACGAGATCGGGCGTTGGGACGGCGACACGCTGGTGATCGACTCGACCAGCTTCAAAGACGAGAAGGTGTGGGCCGATGAGAACGGGAGCCCGCACAGTGACGCGCTGCACGTTGTGGAGCGCTGGACGCGCCCGGATGCCGACCACCTTCACGTCGAGACTCTGATCGAGGATCCGAAATTCTACACCCATCCGTTTACGTACAGCCGGACGTGGGAGGCTGGCGCTCCCACGGACCGCCTCGCCGAGTATGCGTGCAGCGAGAACAATAAGGATCAGGAGCATCTTGGATTCGGACCCGGGCCGATCCGGCCGGATGGAACGCGCGGCTATCTGGATCCGGCGCCGCTGCCGCCGCTGCCTGGAAAGTAAGAGATATCGAGCACCTGGCGCACAAATAAGGGCGCGACCGAGTGCCGGATTTGCGCGCCGGTTCCGTCGAGCGCCTCGCGCGCAATCTGCCCCAGTTCGCGCGGTGTGTAGGCGCGGCGAATGGAAGCGCAGCCGTCGGCCACTACAATCGGCGAGACCAATGGCGCCACAAACAGCCGGAATAGCGCGAGCGGCAGCGGGTGGCGCACCAGATCGAGCACAATGAAACGCCGGCACGAGCGGCCCACATTTTTAATTAGGGCGGCCACCTCGACGGATGATAGATGGTGCGCGAGGTGCATCGAAAACGCCACATCGGCCGAGGGCAGCCGGTCCTGAATCGCGTCAGCTTGCAAGATAGGAAACGGCGTGTCGGGGGTAACGGAAGGGTTGCGATCTACTCCAACGACATCCACCGCGAGCCGCTGCTGAATGTGCCGCAACACACCGCCGCGCGCGCAACCGATATCCAGGACACGGCGCACCGGCAACCGGTCCCGGCGGATCGCTGTGACGACCGCGCGCGTATCGCCGAGGAAGCGGTGAATTTTGGTGAGATCGCGATACGCCTGATCGATCAGGTGTTCGGGCACATTGCCTTTGTCCAGGATCTCGATTTCAGAGGATTGCTGCACCGCTCGCCGCTTCCTGGATTATAGGATTTACCGCACATCAATAGATGTAAACAACTGAACGCGCCGCGCCGGGCGTTGGCGGGTTGCTGTAATGTTGGAGCAGTGACGCCAGTTCAAATTGTCGGAGCGGGGCCCGCGGGCTCGGCGGCTGCAATCTCCGCCCTGCGCGAATCGGCCGCCGTGCAGATCATCGATCGCGCGCGGTCGACCCGTCACAAAGTTTGCGGAGAGTTCATTTCAGCGGAAGCGTGCCGCGAACTGGAGGAACTCGGAGTTTGGCAGGAGTTTCTTGGCTTGGGACCGTCGCGCATCTCCCGGGCGCGGCTGCATTTCGGTTCGCGCCTGAAGCAATGGAGCCTCCCCGATGCGGCATATGGTTTAAGCCGGCGCGCACTGGATGGGCTGCTCCTGGACAAAGCTGCTTCGCTCGGAGCCGCAGTCTCGCGGGGCGTTACCTGGCGTGCCGCGGAAGCGGGCGACCGTGTCGTGCTGGCGAACGGCCGCCGTACCGGCTCGAACGCGGGGCCTCGGCTGTTCGGCTTCAAGGCGCACTTTGAGGGGCCAACCGACGACGCCGTTGAGCTATACTTCGCCGGCGCCGCGTACTTCGGCGTCAGTGCGGTGGAAGAGAACCTGACGAATGTGTGCGGACTCGCTCCGGAAGACGAACTGCGGCGCTTCGGTTTTGAAATCGACGAATTTCTGGCGCGCTCGAAGCCCCTGGTCGAGCGGCTCAAACCCCTTTCGCGGCGCATGGAGTGGCTGACTACCGGGCCGCTCATCTTCTCGCGGCCGGCTTCTCCGGTTGAAAATGCGTACCGGGCCGGGGACGCGCTGGGATTCGTCGATCCGTTTACCGGCTCGGGAATCCTGAACGCGTTGATCACGGGCAGACTGGCTGGAATCGCGGCAGCGCGCCAGGCGGCCGTTCCGGAGTATGCCACCCAATGCCGGCGCCTGCTGGGCCGCCCGGCCGCTGTCTCGGCGTTCTTCCGCGGCATGATTCGCTCGGGGTGGGCCAGCTGTTTGGCTTCGTTAATCCCCGGCCAATGGATGTACCGATTGACCAGAGTCTAGGTTCCTTAACCGAAGAAAGTATCCTCGCAAATCGCTGACATAGATGGATTTGCAGCCTCTAGTACCAGCCTGGGTGCAACAGGACTATTTCCTTCCCTTCGATCATGAGAAAACAGCCACAGGGAGAAGGTCTCATGACGTATCTGACTCTATCGTTAGAGTGCGAATGTGGAAAGACCGCAAGCAGTGTCCAGGAGGTTGGATTCACGGTCGAGCATCAGTTGATCTTGCGTTGGCGCTGCACGAAGTGTAAGAAGCACGCGTACGTGCTGAAGACGCTGGAGGACTGCTGGAAGGAATGCCCGGTCGTGGGCGACGTCGACGAGGGCCGCGAAGGCAAAGCCGAGTGCACTCACGAGGAAGTCCAGATGAGCGATGCGGAATTCCTGCAGGCGATCGGCGTGAAGCTCCAGGATTAAAGACCGAGCAGCTTAGCGGGATTCGTCTTGGCCATGCGGTCGATCTCGGCTACCGAGAAGCCGTGGCTGTTGAGAAATTGATAGAGCTGTAGCAGGCCATCCGGGTGCAGTGGATTGCCCGGCTGGCCAAGGTCGCTCGAAAGCACGCAAAATTCGGGGCCGACTGCGCGAATTGCGGGAACGAAGGCTTTCGCCATGTCGGAATCCGGTTTGACCCACTTGAACTCCAGGTAAGCGCCCATCTTTGCCGCCTCCTTCATTTGAGGCACGGACATTCCCACCAGAGGATCCATCGCATGCGTCACCAGGATATTCTGAACGCCCTGACGCCGGGCCTCCCGAATCAGCAGGAGCGCTTCGGCGGGCGAGGAATGGCCGGTTTCCAGTACCAGGTTGTGTTTCGCAATGATGGAGATCACCTGAATGACTTCAGGCACAAGCTGGCCGTCCTTGGCGACCCGGGCGAAGGGGCGGTGCTGGCCGGAGGAGGTGACCTGATGCTCGGAATCGAAGGTGGGCATCCAGACCACTTTGCCGTAACCACCCTTGACCTTGGTCATCCAATCGACTGCGGCCGGATTGACCCCGCCGACCGTGAGATCGAGCGAGATGCCGCCGAAGACCTCGATGCCGGGGACTTCCTTGCGGACCAGGTAGGCGAGCGAAGCGGTGGGCTCGTAATGGTTCTTGAGGACAAGGCCTCGCATGCCGCGGCTCTTGGCGAGCTTGGCAAGATCAATAGCATCGATCGAGCGGGGCACGCCATCCGGGTCGGAGTGCGCGTGCATGTCGATGGCCCCGGTGAGGGTTTGTGCGGATGCGGCCACCGTAAATAACGCGGCGGCCGCAATCCAGGATAAGTTCATCGCAGTTAGAACGTGTACTTCAAGCCGAGCTGGATCTGACGCATGGGGATGCCAGAGGCCAAGGTATTGATCGTGCCGAAGCCCACGTGGGGATAGGTGGCCGGCTGGCCGGGAGTTACCGCACCTGCCAGGATGTTGGCGTTGGGCGCCCCAAAATTCGGGTGATTTAGGAGATTGAAGGCTTCGGCGCGAAACTGGAACTGGTGATTTTCTTTCACGCGGAAGTTTTTGTGGACTTCGGCGTTGATGGCGAAAATTCCCGGCGACGTTGCCGTGTCTCGTCCCACATTGCCGAACTGTCCCAATGGCGCTTCGACGAAGGCGGCTCGGTTGTACCATCCGTTCGGATTCGGGTTGGAAAGGCTGGAACTGATCCCCGTTGAATTCGGCCGATCGTAGCCGCTTTGCGTGACGGAGTTGTCTACTCCACCTATGGTGATATTCTGCGGTAACCCGCTTTGCAACGTAAAAATACCTCCCAGTTGCCAGCCCCCAATGACGGCATTCGCCACTGAATTGTTGATGTTCAGCGGCTTGCCCTTGCCAACGGGAAGCTCATAGAGGGGCGAGACCACGAGGCGATTGCGGGTGTCGAACGAGGAGAAGCCGCGCTCGCAACGGATGCAATAGCTATTCTGTGGGAACAGCGTGTCATAGCCCTGGATGCGAATGTTGCTCGTGTCATCAATGGATACGGCATGAGTGTAGGCTGTAGCCAGACTGAATCCCGCGCTAAAACGCTTACTGACCCTCACCGCGAGAGAGTTGTATTCGCCGTTGCCCATATCTTCGACGGACTGAATGAAATTGAAGCCCGGAAACGGCAGATGCGAGGCGGCAGTCCCCACCGGCGAGGGAATGCCCTCATTTTGGTTCCAGAAGCCGTAGAGGTGATGGCTTAGCGACCCGAGATACCCGGCTTCCACCGACCAGGTGGTGCCCAACTGGCGCTGGATGTTGAACAGATACTGCATGTTCACAGGAGTATGGTGAAAGGGGTTGTCGGAGTAGACATAAGGCGTCGAAACCGTCGTTATGGCGCCGATTGCTGGAAAGGCATTGGCATAGGTGCGATCCGGTTGGCCGGTGGTAGCCACCTGCGAGACGCGCGCGGCAAGATTCCGTGCCAGATCGAAGTACACAGAGTTCGAATTGTCCTGGCTAAAGAAGATTCCGAAGCCGGTTCGAATCACGGTTTTCGCATCGGGCGACCAGGCGACTCCGAAACGCGGCGCGAAATCCGTATAACGGGTCTTCATGAGCTGGTCGGGCAGGATCCCATTGCTGCACTTTGCCTGGATATTGTTCCATCGGAGGGTAATCGGTGGATTGGCGTTAAACGGATCCGCGCAGTTGCCTTGGCGGACAAAGTACGGCCAGTTCGATTGCGGCGCATTCGGAGTCATGTAGATCTGCGGCACGTGGACGATGAACAAATTGTTCTCCTGGTCTGTGTAGGGCGGCGTCAACTCGTACCGTAATCCTAATGAGAGGGTAAGCTTGGGTGTAACCTTCCAGGTATCGTCGACGAAGGCAGCATACATGTTGCGCTGGAAAGCCGCGTCTGCAACCGCTACGGCCACTGTCGATTGGAAGATATCCCCGAGGAGAAATTCCGCGAAGGCATCCCCGCCGGTGTTGGTTGCGCTTCTCGTGGCATTCGCCTGGAAGCTGTATTGGCCGCGTGGGTACTGGTTACCGATCTGATTGAAGTTCTGACGATCGTATTCGAAGCCGAATTTAAAGCTGTGTTTACCCTTGTTCCATGAGAGGTTGTCGATGAATTGAGCCGTGTTGTTCTTATTTTCGTAGGGACCATCGGAATTATCGCCAAATGCACTGAACCCATCTCCGCTGAAAGTGACGCTTGGGATACCCCAGGTGACCGGCGGGCCCGAAGTCGGAAGACCGGGAAGACCAAGCGAGGCGGTTATGTCCGTTTTGTAGGCCCATACCGTGGCGAGGGAATTGTAGAACCGCGAGTAGCCGAAACGCGCTTCGTTGATGACGTTGTTCGAGAGGATGCGCGTGTTTGAACCCATGTACTGCTCGTAATTGGTGATGAGCTTGCTGCCGCTGCTCGCGATGGTCTGGATGACTTGATTTTCGTCGCCCCAGCTATAGCGGCCGCTCCACTGCGATTTTGGGGACTCAACGAAATCCATCCGCAGCACGAACCCGTCACGATTGACGGGAGAGCCGTTATTCTGGACGTAGTTGCTGGTTAAGCCTGGAAGCGCGGCGGGGGCGTAATACTTCAAAAGAGCCTTTGAGATCGGACTGATCATGCTCGGGGGAATTATGTTGTTGTCGAACGGCGCCTTAGTGGTGGGGTTGTAAATGGTGGTTCCGTACTTGCTGAAATCCCCATTGAACATGTCGGCAGTCGGTACCGAATAGACGGCTTGCTGCGTTTGCCGCTGCCGGAGCCACTCGTAGTTGCTCATGAAAAATAGTTTGTTCCTGCCATTGAATACCTTTGGAATGAAAACCGGTCCATCGACCTCGAAGCCGTAATCGTTCCACTTAAAAGGCGACACGCCGGGTTTCGTGGCGGTGAACTGATAGGGAAGCGCGTCGAAATCGTTGTTTCGCACGAACTCAAACAGCGCGCCGTGATAGGCGTTACCGCCGGACTTGGTAAGCACGTTGATCTGCGTGGCTTCATGGCCGAACTCGGCCGGATAGATGCCGGTCTGCACCTTGAATTCCTGTAAGGCATCGATCGACGGAAGCACGACATAGGTGTTGAAATTGGGATCGGTATTGACTACGCCGTCGAGCGTGAAATAGTCGAAAACGATGCGGTTGCCACCGGCCGAGATCGACTGGGCGGCGCGATCTCCACCCTGACGCGACTGCGCCTGCCCTGACGGCGGCGCAAGGTTGCTGACATTGGGCGATAGCGTCACAAGATTCAGGTACTCGCGGCCGTTGAGCGGCAGCTCGGCGATGCTTTTGCTCTCGATTACGCTCCCGACAGTGGCATTCTCGGACTGCAGAAGATCGGCAGAGGCCTCGACCTGCACGGATTCGGTGATCTGGCCAACCTCGAGCGTGAAATCGAGGCGAACGGACTGTTGCACCTGGACTTCCACGTTGTTGCTAGTCGCGCTCTTGAATCCCGGATGCTCGACTTTGATGTTGTAGATGCCCGGCGGTACGGCGGTAAATGTATAGAGCCCTTCCGCATTGCTGGTCGCTTGGCGGGTGGCGTTTGTGCTGGTGTTGGTGAGAGTCACCATGGACTCCGCCACCGCGGAATGGCTCGCATCCGCCACCTGCCCGGTGATGTCGCCGAAGGTCTGACCCAGCACCGATAGTGCCGACAAGACAAATACAACGATGAGCGATCTAGTCTGCATCTTGAAATAACCTCATCTTGAATTGAAGTCGCCGGGGCAGCGTGCTTCCAGTTCCGATGACGCCGGCTAAGGAGCCGGCGACGGCGCCGAAACTCTGCGTAAGGACGGGAAGGCTGAAGAGCAAGGACGCTCCTGCCAGCCCAAAAACCCCCTGACCCATGATCCCCTCCACGACTTGCTTTGGTATGCTGTATCAAGAAACACAGCCGATGTCAATGGTCAGAGGATCGGACCGTCGCACGCGGAAAACGATTTCGAAGCCTTTCTGGCGTGGCGGTAGCCCGGAGCGCCGTCCTATTTGAGTTGGCCGAACGGCAGAAAAGCTCAATCGACTTTATCCGGTATCCCGGTCTAGCAAACCAAGCGGCAACGACCATCGGAGCGAGTCATCGCGAACAAGCAGCCGCCGGACATTCGATTACACTAGCTGCATGGATACTCGGAACTACTCTGCGTTTTTTCTTTCCAGCGTTTTCGTGGTCTCACTCTGCGGTTCGCAGCTCGCCTACGGTGACATTGTGCCGTGTGATCTACTCACGCAAAATCAAGTGAGCACCATTGTGGGCGCCACTGTTGGCGCAGGCTCTCCGATCGCGAAGACAGGGTGTAGTTGGAAAACTACCGCCGCACCGAACGTAGTAGTCTCAGTTTCGATGCAAAACGAGAAGATGTTCGCCGCCGTGAAAGCGTCGGCCCCGCCCAACACGACGAAGACGACGGTCTCAGGGGTTGGCGACGAGGCAGTCTTCACAGGCACCCAGGGTTTCTCGAGCCTGTGGGTGAGAAAGGGATCAACATTCGTTCTCTTTCGAATCTATGGAGTTCCGGTCGATGAAGCGCAGACCAAGCTAAGATCCCTCGCCACAAATGCTTTATCGAAGCTGTGAGTCCGTCTCAAATCGCAGGCACGCCCTGCCCAGGTAGATCTCGTCACCGCGCCGCAATTTTTCCCCGCGCCGGTCTCCCGAAGGTACCTCGATCGAGCGCCCATCCCGGAAAACACGCGTCCCGAATTCGCTGCCGTCGTCGCAGACGCGGTACTCGCTCCCTTCGTGCTGGATATGCGCGTGTTTCCGCGAGACCGTGCCATTGACATCGGCGGCGCCCTCCTCGAATACCACGTCATTGCGCCGGATCACCCGCTGCTCGGAATCGGTGAGCTCGGCAAGCCGGCCTATGTTCACCCGCGGCTTATCCAGCGCATATTCCTCGTGTTCCGCCTTACCCCGAATTACGATCAGCCGTCCCGGGCCGGCGCTTTCCACTAGCGGCGGCTCGGTTCCGTATGCGATCTGGAACGGCTGCGGCCCCTCATCGGCCGTGCGCACTTCCACGGCCAGACGGTGCGGAACGTCACACCCCGAGGCTGCCAGCGCTTCCCGAATATCGGCGCCCACCCGCTCGCCGAAGGCTGCTTGAAACAGCTCGCGTTGCGCAGCGTCCGCTGATACGAGAGTTACCGTGAGGTGCCGGTATGGGAACACCCGCTTACCGCGCGGCAGCACCTGGATGCGTGTTTCGATCTCCTCGAGAATGGCGCGGTGCACTAGCAATAACTGATCGGAATTCGCCCGCCCAAAGGCGAGCTCGGTCCAATGGCGAAATCCTCGCTCGATCTTCTTTTCGATTTCCGAGAAGATGCTCATGGCTGGATCAAACCGAGCTGGGCGGCGGCTCGGGCGATTGCGGCTCCTGCCGGAGCGGCCGCCGTTCCCCCGTATATCCCGTTTTCGACAATCACCGCGAAGGCGACCTTGCGCGCCACCCCGCCATACGGCGCGTACCCGATGAACCAGGCATGCGAGGGGGCATTCGCCAGCTCCGCCGTCCCGGTCTTCCCGGCAATCGGAATGTTCCCCGCCGCGCGGCGGCCGGTGCCGGTCGTCACCACTTCCCGCATGAACCGCCCGAGGGTCTGCGCCAACTCTGGCGCCAGCACGGTTTCAGGCGCGGAGGTCCGCGGATTGGTCTCGTCCGTGATCCAGCGGCCCTGCGGCATGCTGCCCCCATTCGCGACGGTAGCCGCCACGCGAGCCATCTGTAACGGCGACGCCACCACTGCGCCCTGCCCATACGACGCTTGCGGCAGCGACTTTTTCAATTCCGCCGCCGTATTGGGCGTGGCGGCGGAAATACCGAGCCGCTTCGCCGTGTCTGACAGCGCGGCCGCACCCACATCGTAGGTTCCCAATTGGGCAAAGTACGCATTACACGAAACCACCAGCCCCCGCTCCAGGTCGAGCGTGCCGTGCGGGCTCTTGTCTTCTATATCGTCACGGATGGGCCGTTTGGACCCTTTGATATAGTTGCCGGCACGGCCGTCGGGCAGCCGAATACACGAATAGGTTCGGTGCGCCAGTTGCGGATCCTTTCGCAGCGCCGCCATCGCTGTCACTACCTTAAAAGTCGAACCCGGCGGGTAGAGACCGTATCGGGCGCGGTCGAGCGCCGTGTCCTCGTCCTTGACGCTGGCTACCGGATAACTCACCGACGCCAGTAGATCTCCCGTCGCCGTATCCATGACCACGGCCGCGCCCTTGTCCCGTCCGGCCTTTTGCAGTTGACCGCGTAGAATCGCGCTCGCGCGCAGTTGCAGCCGCGCGTCGATCGACATGCGCACGTCGCGCGGCCGGTCGAGCACCCGTCGCACTGCCGGATTATTGGGCTCGTAGCGGTGCCGCAGCAGCGGCACCAGTTCCCGGTAATCGTAGCGGACCACCCGCTCCACCTTGTGAGTTTTGGGATTGGGCACTTCGACTACGGTGGCCCGGTCGTCATAGCCTCGCAGGCGCCGGGCCGAGTCGCGCTCCACCAAAGAGCTGTTCGGCGCTCCCCAACGCGCCCGCGTGCGCACATCGCCCAGCAGATCGAACATGACTCCGCCGAACGGATAGTGGCGCGCTTCCGTGCGCGAGCAGGCGCTGTCGATATCGATCCCCAGTTGCCGGTAGTCGTCTCGGCGCCGTTCCAATTCGTCCCAGTTGCTCGTGGCCAGCGGCAGGCCGTTCCGGTCGTAAATGCTGCCCTTGGGGATTTCGCGCATGATCTCCTGAAACCGCGGGTTGTACTGGTAGCGCCGCGCGCCATCGGCCTGTACTACCAGCGCGCCTTCGCCCATCACCGCCGCGCTGTCCGCCACCTGGACGTACGCGGCTTTCGCGACTATAGCCGCCGCCATGATGCCAAACACCACCCCCGCGGCCTTCAGCGGCCCACGGAAGGGCGCCGGCGCCTCCTCGCCGTCCGGGCGCGCCGAAATCGAGAGCAGAATTGCCACTACGACGAAGTTCGCCAGCATGGCCGTGCGGCCGTAGCTCAGAAACGGCGTGACGACCCCGGAAAGCGGCAACACTCCCAGCGCCCCTGCGGCTATCAGCAGAATCTCGAGGGCGGTCGCCGCTGACAATCCCGCGGCGAGAAAGAACGTGTAGTCGCTGCGCGCTCGCAATGCGATTCGCATGGCTCGGTAGACCAGCAGGGCGTATATGGCAAAGACCACGGCAAATCCCCAAAAGCCCCACTCTTCCCCCAGCGCCGAAAGCACCAGGTCGGTGTGCGCCGCTGGAATGTATTGCGGGTCTCCCAACCCGATCCCCATGCCGGTCACGCCGCCGGTCGCGAACGCCCACAGCGAATGCGCCAGCTGGTCTCCTCCGTGCACCACGTTGTCCCACGGCGAGAGCCACATCCCGACCCGGTCGCGGACGGTATGCGGGATGCCGATGGCATAACCGGCCGCAAACCCTCCGGCCAGCAGCGCGAGTCCGGCGACCGGCACGAGCGCGCTCCCGCGCGCCAACCCGTACAGCGCCAGAAACAGGCACGCGAACACCAGCGCCGGACCCAGGTCCTTCTGCAGGAAAAAGAACAACAGGCACAGCCCCACCGACACCAGCACGGGAATCGTATATTCCACCGGAGGAATGTCCAGCCGCTGCGTTAGCCGCGCCAGTGACGGCCGTGTCTCACGGGCGTGCCGCAGCACGTCCCAGCGCTGCGCAAAATATCCCGCGAGGAAGAAAATCAGGAGCAGCCGGATGATCTCGACCGGTTGGAAACCGAACAGGTTTACCTTGGCGTCGCTCGTGCCGGGACCCGAGCCGAACAGCACCAGTAGCGCCGATATCAGCAAACTCGCCAGCAGCGGCACAAAGCTCAGCTTTCCGAAGAGCCGTTCGAAATCAACCATAGCGAGCGCGCCCAGCAACACACACCCTCCCGCCACGCCCTGCGCGAAGTTGACGAACAACAGCGTGTCGCGAACCGGGTCGCGCAGGCTGATCATGAGCGCCAGCCCCATGCCGGTCAGCAGCAGCACGGCGGGGAGGAACGCCTGGTCTCCGCGGAAGCCCTGAATCCCGAGCCACACGTGCGCCAGAAGGAACCCGAGAAAGAACACGCCTGCCGCCAGAAAGAACACGCGCCGGAACTGCGCCGGCCTCCGGACCACCACCGCCGGCTTGAACACGCGAAAGCTTTCGCCCGGCATCACGCGCGCCACCGCCCCGACATTGCTCAGCCCGCCGGAAGCATTGTAGATCCGCCGCGCCGTCTCGATCCGCTGGCGCGTGTCCGCGATCGCGCTCAGCGCGGGAAGCAGTTCTTCGCGAGTGCCCAGTTCGTTTAGATTAACCAGCCGGTGCGCCGTCAGATCTCGGTCGATTTGCGGGAACTCGCGTGTTTTGGCGCGGTATACCTGGTACAGGCCGGCTGCCACCAACAGGGCCGCCGCCACCATCCAGACCAGCTCGCGCAGCCGCCACCCCGGCGGCCGCACACCGGCTTGGCGCACCGTCGCCCGTTCGGCCGCTCTGCTGCGCGTTACCGCCACTAGTGCCCGCTCCCCGCCTGCGGTTCATTCGTAAGCTCCCGCAACCGGGCGCCCGCGCTCTCCATGCTCTTTTCCACGCGCGCGATCCCCGCATTGGCGTTCCCGTATGGCGCAATCGACTGGTAGAGCTGCAAAGCGCGATGGTAGTCGTCCTCGGCGCGTTCGATCTGATCTTTCTCTTGCGGCAGGCCGCGAATATTGCGCGAGTCCGACCAGAGCCGGTCGCCGCGCGCGCGGTATCCGTCGGCGAGTTGCGCATTCTCCCGATTGCCCAGCCTGTACCCGAGTCTCCCCGCCTGCTGCAGCGCCTGGTACGCGCGGTCCATATCCCGCAACCCGTACACATATACGCGCGCCAGCCCCAGTTGCGGATCGGGCGATTTGCGCATCAAGCGCTGCGCCTCCGTAAATTTCTCCACCGCCCGGTTCAGTTCTGTCACGTCGTTGTGCGCCGTGCCATTAATCCGCGCCAGATGGCCTTCTGCCAGCCGCAGCTTGCCGCGTGTTGTATCGTCCGGGTCCACGGACAAGGCCCGTGCGAGCATCGTCCTGGCACGTTCCCAATCCTTTTCATGGATGGGCTGGTTCTCGTTGTCCCGATATTCACTGATCACGTGATCCGCCGCTGCCAGGAACTGCTGTTTCACCAGCTTTCGCGGCCCATGCAATAACAAAGACGAGGAATGGCCCTTCGAAAGTTCCGTCCATCGCGACCAGATCTGTTCGGGGTCTGTCACCTGCTCGGTTTGGATGCTCTGTTCCAACTGTTGGCCGTGTTCGTACAGCAGGTAGTCCGACACCACTACCCAGGAAACGTACAGGAACCCGGCGACTACCGACCAAAGCAGTGCGCGCCCTAACAGTCGGAATGGGCTGAGCCGTGGCTTGCGGCGGGACGCCGCCGGCGTCGGAAGAGCGGGAGGTGCCTCGGGCTGAACTGTGCGCCGCGTCTCGCCGTTTGCGGGAAAAGTGCGCCTCGTCTCCCCCGTATCGGCCGGCCGGAACGTGCGCCGCGTCGCATCCAGGTCCTCCCTCGCGGCCGCCACCGGCGCCCCGCTCTGAAACGCCCGCAGGTCTTCCGCGAACTCCGCCGCGGTTCGGTAGCGCAGCTCCGGCGCCGGCGCCAGCGCCTTCATCAGAATCCGCCGTAGCGGCTCTGGACATGGGTCCGGTGCGGGCGGCGGCGGAATCCGCGAACGGATCATTCGCTCCAACCGCTCGGTCGAGGCCGCGTGATACGGTTGCAGCCCGCTGACCATTTCGTAGAGCATGACAGCGAGCGACCAGAGGTCCGAAAGCGCGTCCACCTCGCCCGTGTCCAGCCGCTCCGGGGACGCGTACGGCACGCTGCCGAATTCGTTGCGCGTGAGCCGGCGCGACAGCGAAAGCGCCTTCGCGATGCCGAAATCCAGCACCCGCACTTCCTCCCGGCTATCGATCCGGATATTTTTCGGCTTGATGTCGCCATGGATAATGCCATGGAAATCCTTGCCTTCGATCTCGACCTGCAGGGTACGGGCGTGCTCCAGCGTCTCGGCCACCGTGAGGGCCGTGGTGGTCGCGAAGTCCGGCGCGAGCGGGCCGCCGCGCATGCGCTCGGCCAGATCCTGCCCGTCGATGTACTCCATCGCTACATAGAAGAAGCCGTCCACGTCGCCGGTCTCGTAGATGCGGACCACGCGCCGGTCGATGGCAGCCAGGTGCGTCTGCAACAGCGCTCCCCGCCGCTCGGCATCAATCGTATCGTGTGTATCCTGATCCGCGGCGTGTTCAATCAGCTTCAACGCCACCGCGTGACCGAGCTCCGTATCGTGGGCGAGATACACATCCGCCATCCCGCCGCGGCCCAGTTTCTGGCGGATCTCGTACTTGCCGAGTTTGCGGCTGGCTGGCGCGATCACCGCTTCCGCCCTCCCCGCCCTGACTTCTCCTCGATGAAGAAGTTCATCTCGCGGACTCGCGCGAGATCGGTGTCCGGCGGCAGCTCCAGCGTATTTTTTTCGAATACATTGCCGAGCAGTGCGGGCCGCGCCCCATCACGTGCCGCGACACCGGCTTTCTTGTTGCCTCGAATCGAATTGTGTGACAGCCACGGCCTCGATGGCCCGGAAATCAGAATCCCTTCCGCCGTGCAATCCTGAATCGCATTGCCGCGCAGCACCGGCGATCGGGCGCCCTGGACTTCAATTCCTACTCCGGCCCCCATCACCTCCACATCATCGACTTCGACCTGGGAATTCACGAGCACAATTCCTGCCGGAAGAGGCATGTCCGGAGAGGCGAGAATGCGAAAACCCGAGACGCGCGCGTTCACGACATCGTCAGCCTCGACTGCCGGCGCTCCGCCGGCCGGGGTGGCGCGCAAAATAGCCTCGTGCGAGATTCGGCTGCGCACCGTAACGCCGCTCTTGAGCCGCACCGATTCCCGGTATTCGCCTCCGGCCACGTCGATCGTGTCACCGGTTCGCGCCGCGGCCAGCGCCTCGGTAATCGTGCCAAACGGCGCGCCGGCTCCCACTGCCAGCACGCGCGGCTCGATCGCCAACGGGGGCGGCTGCCACAGGCTACGAGAGAGCCATCCGGCGGCCAGCGCCAGGATCACGCCATATATAAAGACGCCCGGTCGCGCGCTCCACCAGGCCGGGGTGCGTTTTGGCTGGTTCGCGATCGGCGCCTCGAACTGGTCCCCTTCCACCACCAGCACCGTGACATTGTCCTTGCCTCCGGCGCGATTGGCCGCGGCAATCAGATCGCGCACCGCCCCCTGCGGGTCCCCCGCGTGTCTCTCTACGGCGCGCAGAATCTCGCTCGAACCCACCTGGTCGCTCAACCCGTCGCTGCACAGCAGCAGTGCGCTATCTGGCTCGAACGGGATGTGCAGGATTTCAATAAAATTCGGATCGTCGGGCGCGTGCTCTTCCGAACCGACATCGCGAAACACTTCGCTGCGCCGCGGGTGGCGCATGGCTTCGGCCTCGCTCAATTCACCGCCGTCCTCACGTTCTCCTACCGGGGAATGGTCGTGCGTCAGCTTCGTGATTGCGCCGCGTTGGATTCTATACAGGCGCGAATCCCCGACGTGTCCCACCACCGCCGACCCATTCTCGAGCAACACCACAGTGAGCACGCACCCCATGCCCGCAAGGTCCGCGTTGGCGCGGGCCGCGCGCAAAATTTCGTTATTAGCCAGCGTGATGGCCTCGCGCACCCGCAGTTCGGCGGCGCCCGTCTGCCGCTCCAAACGCGCGCGGATGCGGTCCACCGCGATTTCCGCGGCCTGTTCTCCCGCCGCCTGCCCTCCGACCCCGTCTACAACCAGGAAAATGCCTCGATCCGGATCGCTGTACAGCCGGTCTTCATTGTTCCCGCGCACCCGGCCGGGGTCGCTCGCGCCCGCGCATTGAAACCGCGTTTTAACCATTCGGGGTGCTTCGGAATTCGAGGAAGATTACGTCGGCAAGCCCGATGCGCGCCGTCTCCGGCACGGGCGCTTCCACGTTTTTGTCGCGGCGGTCGCCGTCCAGGAACTCGATGCTGGAGGGAACCGTCTCTCCGTTGATCGTGGTGCCCAGCCGGCTCAAATCCTTGAGATAAAATTTGCCCGTCTGCGGATCGCGACGCAGGCGGAAGTGTTCGCGCGAGACATCCGGCGCCGTTTCCAGCTTGATATCAGTCCAGTAGTCGCGGCCGCCGCGCCCCACCACGATCTGATCTTTGCTCATCTCATACGTGCGGCGGCCGCCCTGATCCTGGTATTCGATCACTGCGTGAACCGTGCCGCTCGCCGCCGGTTCGTATTGTTGCGCCACGGTCGCGACGCCGCTCATGCGCCGCGTGGCGATTCGCTTGGTCATGCTGCCGGCGCCGAACTCGGTTTTCGCCGGAAGCGCGAGCTCGGAATAGATCGCCACATCTCCGGGCTCCACGTCGTCATCGGTGTTTTCGAGAATCTGGATCTGCCAGCCGCCATCCGGCGCGGCCACTTTCGGCGCGCTTCGCCGCGCGAGTTTGATGCGCTCCGCCACTGACGTGCGGTTCAGCGTCTCCAGTTCTTCATCCAGCGCCCGCCGCGCCTCTTCCACGATCCGCGGCACGATCCCGGCCAGCCGCTCTAGATCCTCGGCGTGCAAATACACGCGGTAAATCGACGGGGCCAGGGTCGAATAGTGCAGCGGTTCGAGGCCCTCCCGCATGTTGCGAACGATTTCGAGGATAATCTCTCGCGCGGTGACGGCAGACCGCTGCATGATACCCACCCAGTCTTTAATTTTATCGCTGTGTCGCCCTTGTGCTCGCGATCGTGTTTTTTCTGACGGGTCGGGCGCTCTCAGAGATGAGACCTTTTTCAGTAACACGCCGGGAACATTTTCCGATCGATTGCAGAACCAATGGCTTACAAGCAAATCCGCGATCCGCGCAACCGGGTGCGTCACAGCGCCCGTGAGACAATGCGGTGTGAGAGAAGATCGCGGTGAGACCCAGGAACACTTGATGGCAGGCCTCCTCCAACAGGACCGGCGGACTCCCCTTCGTACCAAGCGGAAACCGCGCGCTAACCCCTTTCGCTGGAACAAACGTCCCTCGAATTCCGCAACGATCGTTGCGGAAACAGGCAAGGCACGAGCCGAAAGACCGTGCTGGATGCGCATGCTACACTAACGAAAAACTTGTCCGGCACTTCCCCCTATAGCATTTCGAAGCCTGTTCGGTGGGTCATCTGCGCCGTCGCGGCGCTGGGATTCCTATTCGATATCTATGTCGTCCTCGTGGCGCCACTGATTGTGCAGCCGGCGTTGATGGAATTAGGCGGGCTTACGCCGGGGACCGAAGCGTATCGGAACTGGGCGGGGTACCTGTTCTGGATTCCACCGCTGGTGGGTGGGTTCTGCGGGCTGTGGGGCGGATACCTGGCGGACCGGTTCGGCCGGCGCCGTGTGTTGACGTGGAGCATTCTTCTGTATGCGTTCACGGCGACCGCGGCAGGGCTGGCCACCAGTCTGGAGACGCTGCTGGTGTTCCGCACTCTTTCCTTCGCAGGCACGTGCGTGGAATTTGTGGCGGCGGTGGCATGGCTGGCGGAGATCTTCCCGGAGCCGCGGACGCGCGAAGCGGTGCTGGGATATACGCAGGCATTCGCGTCGCTGGGCGGCGTGCTGGTGGCCGCCGCTTTTTATGTGGCGAATCGGTATGCGGCGGTGTTCCCCGCGATTTACGGCAGCCACTCACCCTGGCGGTACGCGCTCATTTCGGGAGTCACGCCGGCCATTCCTCTGGCGCTCATCCGGCCGTTTTTGCCCGAATCTCCACAATGGGAGCACAAGCGCGCCGACGGCACGTTGAAGCGGCCCAGCGTTCGCGAGTTGTTCCGGCCCGAATACCGGCGGGTCACGATTGTCACGGCACTGTTGTTTGCGTGCGCGTACGGGCTGGCCTCGGGGACAATCCAGCAATCGCCACAGATCACGCCGGGGCTGTCGGAAGTTCGTGCCATGGCGCCGGCTGCGCGTGGGCAGGCGATTTCGAGCGTGCAGGGGATGCAGGAGATGGGCGGGCTGGCGGGACGGATCGTGCTGGCGGGTCTGGCGCTGGTGATCGTGAGCCGGCGCGCGCTCCTGCGCGTGTTCCTCGTTCCCGGGCTGGCGTTGATCCCGATTGTTTTCCTGTACACGGCGACGCGGAGTCTCGACGCGTTTCGCATCGGCATCTTTTGCGCCGGATTCACCACGGTGGCGCAACTGACGTTCTGGGGCAACTACCTGCCGCGAGTTTATCCTGTGCACTTGCGAGGGACGGGCGA
>CAZKQQ010000002.1:0-13688 GCA_964554945.1 uncultured Solibacteraceae bacterium | reverse complement strand
CTTGATGCCGGGGACGCTACCGGGGGTAAAACTGAGTTATGCGGCGGCCGTGGTGGGCGTGCTGGTTTATGCCTTCGCGCTGTTGTTGACGTTCTGGCTGCCGGAGCCGCCCGAGAAGCTGCCGGAATGAAGTACTCATGCACGACGTTCTGATCCTGGACAACTACGATTCGTTCACCTGGAATCTGGTGCAAGCGGTGGAGGCGCTGGGAGCGCGGTGCGTGGTGCGCCGGTCGGACCGGATCACGTACGAGGAGGTTGCCGCGCTCGAGCCGCGGCGCATCATCTTATCGCCTGGACCATTCGGGCCGGAGCAGACCGGTATCTGCCGCCAGGTCGTCGAGCGAATGGCGGAGCGGGTGCCAGTGCTGGGGGTGTGCCTGGGGATGCAGGTGATCGCGATCGCAGGAGGAGCGGCGGTGTGCCCTTCAGGACGGCCGGTCCATGGTAAGACATCGCCGGTCTGCCACACCGCGCAAGGCGTTCTGCGCGGGCTGCCAAGCCCGTTTCTGGCGGCCCGTTATCACTCGCTGCAGGTCGTGCCGCCCTCGCTCGCACCGGCGCTGCAAGTAACCGCCTGGACGCCGGATGGCATCATTATGGGCTGCCGGCTGCTAGGGACGAAGGCTGAGGGAGTCCTGTTCCACCCGGAATCGTTTTTGACCGAGCACGGCCCGTTTCTGCTGCGGAATTTTTTGGAAAGCGACGACGATGTGGTCTGATCGTCCCGAAGCGGCATCGCGGCAAGCCCTGGTGGAACGATTGCGCCAGGCGCTGCCGGCGCCGCGCCGGGGGGCGCGATCGGAGGCGGTCCCGCTGGAATGGCAACAGAACCCGGAGGAAGTGGCGGAGGCGCTCCGGCAACAGAGTGGATTCCTGTGGCTGGATCAACCCCACACGCGGCTGCTGGCGAATCCGCTCGCCACGATTTCGGTCACCGATCGGCGCACGACCGTTCAGGGACTCGGCGGAACCGTATGCTGGGAAGGCGGCGGCATTGACGCGATCGAGGTCGCGTTAGAAGCCTGGGGCGGACCAGCCGACGCTCTGCTGTGCGGGTATCTGGGCTATGAACTCGGGGCGGAGCTCGAAGACGTTACGTGCCCGCCACGCCGCGCTGCCGATCTGCCCGATTTGTATCTGGCGCTCTATGATCGGCGGCTGGAACACTGCGGGGGCCAGTGGCGCTTTTTCGGCACCGATGCGTGGAGGCCCATATCGAGACAGGACGTGGCATCTCGGCCGGCTCGGGATGAGCCCTTCGATGCCGGACCAGTCTCCAGCACGCCGGGCGAGGAGGGGTTTTGCCGCGCGGTGGCGCGCGCCGTGGAACGGATCTTCAACGGGGAATTGTTTCAGGTGAATTTGTGCCGCCGGCTGGAAACTGCGCTGCCGGGCTCGCAAAACTGGGCGTTGTACCAGCGGCTGCGCGCCATCGGTCCAGCGTCGTACGGCGCGTTTATCGACCTCGGCGGGGGAAGGGCCGTGCTTTCGGCGAGCCCGGAACTGTTTCTGAGCGCGGAGGCCGGGCGCGTGCGGTCGTGCCCGATCAAAGGGACGCGGCCACGGGGCGCGGACGTGGACCAGGATCGCGAGCTGGCGCGCGCACTGCGGGAAAGCGAAAAGGACCGCGCGGAGCTGGCGATGATCGTGGACGTGACTCGAAACGATCTGGGGCGGGTCTGCCGCGCCGGTTCGGTCGCGGTGACGCGGCATGCCGAGTTGATGACGCTGCCGACGGTGCATCACACTTACTCCGAAGTGATGGGAGTGCTGCGGGACGAATGCGGTCCGGCGGATCTGTTGCGCGCGTGTTTTCCCCCGGCGTCCATCACGGGCGCGCCCAAAATTCGGGCCATGGAAGTAGCGGCGGAAGAGGAAGGATACCGCCGCGGGCCGGCCATGGGCGCGATAGGCTGGATCTCGATGCGCGGCGATCTGGAATTATCGGTTGCGATTCGCACGGCCGCCGCGTCGCGCGGGCATGTGTCTTATCTGGCCGGGTGCGGCATCACGGCGGGGTCGGTGCCGCAAGAGGAACTGGAGGAATCGGAAGCGAAAGCGGCGGCGTTCCGGCGGGCTTTCTGCCGGTAATAGCGTGCGCACCGCGCCGTCGTGGTTCCGTTTCCGGCTAGGAGACCGGCTCGAGAATTAATTCCGTGGTGATGGCGATTGCCGGCTTCAGGCTCCGGTAGACCGGGCATTTGTCGGCGAAAAAACTATGAACGCGCCGGGCGGTCTCCCACTGGGCCTCTTCGGCTTTCAACTTCAATTTGGTGTGGATGCGGCGAATTATGAGGACGTGATCCTCGGTTTCGATTTCGCCCTCCGTCTCGGAAATCAGCCGCGCATTCGACGCATCAATTTGACGCGCTTCCAGCGCGCCTCCAAAGGTGCCGGTGAGTCAGCCGGCGGTGGCCGCTACGATGTAATCGAGAGTGGTGGCGTGAGGCTCGAGAACCTGCGGCGAGACCTTGTAGTGCTCGGCAACCGCGCCGTGAACGCCGAAGGTTACGGGCGCCGTTTCGGCCGGCAGATAAGCGCGGCGCACCGGGCCCTTCACGCGTTCGATTCTGACATGGGAGCGGTAAACGACTTCCGCCATGCGATCCCCTCCGGTTCCCATTACTGTAGCAAAAATGCGTCTGTGCCCATTTTCAGGCGGCCTGGAGCTCGCCCACGAGGCGAGACAACACGTCCTGAGGACAGATGAATTCATCGAGGGTGTGTGCCTTGATTTGCCGCGCGCTGTGTTCGCCGATCCGGACCGGTTCGCCGGATTCACTGAGCCAGGTCCCGTTTGCGCCGGCGATAAACTCGACCGAATCGCGGCATCCTCGCAGAGCGACGCGCATGAGCCCGTCGGTTCGTACCAGCGCGATGCCTTGTACCGTTGTTCCGTTTGCGTATGTAATCGTCATGGCAGATCCAGATTGCCACAGCGCGATCTGCGAACACAGGGAACCATGTACCGTTGCGGTACCGGTATTGCGGAGAGAGGGATAGCGGGAAACCGCCGGACACAAGACGTTTACTCCGGTTAGGAGACCGCGTGAAAACTTCTGTATTTTCTGCGAGCGTGTAACTGACGGTGACTAACCAGCCCTTACCGGTACTGCCTTAACTTTCGGCGCGCGACCCAGCAGCTAAGATCGGCTGGAATCAGGCTCAGGCGCGGTATCGCGGTTGCCATGAGGTTGGTTCCGGATCGCGGTATATTTGGTCCTTGGAGTGCAACGACAAGTATTCTTCATAACCAACTACTCCGAAGGAGAAACCTAAGTGTGGAATAAACGCACCGATGAGCAGCCCGCACCGGCCCGGCCGCAATCCGAACCGGGTCGTCCTTATACACCTCCCCCAACTACCCCTCAACAAATACAACCACCGGCGCCGGCGCGGACGGCTGCCAAGCAGACCGCAGTGATCGGCGCCTCGATGAGCATTAAGGGCGACATTCGCACGCAAGAAGAATTGTTCGTGGATGGCGATGTCGAAGGCACGCTCGAATCGAAGAGCCTGCTAACGGTGGGGCCGAACGGCAAAGTGAGGGCCAACATCAAAGCGCGCGAAGTAATTGTCTTTGGCTCAGTTCGCGGCAACGTGGATGTGGTCGAAAAAGTGGCGATTCGCGATAACGGCAGCGTGATTGGCGATATCAAAACGGCAGGCATCAGTATCGACGACGGCTCCTATTTCAAGGGCAGCATCGATATCGTGCGTCCGGATGCGAAGCCCACGACCAAGCCGGTGAAGAGCGAAGCGGCGTCTGCGGCTTCGGCCTCAGCTTCAGCGACGGCTCCTGCTCCCGTGCCAGTCGGACAGCCGTAGCGTTCATCGGCCGGGGCGCCGCATGCGCCCGCTCCCCGCGGTCGCTTCTGTATAGAAAATCGCGGACGCCCCGGTATGAAAGTTTTGCTCTCTCCCCCACCTGACAGCGTATCTTTTCCACGGCCCATTCACGAATCACCGGTTTTGGCACACCAAGTGCAATCTTCTTACGAAAGCGATAACTCGCTTACCACGTAAGAAGGGATGAGAAATGATATCCGGTCCTACAGCCGCAGTACCGCATGTTCCACTGGAAGATCCGCTTGCCCATCTGCCGGTTTCCAGCGTTCTGGAATACAGCAAAGGCCAGGTCATCTATGACCGGAACCAGCCGTCCACCAGCATTTATCTGGTGATTGAGGGCAAGGTCAAAGTTTCGCACCTGACGAATGACGGCCACGAGGTGGTAGTAGACATCTACCGGACGGACGACTTCTTCGGGGAATCTGCATTTCTGAGTCTCGGTCAACGTTCCGAAGAAGCGCGGGCGTTTGAGGACTGCAAACTCATGGCCTGGACCGCATCGGAAATCGAATCGCTGGCCGGCAGACAGCCGCGCCTGGCGGTGGCTTTGCTGCAGGTATTGGCCCAGCGAAATGTCGAGTTAACCCACCGCATTGAGAGCTTTTCCATCGATGACATCAGCCGTCGCCTGGCCCGCACCCTGATTCGCCTGTCCGGCCGCATGGGCACGACGGAACATGACGGATCCATCCGATTGATGCCCCTTACGCACGAATTGCTGTCGCAATATGTCGGAACGTCGCGCGAGGTGGTGACACTTCACATGAACCGATTCCGGAGGCAAGGTTATCTTCGTTATTCGCGAAAAAGCATGATCCTATATCCGAGCGCGTTCCAAGACTGGCTGCAAGAGCGGTAATTGCGCGCGCTGCCGGTGGCCCATATCCTGAGCCGTCTCAGGGAAAGCTGTAAGTGCAGTTTCTGGACTGCGCCGGTGCATATTTTGGACTTGCGCGCATGGCCTGCGTGAATTAAGATCCGCACAGAACTGCGATTTCCGCTGGTCTGGCAACTCCAATTTGAGCAGCGATGCGGGCACATCGATCGGCGGACATGAGCGAGCCCGCCAGCGACTGGAATTTTGCCGTCATCTCTGCCCAAGTCAGCGGATTTTCCGGATCACCTTTCGGATAACGAATCAATCTTTCGTGGCTTTGTCCATTGCTGACGTGAATGACCACGCGTGCCGGCCATTCGCGCGGAAAAGCTGTTTCGAGCCGATCGTCTTTTTCGAGAACCACGGTGCTCATCATTCGCTGAACGAGCGGAGAACGAATCTGCTGAAGAGTGAATTGGTCGAGGCCGGCGGCGCCGCGGAGCACCGCGATGGCAGCGCCGAAAGGCATGGAAAACTGCGCGTCGACAATGGATTCGGGATGATACTTGCGCTCCGCGGGCTCGCATACGATTCCCCATCCGGCTTCCAAAACAGCCACTTGGATTTTGCTGATTTGATCGGGAACAATGCCGTGCTCGCGCACGAGCAAAAGGATCGCATCGATGGGGCCCTGCATGTAGCGGCAGCAGGCGTGCGGTTTGACGGCTGTGCGCAGGATCTCGAAAGACGCGCCCAGACCTTCAGTAAGCCGTTGAGGGAGAGGATGGCGGGAGTGAGCGTGGAGGAAGCCGTCGCGACCTTCGAGGATCCGGCGCGGGCCGATGAAGCCTTCCGCGGCGAGAAGAGCAGCCTGTATACCGTTCTGAGCCGCGAGGCCCGGATGAATGCGCTTGGTCCATGCTCCTTCTGCCAGAAATTCCATGCTGCCGGCCGCCATGCTGCCGGCAATGCCGAGGGCGGAAAGGGTTTGCTCCGCGCTCAACCCGAGCAGCTTCGAAGCGGTAACGGCGGCCCCGAAAACGCCGCACGTCTGTGTCGGATGAAATCCCAGAGCGTAATGCTCCCTGGGCTGCACGGCCATCGCGATGCGGGCGGCGGCTTCAAAACCGGCGACCACCGCGGCGAGGAATCGGTCTTGCGGCGTTGCCGGCATTGTTTCGGCCAGCGCCAGGGCCACGGAGTACATGGTGGTTCCGAGGTGAATGGAGCCGCCGCTGTGCGTGTCGTCCAGTTCGATACCGTGAGAAGCAGTCCCGTTCGCCAGCGCGGCTAACGCCGGCATAGTGCGCAGCGGCGTGCCGATGATGGTGGCACAGCCGGCCGCGCCAGTACGTTTGATCATGCGCTGGACCGAGCGCGCGGACTCTTCCTGCGAGCCCCGGATCGCGACCGCCAGATAATCGAGCAGGAAATAACGCGCGCGGTCGAGCACTTCTGAGGGCAGATCGCGCGGCTCTAGAGCGTGCAGGAAATCGATGAGCAGGCGTGTATATTCGGGCTGTTTCGAAGCGGCTGGATTCATGAGTGCCTCACCCGTTGTCCTTGTATTTCTTCAGAAGGTTGCGCGCGATAATGAGGCGCTGCAACTCATTGGTGCCGCCGCCGATTACCACCAGCGGCGCATCGCGATAGAAACGCTCCACGGGAAAGTCTTTCGAATAGCCGTTGGCGCCCAGAATGCGCATCGCTTCGAGCGAAACTTCGGCCGCGGTTTCGGTGGCGAACAGCTTGGCCATGCCGGCTTCGAGATCGCAGCGCTCGCCGCGGTCGCGCTTCTCCGCGGCTGAATAGATAAGCAGGCGCGAGGCTTCAATATGGGTGGCCATATCGGCGAGCTTATTCTGAATGGTCTGGTATTCGGCGATGGGCTTGCCGAAGGTGACGCGGCGCTGCGCGTAGCGGATGGCTTCCTCGAAGGCGGCGCGCGCCACGCCCAGGCCTCGGGCGGCCACATTGAGGCGCTCGGCCTCCAGACCGGTCATCACGTGTTTGAATCCCTGGCCCTCCGCGCCGCCAATCAGATTTTCAGCCGGAACCAGAAAATTGTCGAAGTGCAATTCGCAGGTTTCGACGCTTTTGTAACCCAGCTTATCGATGTCGCGCCCGACGGTCATGCCGGCAGCGCCCTTCTCGATAATGAAGGCGCTCATGCCGCGGTGCGGCGGCTGGGCAGCCGGATCGGTCTTCGCAAGCAGCAGAAACGTGTTGCCGTGCCGCGCGTTCGTGATCCACATTTTCGAGCCGGTGACGCGGTAGACGTTGCCGTCGCGCAATGCGGTAGTGCTGATGTTCTGCAGATCGGTGCCGGCGTTCGGTTCGGTGAGGCAAATGCCGCCGCGCTTCTCACCCGAGGCCATGGCGGGCAGGAATCTGCGCTTCTGCTCGTCGGTTCCAAAGCGCACGAGCACGTCGCACATTACCGAGTTGCTGCCGATCACCCCGGCGAGCCCGAGCCAGCCTTTCGAGATTTCCTCGAAGATCATGGCGAAGGTCGTGGTATCGACTGCGGCGCCGCCGTATTCCTCGGGAATGTTCAGGCCGAACAGGCCCATCTGCTGCATCTGCCGGACCAGGTCGTGCGGATATTCATTGCGGTGCTCCATTTCGGAGGCCACCGGCAGAACTTCCTTAGCGACGAATTTGCGGACCGTACTGACGATCAGTTCCTGCTCGACGGTTAGCGCAGGCACAGGTTGTCTCCATCCATAGCTTTTATGATCTTACGCGCAGACTCCGCTTTGAAGCATCGCGTCGATCTCGGAATCGGAATAGCCGGCTTCGCGCAGGACCGCGCGCGTATGCTCTCCGACGCCGGGTGGCGGGCCCTGGATGACCGGCGGCATCCCGGAAAGTCCAATGGGCAATCGCGGGAGCAGCGCGCTCGCTTGTCCGGCCAGAGAAACTTCCTCTAATTGGCCCAGGGCGGCCACCTGCGGGTCCGCCATAACCTGATCGGGTGTCTGCACGGGATCGTTGGCCACATCGTGGCGGTCGAGAATCGCGGTCCAGTGAGAGACGGGATGGCCGCGAAGAATTTCGGTCATGCAGGAATCCAGCTCGGGAGTGTTCCGCACGCGGTCGAGGTTGGTCCGGAAGCGCGGATCGTCTGCCCATTCCGGTTTGCCCAGCGCGGCGGCGAGACGGCGGAACGCTTTGTCACTGGAGATGCCGATCATGATTGATCCGTCGGCCGCGCGATAGGCGCCATACGGGGCGAATGCGGTGTGCCTCGATCCTTGGGGTTTGGGATTCACGCCGGCGAACTGGCGGTACAGCAAGTGGTACGACATCAGCATCAGGCCGGTCTCGAATAACGAAGTGTCCACGCGCTGGCCTGTGCCGGAGCGCTGCTTTCCGAGAAGCGCGGCCAGCACTCCCAGCGCGGCCCACATGCCGGCGCCCAGATCGAGGATGGACACCCCTGCCCGGATGGGGGCGTCTTCCCCGGTTCCGGTGACGCTCATAATGCCGGTGCGGGCCTGGAGAATCGCATCGTAGCCCGGCCGCGGATAGTCCGGGCCTTTGGGGCCGTAGGCGGAAAGGGAGGTGTAAATGATATCGGGCTTACGGGCGCGGACGGCCGGTTCGTCGAGCCCCAGAGCGGTGGCTTTGCCGCCGCGGAAATTTTCGAGGAAGACGTCACAGGTTTCGGCGATGCGGAGCACGGCTTCGCGGCCTGCCGGCTTCCGGATGTCGAGCGCCACCGATCGCTTCCCGCGATTGAGCACGGAAAAGTAGCCGCCCCACGGGCCTCGATGCGGGCCCATGGCGCGTGCATCGTCGCCGGAGCCGGGGCGCTCGACTTTGATGACCTGAGCTCCGAGATCGGCCAGGATCATGCTGGCGGCGGGTCCGGCGACAATCGTGCTCAGGTCGAGAACGCGAACTCCCGAGAGAACCGCCGGCATCTCTCTATGCTCTCACGCGTTCGCGCGTCACAACGCGATATACTGCCTCGCTGGAGTGACCGGTATGAAACTCTATCTTTTATTCATCGCTGCCATTGCTGCGCATGCGGCCGACGATCCTTTCGCCGCCGCATTGTTCAAAAAGCACTGCGCCTCGTGCCATGAATCGGCGAACGCAGCCGCGGCTCGGATCCCGCCGGTGGCGACCCTGAAGGCGATGACGCCGGGAGCGATTCTCAAGACTCTGGAATCCGGCGTCATGAAAGCGCAAGCCGCCGCGCTCTCGGTAAACGAACGGCAGGCGGTGGCGAACTTCCTGGGAACCGCTGTTACGACGCAGCGCAAGAGCAACGAGGTCGTCAACCCGTGCGGGACGCGCGTCGCGAAATGGAAGGATGGCCCCGGTTGGTCCAGCTGGTCGCCGGGTTTGGTCAATGCCCGCTTCCAATCAGCGCAGGACGCCGGAATCTCCGCCGCCGACGTGCCGCGCCTGGCCCCGAGATGGGTATTCGCTTTCCCGGATACCGCGGTGCTGCGGTCGCAGCCTGCCGTCTATCGCGGCAGAGTATTCGCGGGCGCGCAGGATGGCAGCGTCTATTCGCTCGATGCCGCAACCGGATGTGTTCACTGGATTACTACTGTGGAGGCCGAGGTGCGCTCCGGCATCACGGTGGCCGAGGTTGCCGGAAAACCGGCGCTGTTCTTCGGTGACTCTTCGGGCTACGTCTACGCGCTGGATGGCGACACGGGAAAACAGTTGTGGAAATTGCAGCCGGAGGAGCATCCGGCGTCCAAAGCCACGGCCACTCCGGTGTTCTACAACGGACGTTTGTACGTAGGGATCTCTTCGCTGGAAGAGGCGCTTGCCGTCTCGCCGGCCTATGCGTGCTGCACGTTCCGGGGGAGCGAATCGGCTGTGGACGCGGCAACGGGAAAGGTGATCTGGAAACGCTATATGATTGCGGACTCTGCGAAGCCGCAGCGCAAAAGCAAGCGCGGCGCAGCGGTCTTTGGCCCCTCGGGCGTCGGCGTCTGGACCGCTGCCACGCTCGATCCGGATCGCGACGTTCTGTTTATCGGGACCGGCGACAATTATTCCGATCCGCCCACCGCCATGAGCGATGCGATCGTGGCGCTGCGCATGTCGACTGGAGAGATTCTGTGGTCAAAGCAGCTCACCGCCAAAGATTCGTGGAATAGTTCCTGTTACCTGGCGGGCAAGGTCAACTGTCCGGATTCGGACGGCCCGGACTTCGATTTCGCGGCCGCCCCGGTGCTGATTGCGCTTGCCAACGGAAAGCGCGCTCTGCTGTTGGGGCAGAAATCGGGCGTGGCCTACGCGATCGACCCCGACCAGCGCGGCCAGGTTCTCTGGCAATCGCGTGCAGGACAAGGCGGCACCGTCGGAGGCATCGAGTGGGGCATCGCAACGGATGGGCGCAATCTCTATGCGGCGCTGTCGGATGTCGCGTTTCAGGTGCACCTGCTGCCGAACAGCAACGATCGCCAGTATCAGTTAGACCCGACCAAAGGCGGCGGCATGTTCGCATTCCGCGCGGACAATGGCGAGCGCATCTGGCAGACGCCGCCACCCGGGTGCGGCGATCGCCGTCCATGCAGTCCCGCGCAGTCGGCGGCGGTGACCGCGATCCCCGGTGCGGTTTTTTCCGGATCGCTGGACGGCCACTTGCGCGCGTACTCGACCGATAACGGCAAAATCATCTGGGATTACGATACGGCGCACGAGTTCAAAACGGTCAACGGCATCGCGGGCAAGGGCGGCGCGATCGACGTAGGCGGGCCGATCGCAGCCGGCGGAATGCTGTTCGCGGCATCCGGGTCGGCGCAGCGCAGCGCGATGCCGGGGAATGTGCTGATCGCGTTTGGGGTGCAGCGGTAAAATTCCCTTTACCGGCTAGTCTGCCAATTCAAAATCACTGGTGAGCGGCCGATCCGCTCCCTCCCGCGCGCAGCAAGCGGATGTCAACATCGGTCAAGAGACATCGGGATCACGACTAGCCATTTCGCGCTTGCCGCGCTACAATAGACTTTGAGTGTCGGACCTCTGGAGTGGGCGAAAGCCCACTTTTTTGTTGGTTTTGACACATTGCAACGATGCGGGAAGTTGTAGCGTCCAAGATCGAGGAAATCGCGCAGCGCGTGGCTGAGTCGGAAGGTATGGAATTGGTCGAGGTCGAAGTCAAAGGCGGAGGAGCCCAACGGCTGGTCCGCATCTCGATCGATAAGCCGGCTGGCGTCACTCATGCCGATTGCGAACTGGTGTCGCAACAGGTCGGGACCATTCTGGACGTCGAAGACGTCGTGCCGGGAGGCCGGTACACCCTCGAGGTCAGCTCGCCGGGTGTGGAACGGAAACTTGTGAAGCCGCAGGATTACGAGCGGTTCCAGGGGAAGAAGGCCAAGATCAGCCTTCGCGATCCACTCGACGGCCAGCGGCATTGGGAAGGCACGCTCGCCGGGCTCGCCGGCGGCGCGGTCGCGCTCGAAGTCGGCCCCGGGAAAACGATCCGGTTTCCGCTCGAGCAGATCCTGAAGGCCCACCTGAAGTTTGAGTGGTAACCCGCCGGGGAACGCAATCAGCCAAGAAGAAATAGAGGGCACCTTGGAAACGATTTATCAATCCATCGAGATACTGAGCAAGGAAAAAGGAATTGATCCGCAGATTGTGCTCGACGCGGTCAAGGACGCCATGCTGGTCGCTGCCCGCAAGCACTATCGAACCAACGAAGACTACGTGGCCGATATGGATCCCAAGACGGGAGCCATCGCGCTGTACGCGGTGAAGAAGGTAGTCGAAGCGGTGGAAGATCCGGTTCACGAGATGACGCTGAACGAAGCGCGGCGAATCGACGCCGCGATCGAGGTCGGCTCGGAAGTGCGGATCAAGAAGAACACCGACGCATTAGGCCGCATTTCGGCGCAGACCGCGAAGCAGGTGATCTTTCAGAAGGTTCGGGAGGCCGAACGCGAAACCGTATACCAGGAGTATTCGGGGCGCGCGGGCGAGCTTGTCAACTGCACGATCAAGCGTGTGGAAGGTCCGGACTACGTGCTTGATCTTGGAAAGACAGAGGCCAAGCTTTCAAAAAAGGAGCAGTCCCGGCTGGAGAGCTATTCGGTGGGCGATCGGATCCGCTGCGTGATCCGCCTGGTCGATAAATCCAGCAAAGGGCCCGGCGTGCTGGTTTCGCGCGCGGCTCCGGAGCTGGTCATGCGCCTGTTCGAGCAGGAAGTGCCGGAAATCTACGACGGTACCGTGCAAATCAAAGGCTGCGCGCGGGAAGCCGGCGAGCGGACCAAAATCGCGGTGCAGAGCCGCGACCGCGACGTCGACAGCGTCGGGGCCTGCGTCGGGATGAAGGGCATGCGTGTGCAATCGATCATCCGGGAGTTGCGCGGCGAGAAAATCGACATCATCGAATTTTCGGACGATCCCGTGGTTTTCGCTACTCACGCGCTGAGCCCCGCGAAGGTCAGCCGTATTACAATTCTCGACGCGCTCGAAAAGCATATGGAAGTGATCGTCGACGATTCGCAGTTGTCGCTCGCCATCGGCAAGAAGGGCCAGAACGTCCGGCTCGCGGCCAAGCTGCTCGGGTGGAAGATCGATATCAAGAGCGAGGAAGAGAAACGCCAGGAAGTGGAGTCGCAGATGGCGGCGCTGGTGGCGCCGGGCGCGCCGGTTTCGGTGCTCATCGAGTACGGGTTGGCGGAAAACATAGTGGAAAAACTGGTCGGCGCCGGCATTGGCACCATCGAAAGGCTGGGCAGCATGACGCCCGAGCAGCTCGAAGAAATTCAGGACATCGGACCCGACGCAGTCGAGCGCCTGCAGCTAGCGGTGAATGCGTATTACAGCCAGTTCGAACCGGCGGGCGGAGGAGCTGCCGAGGCGGCTCCAGCGGTGGAGGAAGCCCCGGTTCCGGCCGAGGAATTGACCGGAACGCCGGAAGCGCAGGCCGAGAGCGCCGAAGCCTTGGAAACACAAGTGGACCAGCAACAGTCTGGTAGGATAGAAGACGCGGGTTTCCCCACTCACAACTCGGAAGAAGGAGCGGGGCCGGAAGCAGCGGAACCCGTTTCGGGCGACGCGGACGAGCAGGGCAAGTAATGCGGGCCATGAAGCCCGTGGTGAACACAAACAGTCGTTTCTATGAAGAAGATTCGCATCAACGAGCTGGCGCGGGAGCTGGAAGTCAAAGCTCATGAAATACTAGAGCGGCTTCCCGAACTAGGCGTTACGGAGAAGAAGACGCACTCCAGCTCTATCGACGAAGACGTCGCCATCCGGCTGCGGGCGCTCTATGGAGTAGCCTCGCCGCCGTCGGAAACCGAGGAAGCCGCCGAGGAGGCCGCACCGGCAAAGCCGGCAGCGCCGGCCCCACCCGCGCCGGCGGCCGTAGAAACGACTCCAGAGCCGACGCCTGCTCCGGCCGCAGTCGAAGGGAAACCGCCGGCGCCAGAAGAGGCTCGTCCGGCAGCGCCCGTGCGGCCGCCCCTGGCGACAGGACGGCCGGTTCATCCGCCGCTGGGAACGCCGGGACAGACTCCACCTGCCGTGGTATTCACTCCGGGACGGCCCACGGCGCCGCCCGCGAAACCGCTGCCCAGTCCGGTAGCCACGGCTCCTAAGCCAGGACAGATTCTTTCCGGCCCGCGCCAGCCATTTCCGGCGGCGCCCGCTGAGATGACGCGACCGGGAACTCCCGCGCCCGCGGCGCCGCAGCGTCCGGCAGTGCCACCGCCGCCCCGTCCGCGTCCCGGTGAGGCGCTTCGCCCTGCCCCGCCGGCAGCGCCTGCCGCGCCTCCATCGGGAGCGCCAGGCTCCCGTCCCTTGGCCGGCCAGCCGGCAGTTCGCCCGGTGGTGCCCCCGCGGCCTGATCTGGTTGCCAAGCTGGGTACGCCGCGGTCCCCAGTGCCGGCGATGCCCGGCGCTCCGCGTCCGGGTGCTCCCAAGCCCCCGAGCGCGCCCGTGCCCGGTCAACCGATTTATCGCGGGCCTATACGGCCCGGCCAACCGCTGGTGGCCCGCACCGGTGTGCGGCCCGGCGTTCCGGCCAGACCCG
>CAZKQQ010000001.1:77656-130785 GCA_964554945.1 uncultured Solibacteraceae bacterium | reverse complement strand
ATCCCCACCACCATCAACTCGCGGCCTAAGCGAGGAACCGGGAAAATGTGGACGGCCGTGTTGGCGTAAAAGCGGACGGCTGGCGCTTTGCCGCTTCTCGGATTACGCTAACGCACAAGTAGGCCAAGGCTCGGTGGCGGCTTCGAGAAAAAGGCGGGCCACGCGCGGAGCATCGAACTGCTCAACCCATTTCAGGCCGGCCGCCGCTTGTGCCGCGCGACGGTCCGGGGACCGGTAGAGCGCTTCGATTCCGGCGGCGAGAGCCGCTGGGTTGTCCGGCTCGACGAGTTCCGCATGGGGAGCGGCTTCCGGTATGGCCGCGACGCGCGACGCCACAATCGGGCGTCCGGCGGCCATGGCTTCCAGCAGCACGATGCCGAAACCTTCCTGCACGCTGGGAAGGCAGAACACATCCGAACGGTTGTATTCCTGGGCGAGGGTGGAACGGGAGACATCGCCGAGCCAGGTGACGGTGCTCTCCAGGCGCAGATCGCGCGCGAGCTCGCGCAGACTGGCGGCACACGGGCCGTGGCCCACGATGCGTACTTCCAAATCCGGAATCGATTGCCGGGCTTGCGCGGCGGCGCGCAAAAGGACATCGACGCGTTTGCGACGATAGAGGCGGCCCACGAACAGCACGGTGAATTTCGCGGACGCAGCGGGATGGCGCTCGAGCCAACCGCGCCATTCGGCGAGATCAATCAACTCGGGCACCACCGCCGGAAGCCGGTCTAGTGCATACAACTCGCGCGCGCGTTCGGCGGAATAGCGGCTGGTGACCAGAACCCGCCGGGCGCGGCGGACGTGCAGGCGCTCGCAGCGAGCTTGAATTCCCATGGTGACGCGAGTGAGCCCGGATTCGAAACGCACCTCATCGGCGACCACACCTTTGAGCGCGGCGATATCGGCGACGCGATAGCCGTCCATATCGAATCCGATGGTGAGATCGAAGCCGGCTTCGGGGCGTAGAAAACGGTTGAATAGAAGCCTCTCGGCCGTATAGACGGGGAGATGAATGCGCGGCGTACGGAACTCGACCTGGTGGCCCAGGGACTCGAGCGCGCGGGCGAGCACGCGCATTCCCACGTAGGTGCCGCTGCCGCGGGCGACATCGAGGGGAGTCGAAGTGAGAAACCTCAGACGCACTGAAGCTACCATGATAATTGGTGAAGAAAGCGGTCTGCTTGTTGAGCGGAGGGCTTGACTCCGCGACTTGCCTGGCGCTGGCGCGGCGAGAAGGGTATGCCTGTTACGCGCTCTCGTTCGACTACGGGCAACGGCATCGCGTGGAACTGGACGCGGCGCGGCGGGTGGCGGAGCGCGTGGGCGCGGAACGGCACATGGTGGCGCAGATCGGGCTGGATGCGTTCGGGGGCTCGGCGCTGACGGCGGATATCGCGGTGCCAAAAGCGCGGACGTTGGACGCGATGAGCCACGGAATTCCGATCACGTACGTGCCGGCGCGGAACACGATTTTTCTGTCGTTCGCGCTGGCGTGGGCCGAGGTGCTGGAAAGCTCCGATGTGTTTATCGGGGTGAATGCGCTGGATTACTCCGGGTATCCGGACTGCCGTCCCGAATTCATTGAAGCGTACGAGCGCATGGCCAATCTGGCGACCAAAGCGGGGGTGGAGGGGCGCACGAGACTGCGCATCCATACGCCGCTGATTCAGCTGAGCAAGGCGGAGATTGTGCGGCTGGCCGCGGAGTTGGGGGTGCCGTTCAGTCTGACGCACAGTTGTTACGATCCCGGTCCGGACGGCAAGCCCTGCGGGCAATGCGACTCGTGTCTCCTGCGGCGCAAGGGTTTTCAGGAGGCGGGAATTGAAGATCGCTGAGCTGTTTTATTCGCTGCAGGGGGAAGGGGCGCTGCTGGGTGTGCCCTCGGTCTTCATTCGCACCAGCGGGTGCAACCTGCGGTGTGCGTGGTGCGACACGCCGTATACGTCATGGCAGCCGGAGGGCGCCGAACTCTCGCTCGACCGGATTTTGGATGAAGTGAAGGCACATCCGGCGCGGCACGTCGTAGTGACCGGGGGCGAGCCGATGATCGCGCCGGAAATTATCGCGCTCACGGAGCGGCTGCGGCGCGGGGGTTGGCACATCACGATTGAGACGGCGGGGACGGTGTTCCAGCCGGTGGCGTGCGACCTGATGAGCATCAGTCCCAAGCTGTCGAACTCCACGCCGCTGGCGGGGCGAAGTTCCTGGTCGGAGGGCGATCCGCAGGTGGCCGCTCGCTGGGCCGCGCAGCATGACCGGCTGCGCATCAATTGCCCGGTGCTGCGCGACCTGATGTCCCGCTACGAGTACCAGCTCAAGTTCGTGATTGAAAAGCCGGCCGATCTGGAGGAAGTCCGCGAACTGGTTTCGTCGCTTTCCGCCGATCCGCGCCGCGTGATCCTGATGCCGGAAGGGACGGACCGCGACCTGCTGCGCGACCGCGGCGCGTGGCTGGCGGAGATCGCCAAGGCCGAAGGGTTCCGCTATACGCCGCGGCTGCACGTCGAACTGTGGGGCAACCGGCGCGGCGTATAAAATAGTTGAAGCGTGGAGAAGAAAACCGCACTATTGGCCGACGCCATTTACCGGGAACACCTTGCGGGCCGCGAGCATCCGGAGCGTCCCGAGCGGTTCGATGCCGTATACCAAGCCTTGCAGAAAGCCGGGCTCATCGAGCGCATGCGGCGAATCGAACCGCGCGCGGCGACAGAAGAGGAGATGCTGTTCTGCCACACGCGGGAATACCTGCGGATCGCACAGCATGACGTGGAAGCGGGTTATTCCTCGCTGACCACGGGCGATACGGACGTCACGCCGAGTTCGTGGGAGGTAGCGCGCCAGGCCGCCGGCGGGGTGTTGAACGCGGTGGATGCCGTGCTGACGGGCAAGGCGCGGAATGCGTTCTGCGCGGTGCGTCCGCCGGGACACCATGCGACGCCGAATCGCGGCATGGGCTTTTGTCTGTTAAACAATGTGGCAATCGGGGCGCGTTACGCGCAACGCAAGCACGGGCTGGAGCGGGTGCTGATCCTCGATTGGGACGTGCACCACGGCAACGGCACGCAGGATATCTTCTATAGCGATCCGACGGTGTTTTACTTCAGCACGCATCAATGGCCGCTCTATCCGGGGACGGGGCGGGCCGATGAAACCGGAGCGGGCGCGGCCAAAGGGACGAAGATGAATTTCCCGTTTCCGGCGGGATCGGGGCGGAAGGAGATTCTGGGAGCCGTGGTGGATTCGCTGGCGCCCGCGGCCAAGCGGTTTCGGCCGGACCTGGTGATGATTTCAGCGGGATTCGATTCGCGCGTGGGGGATTTATTGGGGAGCTTCACCCTGACCGATCGGGATTTCACGGATCTGACGCGCGCGGTGATGGACATGGCTTCGCAGCACGCGGGCGGGCGCGTGGTATCGGTGTTGGAGGGCGGGTATGCGCTCGGCGGGCTGGCGTCGGCGGCGGTCGCGCACGTGCAGGAGTTGATGGCCTAGAGAGTCTAAAATAATATTCAAGGCGTTGCCTTAGAAGGAGGAAGGGGAAGACGATGACTCTGAGAAGGAGTCTGACAATTGCCGGTCTGCTGGCCGGTGTGGCCGCGATTGCTACGGCGGAGGAGGTGAAGGGAGTTTTGATGGACCAGGCGTGCTCCGGCAAGGCCGAGGTGCGCGTGCTCTCCACCGGAATTGAAGGGGGCATGATCGTTGCAGAGGCGCATACGCGCGAATGCGCGCTGATGCCGGCCTGCCAAAAGAGCGGCTACGGCATCTTTACCTGGGACAATAAGTTCCTCAAATTCGACGCGGCGGGAAGCCGCAAGGCCCTGGAGGCGATCAAGGCCTCAAAGAAGCTGGACGATCTGGAAGTGCAGGTCACCGGCGAGATCAAGGGCGATACGATCAAGGTCGAGAGCCTGAAGCTGCTTTAGCGACCGGATCCGGACGTCAAACGCTTCGGCCCGCGTTTTCGGCGATTAATTGAATTTTGCAGCTAGCCAATAGCCCAGGCGCGTCTGCACTTTCGCGACATCGCGACGGCCGGCTACCGTGACCGTGATGTGATGGAATCCGCCCTCTTCTTTGTTGTTGGGGTTATAGCTGATCAGATACTGGCTATGCAGTTCCTCGCCGATATGTTGGATGGCTTCTTCCAACCCTTTTTGTTTGTAAAAACTGAATTCGCTGCCGCCGGTGCCCTTGGTGAATAATTCGACCGGGTTGTCCTTGAAGATGGCTTTCACATCCTTGAACAACTCGACCATGAGGGGAAGGAACTCGGCGCGGCCGCCATCGAGGCCGTAGGTCTGGGCGACTGTGGTCGGCGTGGACGGGACGCCGCCGGGGAGGGGGCGCGAGGCGGCCGGCTGCTGGTCGTTCCGAGGCGGCTGCGCCGGGGGCGCACTCAGACTCGTGAGAAAGCGCGACATATCCACGGAATAAAACACGATATTCGCGAGCTGTAAGCCGATCAGGGCTTCGCGGGCGCGGCTTTCACTGCTGAGGTCGCGGGTCTCGCCGATTAGAAGCATGATGCGGCGGCGGTTCTTGGGACGCGAGTCCAACATGCGGCCGCCTTCCACGACGGCGTCGACCAAGCGGTTGGAAGTGCTTCCGGGAGTGATGCCCTTGACGGCTTTGGTGATTTTGTCCGGGTCGGAGGTAAAATCCTGGAGCTTGCGGATGCGCGAATCGTAGGCCAAGATCGCTGCCTCTCCCTGATCGCCGATTACCAGCGGCGTAATCAGGTTTCCAATCCTCTGCACCTGGGGAAGGATCGACTCGACGTGAGAATTGGCTTGAATCGCGATCACGATCGAGATCGGCTGGTAGGCGATATCGACGTGGATATTCTGTTCCTTATCGTTGTCGTACAAATGGAATTCTTCGGGCTGAATCCCGTTGACGTAACCGCCGGACCGGTCGAAAACGGTGACTGGCGCCACAACCAGGTCTGTGCTGACGCGGAAGGGAGGCGGGACCTCCGTTTCCTCGCGGTTTTGCGCGAAGAGGAGGGAGGTCAGTAGTGCGAACGCGAACAGTCGAGGCATTCTAATCCTGACGGGCCGCTGTATGTTCGGTATTCCCACGGAGTAATTCCAGCACGTGCGGCACCACTTCCACGATAGCATCCAACGACTCGACAGCGCCTTTGGGAGAGCCAGGCAGGTTTACAATCAAGACTTTACCGCGAGTTCCAGCGACAGCGCGCGAGAGAGCGGCCAACGGAGTGGATTCGCGGCCGCGAGCGCGCATCAACTCCGGCAGCCCGGGAATTTCGCGATCGATGATGGTGCGAGTGGCCTCCGGAGTGACATCGCGCGCCGCGAGACCCGTGCCGCCGGTGGTAAAAATAGCGGCGACCTGGCCTCCGTCAGCCAGGGCAGCGAGGCGGGCGGAAATGGCGGGAGCTTCATCGGGGACCACCTCCAGGACCGAGACTTTCCAGCCCAACTGTTCCAGGCGTTCCCGCACGGCGGGGCCGGAACGATCGGCGCGCGTGCCGGCAGTCACGGAATCGCTAATGGTGAGCACGGCCGCGTGAGTCATCGGGCACCCTTGCGGCGGAAGTCCCCGCTCTTGCCGCCGGTCTTCTCAAGAAGGTACAGGTCCTGGATGGCGATGGATTTATCCAGCGCCTTGGTCATGTCATAGACCGTCAGCGCGGCGACGGAGGCGGCGGTGAGTGCCTCCATTTCGACACCGGTGGGTCCCGTGGTGGCGGCGCTCGAAATGATACGCACGCCTTCTTTCTCCAGGGAGACGTCGACATCGGCGTGCGAGAGCATCAACGGATGGCACAGAGGGATCAACTCGGAGGTGCGCTTGGCGGCGGAGATGCCGGCAATACGGGCGATCTCCAACGGATCTCCTTTTGGGTTGTCGGGCAGCTGACGAAGCACAGCCGGATCGATTTTGACGAACGCATGAGCGCGGGCGGTGCGCCGCGTTTCCGGCTTGGCGCTCACATCCACCATGCGCGGGCTCCCGGCGGAGTCGTAATGCGAGAGTTTTTTCATTTGAGCAGAGCGTTTCATTTGAACAGAATCTGAATCAGCTCTCCCTGCGCGTAGTCGGCGCGAGCCGGATCGGCGACCAGAAAGGCATTGGCGCGTGTCAGCGCGGGAACATCGCCGGACCCGCTCCAGTGGAGGGGAGTAACGTCGGCGCCATCGGGGCTCAGGCGGGCGGGAAGGAAGCGAGTGAGTCCGGGTTTGTGCCGGAACTCGTGGGTGAGCCGCGCGAAAGGCATGTGCAGGGCAGCTTCCTCCTGGCCGGATAGCAGCTCGAGGGCGGCCCGGGCAAAGATCTCAAACGTCACCATGGTGGAGGCCGGGTTGCCGGGAAGGCCAAAGAAAAATTTTTCGCGGGCGCGGCCGAAGACCAGAGGCTGGCCGGGCTGTATCAGCACACGGTCAAAGAAGAAGCGGGCGCCAAGGCCATCCAGGACTTTTTCCACGACGTCGTACTTGCCGGCTGAGACGCCGCCGGAAAGCAGCAGCATGTCGGCGGTGAGACCTTGCTCGACGATCGAGCGCGTGTGTAGTTCGGTATCGCGGGCGATTGGGAGGATCCGGGCGGAGCCGCCGGCGCGATTCACCTGGGCCGCAAGAGAATAGATGTTGGAGTTGCGAATCTGGAAATCGCGCGGCTGCTCGCTGACTTCGACGATCTCGTCGCCGGTCGCGATCAGCGCCACCACCGGTTTGCGATAGACTGCGATGGCCGGGCGGCCGAAGGCGGCGAGGAGGGCCACATCGGTGTAATCCAGGCGCTTGCCGCGGCGCAGGATCATCTCGCGAGCCGCGGCTTCGGAGCCGCGCGGGTTGATGAACTGTCTCGGCTCGGCGGTCCGGTCGATCCGGACGCGGCCATTCACGCAGGTGGTATGTTCCACCATCACGACGGCATCGGCGCCGGCCGGGATGGGAGCGCCGGTCATGATCTCGACGGCCTGGCCACGGCCTACCTCGCCCTGAAATTGCTCGCCGGCGCGGACTTCGCCGATCAGCTCGAGCTCGCCGGGGAGATCGGCGGCGCGAACGGCATAGCCATCGCGCACGGAGCGGGAGAGCGCCGGCGTATCGCGGTCAGCGGCCACATCTTCGGCGAGCACGCGGCCGGAGGCGTGTTCAAGATCCACCGATTCGGTGGAGGGAAGCATACGCGCGTCGCAGACGTTAGTGAGCACGCACTGGCGCGCATCGGAGAACGTAAGCGGGGGCACAGTGCTATTCTACCGCCTGGGTTTCGGGCGCTAATCGGAGACCCGGTTGGGATCGGGCGCGCTACTCGGCTGTGCCGGGCTCTTCGGAGTTGGCGCTGCGCACTTCTTCGAGCTGCTGGCGATAGCGCTTTTGCAGAAGCCGTCGATAGGATGGGACGGACATGCCGGCTTCGGCGGCCCGGGTGTTCAGTCGATCTTCGGCGAGCTGAATTCCCCCCTCGATGCGCTCTCCGGCCCAGTGTTGAAATTCGGGATTGTATTCGAATCCGGACGCCCAGAGCGCAGGGAGGGGCCGCCGGTAGTTGTCGGGCAAACCGAGCTGCTCGAAGGGAAAGCTGGAAGCCCAGTCAACGTGCAAGCCGATTTGCCGGTTCGAGGGATTCACGGAAACCTGCGCGTGGGTAACGCAGTTGGCGGCGGCAATGTGATAGCGGCTGCGCAGCATTTCGATGAGCATGGAGGCGGCGCGAAGCTGAGCCGGGCTCATTGCCGCTTCGACCTGTCCCGGCTCGGTCCGCGCCTCAATGGAGACGCCCAAGAAACTTTGATTGAGATTGATATACAGCCACTGATCGTCGGCCCAGATGGAATTGCCGGCATGGTTGGCGGCATCGCTCTCGGCCACGATCCGGTAGACCCGCCCGAAGCGATCGATTAAGAAATGATAGGCGCGCTCGCGGCGGACATATTCCACCAGCGATTCGCCGAGCTTCTTGAGAACGCGATTCTGATCGGCCTCAAACGGCGCCTGGCGGCTCTCGGTTGTATGGAACACGATACCGACGGGTTCAGAACGGTGGACGCCTTCGGACTGCGCGGACCGGTCCAGGGGAAACACGAGATAAGAGCGAGGCTTGTTCGGTACGGCGAAGCGCGTATCGATCCGCAATCCGTTACTGTAGACCTCAGAGTTCGCGGTCTTCTCCACCTGCCAGACCTCTGCCGGTGTTTGCGGGATAGAGGCGGCGGTCACGCTTGGATGCTCGACGGGACGCACTTGAATTACAAGGGGCTGGATGGGCTGACCCAGCTTGTTGTGCTGTACCAGAAAGAAGGCAGCCAGACTGGCGATAACGCCGAGCGCGACCACCAATCCGATCATTCGCCAGGGGACTTGATAGGTCTGACGGAGCCGGGGCGCGGTTCGCTGGAGAAACTTCAATCGCGCAACCGGATCCTGAATCTGACCGGCGCACCAGTTCACGCTTTCCTGGGAATACCGGGTCAGCTTGGACGTCTCAAGGGTTTCCGATTGGGGCGGGCACAAGAACAGTTTCGGCGATTCGGGTAGCTTCCCGGAGCCCCCCTCGATTTTCGGCCGAGTTAGCCAGCTTGTGCGTTTAGCGAATGACACGGTACAGGCATGGCGCTGCGCTCAACGGAATTACGCAGCTATGCAATTTGCATGCTAACGAGATGGGGGTCAAGGGCACAAGGATATCGATCGGCCTAAGAGGTCCGGTTAACCAACGTTAGCAGCCGAGGGGCCGGACAAATTCCCAGTACTCTCATAGCGCGGTAAGCCTAACTAACGAGGGTCTATTATTCAAAAGGATCAGACTCCTAATATGCTAACTGCGCGGATGGCATCGAAGCATGATGCCGCCGTCAATCCGGGAATTCATCGAGGCGCCGGGCTTGGCCGCTAGGCTGAGGCGTCCGTCAAGCGACAAATGAAGCGGCAGGAGTCTACATGCTACGGAAATGGTTTTCAGCTCCCGAAGAAGAGATAGCGCCAACGGCAACGCCCGCGGGGAACGGATCGCCGGATCCCACGAGGGAGCACGGGTCGTACCGCGAAGAGCCAGGCGCGCGCCATGCCAGCCCAACGCCAGCGCCGCCGCTAAGCGGTTCGGGCCGGTACAGCTCATTTGAGCAGATCTATCAGAGCATTACGAACAAGCTGCCCCGAATCCCTTACAACATATTGAAAGTCGCCGAGATGATGACCAGCTCTCATCTCACGGCCATGTCGACGGATGCCAAGCGCTGTTCGTTATTGATGGCGCTGGAGGCGGCCGGAGTGGCGGTCGAAGACGTGCTGCAGGATGCGGTTCTCCGGCAGAAGGCACTGACCGAATACGAAGAAGCGCAAAAGGCCCGTCTGAAGAGCTTCGAGCAGACCAAAGCCGACGAGAACGCCAAGATCCAGGCGGAACTGGAAAAAGCAACCAAGGCGTACATGGCTCGGATCCAAGCCAATCTCGATGAAGTAGCTCACGAGCAGGACAATTTCCGCGTGTGGCAAAAATCAAAGCATCAGGAGTGCGACCGGCTCACCGAAGCGGCGGAGTATTGCGTGCCGCAGGGCAACGGAATGGGTGTGACCAGCCTCGCTTCGGTGCTGGAACGCGCCGCTCAATAAAGGAGTAACCGATGCTGATTGCAGCCCCACTCCTGATGATTATCTTGTTTGCGGTCGCCGCCTCGATGCGCTCCAAGGACTTGCCGATGGACCGCGACGTGGTTATGCGGATCAGGCAGTCCGCCGACTACATACGACGCGAACAACTGCTTCCGTACGACTAGATTTGAGTTTTCTTATTGGAGGACATAAGTAAATGAGTAAGCCCGAAACCGAATACACTCAACCACTCGGACTGGATGTAGGAACCAGCCGGATCGTGGTAGCCCGAAACGTAGAGAAGAAGTATCAATACGACACCGAGCTGAACGCCTTTCTGACGATACCGTACTCAAAATTAGCCGAAAGCCTTCTGCAGCGGGAGAAGGTATTTCACGAAGTACAAGGCTCGGAAATTCTGGTGGCCGGCAACGACGCTCAGAAATTCGCGGAAGTCTTTCACGTGGAAACGCGGCGACCGATGAAGAACGGGGTGCTGAACCCGCAGGAGCCGCACAGCCAGTCTGTGCTGCGGCTGATCATCACCAGGCTGCTCGGCAAGCCATCGATCCCGGGGCAGAAGATTTTCTTCAGCGTGCCCTCGGCCGGTCCGGAGGGTGAGGGCGGTCTGACGTATCACGAAGCGACGATTCGCCAGATTCTGGTCGATTTGGGATACGACACGACGCCGATCGCGGAGGGGCTGGCGGTGGTATTCGGCGAACTCGGGAACTGCAACTATACCGGCATTGGTATTTCCTGCGGCAGCGGGTTGTGCAACGTGTGTCTGGCCGTGCTGTCTGTGCCGGTGATCAGCTTCAGCGTTCCCAAGGCGGGCGACTACATCGACAGCAAGGCGGCGGAAGTCACCGGCGAGATCGCCACCCGGCTGCGAGTCCAGAAGGAACAGTCGTTCTATATGAACGGCCTGAATGGGGATCGCATCCAGAACGCTTTGACCGTGTACTACCAGGAGATGATTACGAACCTGGTGGAGGCGCTGCGCAGCCACATCGCGGCGACGCAGCGGCTGCCGAAGCTCGATCAGGCGATTCCGCTGGTGCTCGCGGGTGGAACCGCTATGCCGAAGGGCTTTTTGGACCAATTTGGAAAGGTGCTGAACAACAGTAATTTCCCGGTGAAACTTTCGGACGTTCGCATGTCGGCCGATGCTCTGCACGCGACCGCGCGCGGCGCCCTGATGGCTGCTCTCTGCTAGTTGCTCCTTGAAAAGGGGCAGTCTTCCCAGGCTGCCCCAACCTTTCCCTATCAGAACACCAACTTGGCTCCCAGCTGGATCTGGCGCGGATCGCGCGCGCCCAGGATCTTGCCGAAGTTCGGGTTCCCGAACGCCGTAGTCGGCGCGTTAAAGTTGGCGTGATTCAGCACGTTGAAGGTCTCGCCGCGAACCTGGAAGTTCAGCCGCTCCTTGATGTGGAACGTCTTGAACAGCGAAAAGTCCCAGCGCGAAATGCCGGGCGTCTCGATGACAAACCGGCCGGAGTTGCCGGGGCGGTTGGCGCCCACCGGCACCTCGGCGAAAGCGGCAATGTTGAACCACTGGTTGAGCGTACGAACGTTCGGCCCCGAATTGGGGTCGATGCCGGTCGCATCGGGACGGTAGCCGGCCACCGAAGACGCATTATTGGCCGCTCCTAATCCGCCCGCGTCATTGCCAGTAGAAGAACTGATCGCTGCCGGCAGCCCGGTATTCCACGTATAGATACCGGACAATTCCCAGCCTCCCAAAGTCTGCCCTGCAAAACCATGGCCGTCCTTGAAGAACGGAAGCGGATAGACGTAGGAAATGGTCAGCACGTGCCGCCGGTCGAGTGTCGCCAGGCCGCGGTCCGCCTTCCAGTTATAGGAATTGGCCGGCGCGTTGGAACGGTCGCTGTTGTTGTCGGTGATGTTCTTGGACCAGGTATACGCCGCGGCGATCGTGCCATTCCTACCGAAGCGCTTGTTGAAGCTGGTCTGTAGACCGTGGTAATTCGAGTTAAACCAGGATTCCACCATGTTGACGGCGTTATAACCACGATATGGCCGAAGAGCATTCAGGCGGGGTCGAATGCCGGAAGTGATATACCCGCCGGCGGGCACCAATCCGGCGGCCGCAGCAGCGCCTGGAGGCACTTCATTCAGATCGATAGCGCCGATCAGATGGGTTCCCTTCGTGCCCACATAACCGATCGTGAACAACGAATCGGAACTCAGCTGCCGCTGAATCTCGAAGCTCCATTGCTGGATGTAGGGATCATGGTAATTCGGGTCCCAGCCTCGGGGGCTGGTGGGCGCCAGGCTGACTACCGGTGAGCCGAGGCCAGGATTGTCCAGGCGAGTGTTCGCAATCTGAACCTGGGTGTAGTTCGTGGTGGGGTTGCTGGATATGGCCTGTTCCAGCCAGCCCACCAACGTCGTATCGTAGAAAATCCCGTAGCCGCCGCGAATCGAGGTTTTCCCGTTGCCAAACGGATCCCAGGCGAATCCGACGCGCGGCGCAAAATCGAGGTTGCGCTGGTTGGCGATGCCGCCGCCATACGGTGAGTTCTTGCCGCCCGTAATGATGCCGTTAAACGGATCGCCAGTACCGATGCGATTGCCGGTGGCCGGATCAATCTGGTATGCCTTGGAGGGGTCGAACAAGAGCGGATCGAAGCTGGTGAGCAGCCCATTGGCGTCGGTTGGCTGGCGATAATTCGAATAGCGCACGCCGAAGTTCAAGGTGAGATTGGAGCGTACGCGGAAATCGTCTTGAATGTATGCTTCGAACGTTTTGGCGCGGATATCGGCCGTGAGATCCTGCGAGGTCTGCGAGTAATTGGAGACAGCTCCCAGCAAGAAGTTGGCCCACGATTGCTCCAGAGTCACATTTGCGCCCGGACGCGGTGTGTTGCCTATGGTGAAGCCGCCAGCATTATCGGCCAGTTGGTTTTCATTCTTTCGATAGTAGTAGAAGATACCCCCGAATTTCAGCGTGTGCCGCCCTACGAGCTTCGTCATGTTGTCGAAGATCGAATGGTTGTAGCTGAAATTATTATACGGACCATAGCTGGATACGCTGTTCAATCCGCCGGTAAACGCAAGCGTTGGGATGCGCGCGGGATTGCCCGGAAATACCAGCGTAGGATTCACGTCCGGTGAATTGGCGCGAGCAGCCAGGCCGATGGGATTGCTGAAAATACCTCCATGGCTCCAGGCCCAACCAGCCTCGTTGTACCACGTCGGCGAAAGCGAACTAGTGCCGCGAAGGACGAAGCTCCAGCCCGGTGAGTTGGTTTGCGTCGTGGCGACTCCGGGCGTGAAGAGGTTCGTAAAGAGGCCGCCGGGCTCAGTGGTGGGAATGGAATCGTGCTGGTAGCGGCCGTTCAGCGAGAGCTTTTGGCTGACTGTGTGGTCGATCCGTGCGATTTCCTGCCGGGCATTGAATACGCCGCGCACGGGTACCTGGAGGTTATTGCCACTGAACGGCGCGGGAATCTTGGAGAAAACGTCCGTGATATAAGCCTTTGCGACAGGATTGATGTTCGTGATGGTAGTGCCCGTCGCATTGCATGTGGAGCCATCCGCCGAGATCGAGGTGCAGACCGGGTTGGGGAAGATTCCCTGGCGTTCGTCGAGAGTGGGCACCTGCACGTTGTTAGCGTTGTAATTGATAACGCGACGGAATTCCTCGGAGAAGAAAAAGAAAGTCTTGTTCTTGCCGTTGTATACCCTGGGAACTAAAACGGGCCCACCAACGGTGTATCCAAAATCGTTGTAGCGCAGCGGCGGCCGGGCGACCTTGTTCGTGTTGTTGAAGAAATTGTTTGCATTCAACCAGTCATTGCGGAAGAACTCATAACCGGAGCCGTGAAACTCGTTGGTGCCGCTCTTGGTGAGGACGCTGATCTGGCCTCCGCCAGCCCGTCCGAATTCCGTGGAGTAAGGCGAGCGGACGATTTTGATTTCATCGATGGCATCGATACTCGGATACTGCTGGATGGTGATATTGGAGCCGCGGTCGACATTGTCGGCTCCGTCAACGGTCCAGTTTTGCTGACTTTGACGAGTGCCGTTGATGGAGACGCCGACGATGTTGTTGCCGCCGCTGGGATTGGTAGTTCCCAGGTAGATCTGGTCAGACAAGTTGGACGTGACTCCCGGCTGCAGAGCAACCAACTGGGCGAAATGCCGGTTGTTCAGCGACAGTTCGCGAACCTGCGTACCCGAAATCAGGCCTGACTGCTGCGATGTCTGAAGTTCCACCTGCTCGGTGGGCGCCGATACGGTGATTTCCTGAGAGACGTCGCCTACTTCCAGCTTGAAGTCCGCCGTGAACTTCTGATTAGCTGTCAGTTCGATGCTTCCCTGCGTAGCCTTGCGAAAACCCTTGGCTTCGACGGTGACCGAGTACTCGCCAATCGGGAGCAGCGTGGCGGCGTACAGGCCTTCCGTATTGGTTTCGAGAGAGCGCACAACCTGATTGCGCGCAGTGGACGTGACTGTCACCTTGGCCCCCACGACGAGAGCTCCCGTGGTGTCGGTCACAGTACCAAGGATGTTGGCGGTGATTTCTTGCGCGGCGGCAGTTCCCGCACAAAGGCTAATGCATAGAGCCAGCGCACACGCGCTGGGCAGTTTCGGATTCCACTTCATAAGACCCCTTTCCCTGAATCTTTAAGCGAATTGTAACGCGGGGCGGGGGGAAACGCGAGGGGGGACGTAACTTTTATAACCAGCCGGGTTCGTTAGGAGTGGAGCGGGTAGCCGCGAATGAAGTGGAAGGTCCGATTCCAGCGGGTCTTTGTAAAGAAGTGCGTGACCACGTCGAAGATGTGATCGATGCCGATATTGGGGTTGCTTAAATCCTCAGTGGGCGCGTCAAAGGACCAATAGATCACCACCGGCGTGCCGATGATGTTCTCGCGCGGGATCAGGCCGATGTACCGGCTATCGTTGGAGTTCTCGCGGTTATCCCCCATGGCGAAGACGAATCCCGGCGGCACGACCACTTCGCCGTTGACCACGTCGCGGGACAGCATTTCCGCGGCGCGCGGGTTTAATCCCAGCGGGGCTTCGGACGGAAAATTATCGCGATACGGATCCATGCGCGGGTCAATGTGGAGGGCATAGGGCTCGTCCATCGGCTTCCCATTCAACACAAGCTGCTTGTTCATGAGCCGGATGTGATCGCCCGGGACGCCGATCGCACGTTTTACCAACGTCAGCGGTTCCACCGGAGATGTGAACACAATAATGTCGCCGCGCCGCACGTCGCGGTAGGGGAGCAGGTGGCTGGAGGCCTGGCCCGGCGGGGCATAGACGAGACGATCGACCAGCAGGTGATCCCCGATCAGCAGCGAATTCTGCATGGAGCCGCTAGGAATGACATACGCCTGCAGTAGCGTGCTCCATCCGAACAGCAGCAGGATCAGAGTGACTGCCCATTCGGCGATGAAGCCGCGCCGGACGTCGCGAATGCCGGCAAGCTGCGTGCGAAGACCGGGAGCCGGTTTCGTCTCGGTGGACTGCATGGTCTTATTGTAGCCTGCCGGCCGCGAGGGAAGGTTCCGTCGCGGCGCTATAATAAAGGTTTCCAACATTCCCGTGCAAGATGCGATTCGGATTCGCGGCGCGCGAGTCCACAACCTCAAGGATATTTCGCTTTCCATTCCCCACAACGAGCTGACCGTAATTACGGGCGTTTCGGGATCGGGGAAATCCTCGCTCGCCTTCGACACCATATATGCGGAGGGGCAGCGGCGGTACGTCGAATCGCTGTCGGCCTATGCGCGGCAGTTTCTCGAGCGCATGGAAAAGCCGGAGGTGGAAGAGATCGATGGCATCGCGCCGGCGGTCGCAATCCGGCAGAAGAACACGAGCCGCAACCCTCGCTCGACGGTGGCGACATCGACGGAGTGCTATGATTTTCTGCGGCTGCTGTTCGCCCGGGTCGGCCGGACGTTTTGCCCCAACTGCGGCACGCAGGTCCGCAAGGATACGGTGGATGAAGTCGCGGCACGGCTGCTGACTTTGCCGGAAGGCTCCCGCTGGTACGCGCTGTTCGCTGTGGGGCAGGCCGCGGGATCAACCAGCCAGACGGCCCAGGCGCTGCGCGATCATCTTTTCGACTTACGCAAGAAGGGATTCAACCGTCTCTTCCAGAACGGGCGCACGTTTGAATTCTCCACGCCCGAATCGCTTCTGGATATTGATTTCTCGAAGCCGGTGTTTATCCTGGTGGACCGGCTTGCGATCAGTCCTGGTCTGCACACTCGTCTGGTGGACACGATCGAGATCTGCTATCGGGAAGCGGGCGAAATCATCTTCGAACCGGCCGCGGGCGGCGAGCGTTTGCGCTTCAACGAAAAGTTTCAATGTAAGACCTGCGGCCTCGAGTTCAGCCAGCCCGAGCCGATTCTGTTCAGCTTCAACTCTCCATTTGGCGCTTGTCCGCGCTGCCAGGGATTCGGAAACACGATTGATTTCGACATGAACCGCGTTATCCCGGACCCGGGCCTTTCGCTCGACGACGGCGCGGTGGACCCCTGGAACAAGCCAAAGTATCGCTCCTGGCTGGCCAACTTCCGCAAATCGGCCCAGAAGAAAGTGCGCTTTCGGACGCCGTTCTGCGATCTAAGCGAGGGCGAGCGCGAACAAGTCTACGATTTCATCCGGCGGTTCTTCGACCATCTCGAGACTAAGAAATACAAGCTGCACGTCCGTGTTTTTCTCAGCCGTTACCGCGGTTACGCGCTGTGTCCCGACTGCAAAGGCGCCCGGCTGCGCAAAGAAGCGCTGTACGTGAGGGTGGGCGGGAAGAATCTTGCGGAAGTCGTGAAGCTGAACATCGCGGAAGCCCAGCAATTCTTTGAGAACCTCGCACTCACGCCCGAAGAGACGGCGATCGCCGATAAAATCCTGCTCGAGATCCGGCAGCGATTGAAATTTTTAAACGATGTCGGACTCGACTATCTTACGCTCGACCGCCTGTCCGCCACGCTTTCCGGCGGCGAAGCGCAGCGCATCCAGCTGGCGACGTGCCTGGGCTCGCGCCTGGTGGGCGCCTGCTACGTGCTCGATGAGCCGTCGATCGGGCTGCACACGCGCGATACCGGGCGCCTGATCCGCATTCTGGAGGAACTGCGCGAGTTGGGCAACACGATCGTGGTGGTGGAACATGATCCCGATGTGATGCGGTCCGCGGACCACATTGTCGATCTCGGCCCTGGCGCCGGCGAACACGGCGGCAACATTGTGTTCGAGGGCCCCCTGGCGAAGCTGGTGGCGAATGGGAACGGCTCGCTGACGGCGCGTTATTTGCGCGGCGAAGCGCGTGTTTCCAAGCCGCGGGCGCGGCGGCCGGTTCAACCGAAGCACACGCTTCGATTCTTCGGAGCGCGCGTGCACAACCTGAAGAACATCGACGTGGAAATTCCGCTGGGCATGATGGTGGCGATCACGGGTGTCTCCGGATCGGGTAAGTCCACGCTGGTCCATGACGTGATCTACCGGTCCCTGGAAGCGCTGCACAAATCGAGAGAATCGGATCATGAACCGGGGTTCGATGATGCGACCGAAGCGCTGGAAGCGGCGCCGCAGGTGGCCTGCCGCCGGGTCGAAGGATCGGATCGAATCGCCAACACCGTAATGATCGACCAGTCGCCGATTGGCCGGACGCCGCGATCGAACCCGGTTACCTATATCAAAGCATTCGACATTATTCGCGGCCTCTACGCCTCCACGCGAGAGGCCGAGAAGCGCGGCTACACGGCCGGGCATTTCTCTTTCAACATTCCGGGCGGGCGCTGCGAAGTTTGCCAAGGCGACGGCACTGTGACCGTCGAGATGCAGTTTTTGGCGGACGTGGAGCTGCTTTGCGACGAATGCAAGGGCACGCGGTTCAAAAGCGGCATTCTCGAAATCCGCTATAACGGCCTGAACATTCACGAACTCCTGCAACTGACCGTGCGCGAAGCGATGGAATTCTTTCACGCCACGCCACGCCTGGTACACCGGCTGAAGGTCCTGGATGATGTGGGCCTCGGCTATCTGCGGTTGGGACAGTCCGCGACGACGCTTTCCGGCGGTGAGGCGCAGCGGGTGAAATTGGCGGCGCATCTCGCGCTGGCGAGCTGCGAAGGCACGTTGTTCATCTTCGATGAGCCTACCACCGGGCTGCATTTCGATGACATTGCCAAGCTCTTGAGCGCGTTTCAGCGGCTCATCGAAAACGGGGGCAGTCTGATCATCATCGAGCACAATCTGGACGTGATTCGTGCGGCCGACTGGGTGATCGATCTTGGTCCCGAGGGCGGGTATCGCGGAGGGAGCGTCGTAGCGGCGGGGACGCCGGAGAAGATCGCGGCCACGGCGGCGTCGTATACCGGAAAATACCTTCGCCCGCTTTTGGAAGGCGAAAAGTCAAAAGCCAAAGGCTAAAGGTCAAAATTCAAAAGTGATCGGGTGGGCGGCTGCGCCACCGCTTCGTATGGGCGCCTTCGTCTACTTAATTATTTTTGCCTGTTGAATTGTTCTTACCGTGCCGTATACGTCTCGCTGTACCCGTTGCGGCCATTCGTCACCGTGAACTTGCCATCCCGCGCGATTGACGCCTTTAGCCAGTTCCCCTTGCACTGGTCGGTCGGCTCGAGATTGGCGATACGCTTTTCGTCGGTGTTGTGGTCCTTGTCGGTGGCGAGTGCGAGATGCGATTGCCAGACGCCTTGCAGGCCCTGAATCTTCTGGATCGTGTCCCAGGCGGAGACCTGCAGACCTTTGCGGGGACCGTCATTTACGATCACGACCTGCGGTTTCAGCGCCCAATAGAGCGGCGGAAAACCGGATTGATCGTTCACGAAACCGTGATGCGTGGCTTGCACGAGCGTTACGGCGCCGATCCTGTTTGCCGGGCAGCCGAGCTCCGTTTCTTTGTCCCAGGTGAGATCGCCGACGTCGAAGAATTTGAATTTGCCGTAGGTGAGGAGGATGCCGGCGCTACGCTGGTTTTCGGTTTTGTCGGGATCATGGTGTTTGGCATCGGCACAGGAGGAATTGGGGCCGCCGCCTTTGAGCGGCTTGTCGAGTACCGCGCCATTGGAGGAAATCACTTCTACGGTGACACCCGCCAGCGGAATGCGGTCTCCCGGTTTGACGGTGGTGCGCTTGCCTTCTGCCACTGCCTTGTAGGCGTTATAGAGCTGCACGGCGTTGGGCGTGGTTTCGATGGAATCGCCGTGATCGTAATAGTGCTCGACGGGGATCATCTTCGAGAGCGCGGGCGTGCCGCCGACGTGATCGCCGTGATAATGCGTGGTCAGCAGCATATCGATCTTCTTCAGGCCCGCCATCTGCGCGACGGCGAAGATGCGCTTGGGGTCGCGATCGTCCGGGCCAGGATTGCCGGCGTCCACCAGCAAGGATTGACCGGTGGGCGAGACAATGAGCGTGGAGCCGCCGCCTTCGACGTCGATCCAGTAGATGTCGAGGGTGCGCGATTGCGCGGCAAGCATCGCCGCTGCCGCGCATCCAATCAGGAGAAGTTTGCGAATCATTTGGGGAACTCCTACTTGCCGACAACGAGAATTGTAAAGGAATCGGGCACCATCGGGCCTCGGCCGGCGCGGCCTCCCGGCGCGGGCGGATTCGTGGGCGCGCCGTACTCGGCGGCAATCAGAAGGATCCGGTTGGTCTTGGTGTCGATGGTCATGGTCTTGGCGCTGGGCATGGTCTGGATGGTCTGCTCCACCTCAAAACTGGTGGGACTCTTCTCCTTCACAATGGTCAGCGTGCCATCGCCCTGCGAACTAAACGCTTCCATGGTGCTCTGATTGAAACCGGCGCCGTCCGTGCCCTGGCCGATCGGCAGAGTGGTGATGATGCTGCCGTCCGCGGCATTCAGCACCACCATGTTTTGCGGGTTGCGGCAGGTGGCGAACAGGATATTATTCTTGACGTCGATGGCGAGGCCTGCGCACGTGCCGCCCTTGCCCGCGAGGTCGTAATGACCGGTGACCATAAGCGTTTTCGTATCGACGACGGCGATGCTGCCCTTGTCTTCGAGATCGACGTAAAGATGACCCTTGCCATCGCTCGCGGCCTGCTCAGGCTGGCCGCCGAGATCAATGGTGCCGACCACGGAGCCGTCCGCGGGATTAATCACCGTCACATTCGGTTGAATGTGGCTAAGTATGTAGACGCGGTCACTGAATGCGTCATACATGATGCCGTCGGGACCGCCCTGCACATCAATGGTCTTGATCGGCATGAGCGTCTTCGAGTCCCACATGGCGACCGGCTTGCTGCTGGCGAAGCCGTGGTTGGATTTGGGAGAAACGGCTGCGCCACGCGCATTGGTATTGGGGATCTCGCCCACGGACTCGAGGGAATCGAGGTCAAAGACCGTGATGCGGGCGGGATTGCCGGTCCGGGGAATGTAGAGACGACGCCCGGCTACGTCGGCGTAGACATAATCAAAGCCGCCGGCGCCGCCGACTTTCACTTTTTTCTGTACTTGATAAGGGCCGCTTTGGGCTTCGGCTACGCCAAAGCAGGCGCAGAGCGCGAGAGCGGGGACTAAGCAAAATCGTCGCATGACAGACCTCCGGTCGGGGTTAGTATACACCTTGGAGCCGGCTGATCGAGCGCACATTACGCCGGCCGCCCTTCAGCAATTCTTCAGATTCATCCGGTATACTTTTGTACCATGAGAGTCTCGATCCAGCTTGGGCGAAGCCTGCCTAAATTAATTGCCGTCCTGGGACTGGTGCCGCTGGCGCCGGCGCAAGCCCAAACCGCGCAGTTTGTTGGGTCGGCGGCGTGCCGGCGCTGCCACACGCAGGTCTTTGACCGCTGGTCCAAGACACGGATGGCGAATATCGTGGTGGATCCCGCGCAACATCCGGAAGCGATTATCCCCGATCTGACGAAGCCCGATCCGCTGGTCAAGTTTACGAAGACAGATATTGCTTTGGTCTACGGAAGCAAGTGGAAGCAGCGGTATTTCACGAAAATCGGAGACGATTACTTTCCGTTGGGCGCGCAGTGGGACGTCAATCATAAAATGTGGCGGGCGTACATGGTTCAACCCGGAACCGACTGGTGGGTGCAATATTATCCGGCCGACAACATGAAGCGGCCGACCGGGCCGACCTGCGACGGATGCCATTCGGTTAACTACGACATCACGACTAAGAAAGTCACGGAGTGGAACGTCGGCTGCGAGAAGTGCCATGGGCCGGGTAGCGAGCACGTGAACAAGCCGTCATCGGCCAACATCGTCAACCCGGCGCGGCTTGATTTCGTGCATGCGAGCGATGTCTGCATCCAGTGCCACTCGCAGGGCCGGCCGTTAAAAAATCCGATGGAAGGCCGGTATTATGACTGGCCCGTCGGTTTCGTGGTCGGCAAGAACCTGAGCGAGTACTGGCAACTGGAAGACCACAAACCCGGCGAGCTTTCGTTCACGCACTTTCCCGACGGGACCGCCCACAAGAACCGGATGCAGGGCAATGATTTCACGCAGAGCGAGATGTACGTGCACGGCGTCACGTGCTTCAGTTGTCACGACGTCCACGGAACAGGGAACAATGCGGATCTGCTAAAGCCCGCCAACGTACTCTGCCTGCAGTGCCACGGCCCGGCGTCCCCCAACGGGCCGCGCGCGGCGAGTATCGAGGAGCACACGCATCACAAGGCGGGATCGTCCGGCAATGAATGCGTGGGCTGCCACATGCCGAAGATCGAACAGACCATTGCAGACATCAATGTGCGCAGCCATACATTCAAGTTCATTTCGCCTGCGGAAGCCGAGGCTGTCAAGATGCCGAATTCCTGCAACTCGTGCCATACGGACAAGAATGCCGCATGGGCCACCGACGCGCTCAAACAGTGGAAGAACACGTCGCCCTGGCGCGTGGCGAATTGAATCGTGGGGCGGACCGCCGGGTCCGCGCGGGTCCCCCTGGACCCGCTGTTCGGAGAGGAAGACATAACATCTAGCCGGCCAGGGGGCCGGCCGCGGACGAGGGTGTCCGCCCGACTATTTCCCGACAACCAGTACGTGGAAAGTATCCGGTAAAACCGACGGGCGGCCTTTTTTGTCGCCGGCTTGCGGCGCGCCGTATTCGGCGGCCAGCAGGTAGAGGCGGTGGGTCTTGGGATCCACGGTCATGGTACGGGCGCCGCGCTCGGTCTGCACCGTATCGACCGCTTCCCATTTGCCGCCTGAGTTCTTCACGATGGTCATGGTGCCATCGCCATTGGAACTGAAGGCCAGGCCGGTGCCCGGGTCGTACGCCGCGGCATCGGGGCCCGATCCTATGGGAGGCGTGGCGACCACTTTCAGGCTCTTGATATCGGTGACGGCCATCATCTTGTTGTCGCAGACGGAGAACAGCACGCCATTCTTGCTGTCGAGCGCGAGGCCGGATGGCGATTCGCACGGCGCGAGAGAGACGGTCCGAAGCACCGCAGGCTTGGCGGCATCGATTTCGACAATCGAGCTTTTGTCTTCCAGATTGACGTAGATCTTGCCGGCGCCATCAACGACGCAAAACTCGGGCTTGCCGCCAACGGGGAATGTGCTCATCGGCTCGCCGGTCTTGGCGTTGATCACGGTCGAATCGTTGGAGCGGCCGTTGAAGGTGAACACACGCTGGGTTTTCGGTTCGTAACAAATGGCGTCGGGGTTCATGCCGGCGGCCGGTTCGCCGCTCTTGGCCAGAGTCTTCATATCGAAAACCGTGACGCTGTTCGAACCCCCGTTGCTGATGAATCCTTTGCCGAGATCCGGCGCCAAGGCGACACCGTGGACGTTGTGCAGTTGCGCGATCTGCCCGACCGGCTTGCCGGAATCGAGATCGACCACGTCGACAACGGTGGCGTGCGTGGCATAGAGGCGGTGCGCGTTGCTGTCTACAGTCGCGTAGTCCCAGCCGCCGGTGCCGCCGATTTTGATTTTGTTGAGAACTTTGTATCCCTCGGCGGCAAAGGCAACACCGGCGACGAGGGCGATCGTCATAAGTTTTTTCATTGTGAGTCTCCTTATTTCCATCAGTCGTTACGGCCGCCGATGTAGTAGTGGACGGCCGGTGTTACCACCAGGGAGAGAACCATTGAGGCGAGAATGCCGCCGATCACGGCAATCGCGAGAGGTTGCAACATCTGAGAGCCGGCGCCCAAGCCGAGCGACAGCGGAATCATGCCGGCCACGGTGGCCAGGGCGGTCATCATGATGGGACGCAAGCGGCGTTCGCCCGCACGCAGCATGCTTTCTTCAGCGGGAACTCCAGTGGCGCGGAATTTCTGGTCGGCATCGAGCAGCAGAATGCCGTTCTTGGCCACGATGCCGATCACCATGATCAGCCCCATAAAAGAAGACAGGTTGAACGTGGTGCCGGTGAGGAGCAGGGCGACGAAAACTCCGGAGGTGGAGAGCAGGGCCGAGCAGAGCACCGCCACCGGCGCGGCGAAGTCGCCGAATTCGAAGAGCAGGACCATGAACACGAGAACGATGGCGAGAATCAGCACGAACACCAGATCGCGGAAGGACTTCTGCTGCTCCTGATATTGGCCGCCGTACTCGATGCGGATGGAGGGCGGCAGGTTGAGGTCAGCCACCACTTTCTGCACCTTCTGCATGCCCTCGCCGAGGCTCATCCCTTCGAAGCGGCCGGTCACCTGGACGTCGCGCTGCAGGTTCTCGCGGCGGATTTCGTTTTCACCGGGGATCTCGGTGACACTCGCGAGCGAACCGAGATTGGCGGTTTTGCCGGTGCTGCTCACCAGAGGAGTGTTGCGGATGGCGTCGAGCGAGGCGCGCGTGGATTCGGGGAAGCGCACCCGAATGGTATACAACCGATCGTTGAGAACCACGGGTGTCGGCGCGGGTTCGCCCTGCAGCATGGCGCTGACGTCGAGTTCGACCTCTTGCGCGCTGAAGCCGGCGCGCGCCGTGACGCCGGGATCGACGTTAAACACGCGGGCGGGACCGCTGATGGTGTCTTCGATGCCGTTCTTCACGTCGACCACGCCGGAAATCTTCTTGATGGCGTTCCCCACCTGGGGCGCCCACTGGTTGAGCGCGGCCTGGTCTTCGGAAAAGAGTTTGATGACGCACGGCTCGGGTGCGCTGGTGAGGTCGCCGATCATGTCCTGCAGTAATTGCGGAAATTCGACGTCGAGGACCGGTTCCGCCTTGGTGATTTTGGCGCGCACGTCGGCGATCACTTCCTCGCCGCTGCGCTTGCGGTCGCGCTTTAACTTGACTGAAATATCGCCCGTATTGGCCTCGGTTACCGCGGCCGGGCCGAGTTGCAGGCCGGTGCGCCGCGAGGTGCTCTCGACTTCCGGGGTGGCGCGTAAAATACGCTCGACGTGGTTCACCACCCGGTTGGTCTCCTGGAGCGACGAGCCCGCCGGCATGATGTAATCGACGATGAAACCGCCCTCATCCATGGCGGGCAGCAGGTCGCTGCCGAGGTTCTTATAGCAGAGGTAAGAAGCCCCGATCAGCAGGACGACGAAGATCGCCAGTACGAACCGGTGCTCGAGTGAGAAGCGCAGCACGCGCTCATACGGGCGCATCAGCCAGTTCGGGACGGTCTCGTGGTTCTCGGCCCCGATACGGCGGTCGCGCAGGAAGTAGTGGCTAAGCGTCGGAGTCCAGGTGAGCGCCAGCGCCAGCGATGTCAGCAGCGCGGTCCCCACCGTGATCGCCAGAGCGCTAAAGAATACGCCGGTGACGCCGGTGATCGAAATCAGCGGAACGAAGACCACGATCGGAGTCAGTGTAGAGCCCACCAGGGGAACACGGATTTCGCGAATCGCGCTGCGGATCGCCTCGGCGCGCGATTGGCCGGAGTCGCGGTGCATCACGATGTTTTCCACCACCACAATGGCGTCGTCAATCACCAGGCCGACAGCCGCGGCAAGACCGCCGAGCGTCATCAGGTTGAACGTCTGGCCGAGCGCTTTCATGACGACGAAGGTGATGGCGATGGTGGCGGGAATCACCAGGCCGGCGACCAGCGACGTTCCCCAATCGCGCAGGAACAGCACCATGATCAGCGAGGCCAGGATCAAGCCGATCAGGATGGCGTCGCGCACGCTTTTAATGGAATCGGTGACGATCTCCGACTGGTCGTAGAAGGGCTGCAATTGAATGCTCTTGGGCAGCGTCTTGCGGATCTGGTCGATCTGCGCGTGGATGGCATCGGCCACCTGCACGGTATTGCTGTCGGGCTGCCGGTAGACATTCATGAGGATGGCGGGCTTGGTGTTGGCGGTGACCACCGTATAGACCGGCATGACGGAGGCCGTCACGCCGCCAATGTCGCGGATATGCACCAGGTCGCCGTTGGGCGCCGTCTTGACCACGATATTCGAGATCTGGTCCGGGGTGCGCGCCTGTCCGGTGACGAGGCTCAACACCAACTGATGCTGCATCTCGATCAGGCCGGGCGAATCGATCAGGTTGCTGCGGCCGATCGCGTCGAGGATGTTGGGAATGGTAGTCCCGGTCTGAATCAGTTTGGACGGATCGGCCTGAATCTGAAACTCAGGCTGCTGACCGCCTTGCACGACGATGCTCGACACGCCGGGCTGCCGGTTCAGCCGCGGCTTGAACTGGTAATTTGCCATCTCCCAGATCTGCGTCTGCGGCACCGTGTCCGATGTCAGGCTGTACCCCATGATCGGGAAGGCGGCAAACGTCTGGCGCTGGGTGCTGATCTTCGCGGTCATCGGCAGCGAAGTTTGTATGCGCGCGATCGCCGCGTTTACCAAGTCGAGCGTGCGGTACATGTCGACGTTCCAGTTGAAAAACAAATCGATTTCCGCCGTGCCGCGGCTGGTAATCGACCAGAGATAATCGAGGCCCTGGACTGTATTGACGGCCTCTTCGATGGGGCGCGTCACCGTGACCTGCATCTGATCGATCGGCGCGACGCCGTTATCGACGCCGATCACGATGCGCGGGAAATTGGTGTCCGGAAAGACCGCGATGGGAATGGTCAGCGCCAGGTAAATGCCGACAGCGACCACCGTCAGGATGACGAAAATGATGGGTTTGCCGTGGCGGGCAGTCCAGTGTTGCTCTTCCCCCTCGGTGGCGCCGGGCGGCCTGGTGGAGAGCACGCTCATTTCTTCTGCCCCGCGCCTGTCGAATCGGCGGCAGGAGGCGGCGCCGGCTCGTCGTCGTCCTCAGCCTCGTCGGTGGCCGCGCCGACGATCTTTACCTTCGCTTTATCATCGACGCCCAAGCCGCCGACCGTGACCACCTCGTCGCCGGGACGAACGCCGTTGGTGATCTGCACCTTGTCGCCGTAGCGCACGCCGATCGTCACCGGGTGCACGTGCGCGGTGGAATCGGGGCTGACGGTGAGCACCGCGGTGCCGCCTTCTTCGCCGGGCAGAATGGCGGACGCCGGCACCACCACGGCATTGCGAATGGTGCCTGTGAGAATCGAGGCATGTACGGCGGCGCCCGGCTTAAACTTTTCGCCGGGATTCGCGGCCGTGATCCAGACCTGGATGGTGGTGCTGTTGGGATCGGTCGCGGGGCTTACCACCGTGACTTTGCCCTGCAGCTTGTCTTCGCTTCCGGTCTGTGAAATGGTGGCAGTCTGACCGATTTTGATCGGCGAGGCCTGTGCCTGCGGCACGTTGACGCGCGCCACCACGCGCGAGATATCCATGACGGTGACCAGCGGCGAGCCTGCGTTCGCCATCTCGCCGGCATTCAGCGGCCGGTCGGCAATCACGCCGCTGATCGGACTGCGCACTTCCGAATAGACCACCTGCGCTTCGGCCGACTGCAGATGGCCGCGCGCGGCTTCCACCTGGGCTTGCGCCGTTCTGATCTGCTCGTCGCCGGCGACGCTTTGCAGAGCGCGCAGATGCTCTTTGGCGGCGTCCAGTTGGCCTTTGGCCTGCGCGTAGGCGACTTGCGCGTCATCCACCAGCTTGCGCGCGATCGCTCCCTGCTCGAACAATTTTTGCCGGTTCTCCAGCAGCTTCTGCGCGGCGTCCAGCGCCTGTTGGCCGGACTGCACGTCCGCCTGCGCCTTAATGGTCTCTTCGGGAACCGTGGCGGAGGAGGTGGCGCGGAAATTGGACTCAGCCTGATTCAGTTGGCCGCGGCTTTCGAAGACGGCGGCCGAGAGATCGCGATTCTCCAAAGTAGCCAGCACCTGGCCGGCGCGCACGTGATCGCCGCGATTCACATTGAATTTCGCGACGGGGGCGCTGATCTTCGGCATGATGTTGGCCTGGTCGAGCGGGAAGAGCACTCCATCGGCATCCACCACGCGCTCGATATTCTCCTGAGTGACGGAAGTGACCTGCACAGGCGCAGGTGCTTCGGGTTGTTCCGCCTCGCTCTTTTTGGAGCAGCCGGCCAGCGCCAGCGCACAAGCCGCGAGCAACACAATCGAAGCGCCGGCCGTCCCTTCGGCAACGCGTGACACTGAACCGCGACTGTCAGGGAGCCGCCTCAACACCAATCTTCCTCGGCCCATATCAAAAGGTCCCCGTGAGCGTCTGTAAGTTCGCGAGCGCCACGCGATAACGCGCCAGCCCATCATCATACGCGTTGCGCGCCTGATTCAACGTGTTCTGGGCGTCCACAAGCTCCAATATGGTAGCTTCGCCGGCCTGGTAGCGCAAGGTGTTCAGGCGCAGGTTCTCGGCGGCGAGGTCGGCCGACTGGCGCAGCAAGTCCATCTCATCGCGCGCGGTCTGCGCTTCCTGGTAAAAGCCCGTAAGATTCCGTACCAACTGCCGCTGCGCCGCCGTCAATTCGACGCGAGCCTGATCTCGCCGGATCTCGGCTTGCCGCACTTTGCTCTTCCGGGAGCCCCAATCCCAGACCGGCAGAGTGAGCGACGCCGTCACGAAATAGCCGACCGAGGGCACCGGGCCCTTTTCGGGCGCTGCGGCGACCACCGTATTCCAGCCGATCTGGTTGGCTTCCAGTCCATAATCGACGTCCACGGTGAGGGTGGGCAGGAACGCCTGCCGGGCGATGGTGACGTCGAGGTTCGCGCCCCGCAGCGCGTCGGTGGCGGCGCGCAGGTCGGGGTTCTCGCGCCGGGCCAGGGTCTGCGCCTCCGGAAACGCGGGCAATGCGGAGGCGAGGTGCAGGTCGTCGACCACCTGAAAATTCTGATCGAAATCGGCCGAGATGAGGACGGCCAGATCGAGCCGGGCATTGCCCATCGCCAGCTGCGCCTCGCGCAGCGCCTGGTCCTGCGCGATCGATTGAATCTGGGCCTTGACGACGTCGCTGTGCGGCGCTTCCCCGCCGCGTTCCAGATCCTGCGTGATGGTGAGGGACTGCTGCGCCTGCATGAGCGCCAGTTGCGCGGTGGCATATTTGCGCTGGGCGACAACCAGCGCATAATACGCTTTCGTGACGGTAACCGTGAGCCCGCGCCGCGCAATTTCCGCCCTGGCTTGGGCGACGGCCTGCGCCACCTGGGCACGCTGGTAGCCGCTGCGGGTCAGCGTGCCGGGCGACAGATCCTGGTGGAACGTAGCCCATTCCCGGTAGACGTGCACGCCGTCATTGGTGACGTACCGGCCCGACGGAAAGACTCCGTTGCCTTGCGTATTGAGGAAGTCCGACTTGATTCCGACCGCCGGGAGCAGCGCCGCGCGGGCCTGGACCGAGTCCTCGCGCGCCGCCTGTGCCGCGCTGAGCGCCGACAGGAACTGCGGCTCATAGCGCTGCGCGCGCGCCAGTGCGTCCTGAAGGGTCAAGGTAGCCGGGGCAGCCTGTCCGGCGGCGGCCGCCGGTTGCTGCGGCCCGACGAGTGCGGCGACGCCGGCAGTGGCCGGTGTCTGAGCGGACGCGGGGGACAGGGCCACGGCGAACGCCGCCGCGGCAAGGAAATTTCCGGTCGAATGGCGAGTCAGGCGCAACGGCCCTCCTTTAGTTGACTATCAGTATATTGCGGGGGAAATGAACGGACGATGAACGAGGGGTTAGGAAACGGGTGGTGGCGCAGGATTCGTGCATGGGCGCGTTCAACACCGTGCTTTCGTTCTATGACATCTTTGGGCAGAGGATCGCGACGGCCAGTTGCGGTCCGGGGAACTACTGCGCCGCAGCGACGGCGGAGGTCTACTTCGGAGCCAAGTTGGTAAGATCGAACGGAGTGGCGGTGGTCACGGACCGATTAGGCAGCGTACGCGGGAACTCGAGCGGCGATCGCTTCTCGTACCTACCGTACGGGGAGGAGAGGACGATTACCGCGGATCACCGGGTTAAGTTCGGCACCTACGTGAGAGATTCGACCGGCCTCACCAGCCAGGACTACGCCGACCAACGCTACGACAATCCCTGGTATGGAAGGTTTAATAGTCCAGATCGCGCCCAGGGCAATCCGACCGATCCGAAGAGTTGGAACAAGTATGCCTACACTCTTGGTGATCCGGTCAACTTCGTCGACGCTGACGGGAGATGTACGACACAACCCGACACCAGCGTTTGCTTTGAAACCAACAGCGCACCGGCCTACTCATTCCCATTTATCATTCCCGGACTCCCTGACATTGATTTTGACGTTAACGCGGCGACACAAGTCATGGGACTGCTGTCTAGTATTACGATTCCCCCTGTCGACCCAGCGATACTCGCTTTGAGTGCCCCGGCCGTCGACAAGAACTATGGCGGATATCCTATACCCTGCAATGGCTCTGCGAAACAACTCATGTCGGCAGTCGAGAGCGACTTTGCGAGTTTCGGGAATTTCTCGGGTACGTTCGGTGACGGTCTAGCATCAGGCCAGGTGCAGTTTTCACCACCGCCCGGGCAATTGCAGGCCGGCCAATCCATTGGGATTCAACTCTCAGCAGGACTCTCCTTACCTGGAGGAGGCTCCTACCCATTGGTGGGTTTGAACACCTCGGTAACCGTGACCAGCGTTGGGCAAAATGGCTTGAGTTTCGCCACGGTACCAGGACACCTTCTTTATCCTGCATCCATCTTCTTTGGCGCTGCCGATCTCGGAAACGGCAACATTGGGTTCGCGATAAATATTAAAGGGACTCTGCCCAATATTGGTAATGCGAGTGGATTTATAGCAGGAGGAAGTGCATTCGAGGATGCGCAATGGAATGGGTTTCTTGGCAGAGTGGCCGATTGGTGTAACAAATTTCAGTGAGCGATGGTTGTCACGGAACAATTCGGTCTTGTAATTCTGCTTGCCATCACCGCCGTTGGTGTTTTCCTCGGCCTCTCCGCAGGCTACTTGTCGGCATGGTTCCTGGAACTTCCCACAACGGGGTGGACATTGGCCGTGGACGCACTCTTCGGGCTTGCGGGAATCGTCCTGACCGTTGTCTTCGGCGTGCTCCGGTATCGAATTCGCGGTGAAGCGGAATCAGTCGTGGGATTGGCGATGCTAGCATCAGCATCGTTACCGGTCTTAAGGCATTTAGTTCAGTGGCTTGTGCGATCTTCCACGAGTCGAAGGTGACGGTAAGCGCCGACCAATGAAACTACAATCCCTGGTTCGAAAGATTCAATACGCTCGATCCAGCGGTGCGAAGGCGGCAGTTCCTGTCACAACCAGGAGTCCTCGGCAGAAGCAAACGCTTGTGGAGAATGCGCGTGCAATCGAGCAGAGGCGGGCGAAGTGGGTAACCCGCCGGTTCCCGCATCAGCGCGCGGCTCCCGTGTGCGGGTCCCTGTTGTCCAGACCTTCTCCCTCGATGTCGAGTTTCGCAAAGATATCCAAGACGGTTACGTACTCCTCACGAGCGACGCTCTCCGCCACAAGGGCCTTTCTCAAAGCGAAATCGCCATCGGGAGTAGCGACCGCGCCGGAGCGACAATCCTGTTCGATTTCTTTCCGGAAGCTTGCGGCAAACTCCAGACGGAGTTTGGCCGTTTTCAATCGATCGCGCCACATCTCTCTTAGATTCGCGGGACGGGGTCCAGTCTGGCTCATCATAAGCCTGCTTTCCCCAGCAAGAAACATCACTTTCGAAGTGGAAACAGAGGGGCGTTCGGGATAAGGACGGAAACGCCCGGGTATCACCGCCGCAAAACGGTCTTTTGGTGGTGATTCGAGTATGGACGTCGCCGGTTCGGTTGTCAATCACCCAATGTTCCATCACCCAATGTTCCAACTGGTGTGCGGCGAGCGTCCGGGGAATGTCCCTACTGCCGCGCCAGGTGAACCGTGAAGGTACTGCCGGAGCCGGGATGGCTGGTGAGTTCCACCTGTCCGTGATGCGATTCGGCGATCCACTTTACGATCGAGAGACCCAGGCCAAAACCATCCTGCTCGCGGGAGCGGGATGGGTCGGCGCGGTAGAAGCGCTCGAAGACGCGATGGCTGGCTTCGGGCGCGATCCCAATTCCTGTATCGGCGATCCGGATGCGGACGTCCGGGCCTTGCGCTTCGAGCGTGGCCTGAACCGTGCCGCCAGGGGGCGTGTAGCGCACGGCGTTATCGAGCAGATTGATTACCATGCGGCGCAGCAGCCCTTCGTCGCCGCGGAACGGAACGTCGCCGGCGCAGCGGCATTTCAGATCGATCTGGCGCGCGGCGGCGAGCGGCTGCACGGAGCGGCAACACTCGGCCAGCAGGTCGTTCAGATAGAGTTCTTCGAGGCGCAGTTGGACGCGTCCGGCGTCGGCGCGGGCGAGATTCAGCAGATCGTCGACCAGGCGGGAGAGACGCTGGGATTCCAGCTGAATGGTTGCGAGCGACTCGCGGTACTCGGCAGCGGGGCGCTCGCGGGAAAGCGCCACGTCGGCTTCGCCGCGGATCACGGCCAGCGGCGTGCGCAACTCGTGCGAGGCGTCCTGGACGAAGCGGCGCATGGTCTCGAACGATTGATCGAGGCGCGTGAGCAGCTCATTGAAAGATGCCGACAGCAGGGTCAGCTCTTCGGCCGCGTTGCCGATTTCGAGGCGCGCGCTCAGGTTCTGGCTGGTGATGCGGCCGGCTTGTTCGGCCATCCGGCCGAGCGGGGCCAGCCCCCGGCGGGTTAGCCCGTAGCCCCCGGCGCCCGCCAGGAGAATGAGCAAGGGCAGGGCAATGGCAAGCGTGCGGCGGAGCGACTGCAGATCGGCGGCAATCGAATCGAGCGGTTCCACCGCCAGCACGGTGAACGTGTGGGTGCGATAGCCTAGGCGGTGCGCGGCTGCGCGTGCGCCGTGGTCTCCCCACCGCGGGAGCGGCACAATCGTCTCTATCGCGCGGACCGCTTGGACAGCTTGGGCGGCAGCCGCCAGCGCGGGCCTTTGGGCTGCGGTGCCGCCCGCGAGCACCTCGGCGTTTTCCAGGACTGCGATGACTTGTCCGGAGGGCTGCAGTTCGGAAAGCACATCGGCCGCCGCGCCTTCGGCGTCGCCGTGCATCTCCTCCAGTTCTTCCTGCAGCAGCTTGGCGGCGGTGCCGGCCTGCATGCTCAGTCCCGCGTCCAGGCGGTGTTCCATAGAACGCGAAAGGGCGCCGTACAGCATCACGCTGAGCAGCAAAAGCAGCGCGGAAAAGAACGCCAGGTACCAGGCGGTGAGCTGAAGGCGCAGGCTCTTAAGCATGGCTGGACCCCCGCGCGGCCGTGAGCAGGTAGCCCTCGCCGCGGCGCGTGTGAATCAGACGCCGGTCGGCATTCGCGTCGACTTTGGCGCGCAGGCGCTTGATGTAGACATCGATCACGTTGGAAAATGGGTCGAAGTTTTCGTCCCATACGTGCTGCGCGATTTGTTCGCGGCCCACGACGCGACCTTCGTTGAGCACGAGAAACTCCAGCAGCGCGTATTCCTTCGCGGTGAGTTCCACGGATTTGCCGCCGCGCGATACGGTGTGGCCGGCGGTATCCAGGGTGAGATCGGCAACGCGCAGGCGCTCGGGCCGCAGCACCGCCGAACGGCGGAGCAGGGCGCGCACTCGAGCCAGCAGCTCTTTGAAATCGAAGGGCTTGACCAGGTAATCGTCGGCGCCGGAATCGAGGCCGGCGACGCGGTCGTCGACCGCGCCGCGCGCGGTCAGCATCAGGATCGGCACGCGACGGCCCTGGGCGCGCAGCTCGCGGCACACCGTATGGCCGTCCTTGCGCGGCAGCATGACGTCGAGAATGATGAGGTCGTATTCATTGACTGAGCCGAGATGCAGGCCCTCTTCCCCGTCGCCCGCCACGTCCACCGCGAACGTCAGCTCGCGCAGGCCCTTAGCCAGAAAGCCCGCCACCCGGGGTTCGTCTTCCACCAGCAGAATCCGCACTATCTACTATTGTGCGCGACTGTGGATGAACGCACAATGAACCGGCTGAGCCGGTCGATAAACGCCGGGGCCGGCGGTAAAGCTTGACCGGGTTAACCGCGCCGGTTCAGCACGTATTTCTGCAGGAAATCGCGGATTTCGCTGTACAGCTTGGGGTATTCTTCCGGTTTGAAGTTGCCATGGTGGCCGCCGGGCACGGTGATGAGCTGGTTGGGAACGCCGGCCTTTTCGAGCGCGGCGTGCAGGCGCACGGAGTGCGTATAGGGGACGGTAGGGTCGGCATCACCCTGAATGGAAAGAACCGGTGGAAGGCCGGGACGGATGTAAGTCAGCGGCGACACACGCGCGGCAATCTCCTTGCGGTTCTCGAGGCTGCCCAGCCACGTGACCGCGTACGTCTTCATGTTGGGACCGTCAAGGAGATCGGCCACGTCGGTAATTCCGTACCAGTTGACGATGGCGGCGACTTTCAAATCCTCGGGACCGGGACACTGGCGGTCGAGGCCGGCGGAAGCGGGGATCAGGCCGGTTGTGAGCGCGAGGTGCCCGCCGGCGGAATTGCCCGTTACCACGATACGGTTGGTATCGATGTTGTACTCCTTCGCGTTGTGGATGACCCAGCGGAGCGCGCACAGGCAATCCTCCACGGCGCCCGGGGCGAGCGACACGCGCGCCAGGCGGTACTCGACGTTGACCACGTTCCAGCCCATTTCGAAATAGGGAAGCAGGTTGAGGACGTTGGTCTCCTTGGAGCCCGCCGTCCAGCCGCCGCCATGAATGTAGATCACGGTCGGCTGCGGCGCGGCCTGGTTGCGCGCCTGATACATATCGAGCCTGGACTCGTAGTTGTTCGCCGTCAGGTAAGTGATGTTGGGGACGGTACGATAGGCGACCTGGGCTTCCGAGGAGAAGGTCGAAGGCTGCGCACTGGCTGCCGCCACGAAGATGGCGAGAAGGGCAATCGTATTCCGCATGGCGGCGATTTTATCATTCGTGGGGCGGGGTTTCACGCCGCCCGGGCTGTCTCCGGACGGCGCTGGCCGATTAGATCGTCCAGCGGTGCAATTCTTCGTGCGCCGCGCGCAAGTGCCTCTCGCGCCCCGCCACCCAGTCCAACAGCTCCGCCTGCGTCTGCCGCCCGCGTTCCAATTCCGGCCCCAGCGCCGCCTCGGCCGGGCCGCCGGTAATCGTGCGCCGCTCGACGAACTTCTGCGGATCCACCGCCGCCAGCAGGGATTCGCGCGGAGCCACGGCTGGCGCCAACCGCAGCAATTCGTCGACGATCCGCGCCGGCGTGTCGTCCCCGCCCTGCACTGCTTGCGACACCAGGTGGTGCGCCTCCCGGAAGCTGAGATTGCTTTCGCGAACCAGCGTGTCCGCCAGCTCCGTGGCGGTCAAAAAATGTTTGCCGGCTTCCGACCTCATCCGCCCGGTATCGAATTCCGCGTTTTCCAGCGACGCCTCCAGTAACCGGAGGGCCCGCCGCGCGTCCGCAAACATGGTGAACACCAGCGGCTGCAGATCGTCCTCGCTGTCGACGATATCTCCGAATGGCGTGTTGTGCAGGCTCGTCATCACTGCCTGCGCTTCGGAAAACGCGCGGCTCGCCAGAATGCGCGTATGTTCCAGAGCCACCGGGTTTCTCTTTTGCGGCATGATGCTGCTCGATTGCACGAAGCCGTCCGGCAGTAGCAGAAACCGAAACTCCCGCATTCCCCACAACAGCAGATCCTGCGTAAACCGGCCGGCATTCACCATGGCGGCCGCCACCGCTCCGGCGCTTTCCAGGATGTAGTCCACCGCGGCGATCGCTCCGTACGAATTCACCTGCACGCCATCGAATCCCAACAGATGCGCCGTCCGCGACCGATCGATCGGAAATGCGGTTGTGGTGATCGCGCAAGCTCCCATCGGGCAGCGGTTCACTGTCTGGTATGCCGCCCGGAGCCGATTGGCGTCCCGCTCGAGCAGTTCCACCACCGCGAGCAGGTAATGAGCCAGCACCGTGGGCTGCGCCGGCTGCGTGTGCGTGTAAGCGGGCATTACCGTGCCGCGATGCTGGCAGGCCAGTCCGAGCAGCACACCGCGCAGTCCCAACACTCCGGCCGTGACCCGCAGGATTTCCCGCCGGATCACCATTCGATACAGAGTGATGGCGATGTCATTGCGGCTGCGCGCCGTGTGGAGCCGTCCCGCGATATCCGGATCGCAGAGCGAGGCAATCTTCTCTTCGACGTAAAAGAAGAAATCCTCGCACGATCCGTCGTACCGCGCCGCCCGCAGTTCCTCCAGGTTCAAACTACCGAGCGTGGCGAGCAACGTGCGCGCCTGTTCCGCCGGCAGGATCTGCTGTTCGGCGAGCATCGCCAGGTGCGCCCGATGCATTTCGATCAGCTCTTCCGCGAAGTACCGCTGGAAGTCCGCGAAATTGACCGCCAGCACGGCCTCGGCATACGTGCGGTCGGGAAACTCAGAAATGGAACCGCACCCCCAGTTGAATCAGCCTCTGGTCGCGCGTTGCGGTGGCAAAGCCGCTGGCGGGCGTCGTGATATTCCCGTTCGCATCCACCTGCGCCGTCGAATTGACGCCGGTCACGTTCAGCGTATTGGTGATGTTGGTCGATTCGGCCAGGAATTCGACTCTGTATCGATCGGTGATCGGGAAGAAGCGCGAGTAGCGGGCATTCAGTTCAAACGCCGGCTTAGCGCGCAGCGTGTTGCGCCCCACAAACAGCGGCCGCTGGAAGCCAGTGGGCTCCGAGGAATCTCCGTTCAGAATCCGATTGCTGCCAATATTAAACAAGTCGCCGCTGGCCGCTTGCAACGTGATCGAAAGCTGGTTGTGATTCACCAGGTAGTTCGCCGTCTTATTCGAGGCGCGGAAAGCCGGCTGGAAGACGCCGGTCATATTGAACACGTGCCGCTTGTCGGTAAGCGATTCGGACCGGTCGCGCCGCCGGTTGCTGGGGTCGGACAGGTACGACGCGCTGCTATCGATGTTGTTCCACTCCGGAGCGTCGTCGATCGCGTGCGACCATGTGTACGTGGCATAGAAATTGTATCCGCGGGAGATTCTCTTCTCGAGCGTCAGGTTGAGGCCGTTATAATTCGAGTTCCCCACCGACTCCGCGGAGAGAATATTGCCGAAGCCCGGGTACACGCGCGCCGTGGTTGAGAATATCGGGCGTCCGTCCGCCAGGAACTGGCCCGACGGCACCAGGTCGATATTGCGGTATACCGGCAAGTGCGTGCCTTTGGTGAACAGATACGACGCGGTCGCAACGAAATTCGCGCCCAGGTCGCGGCTGATGGAGACGTTGCCATTGTACGAGTACAGGGTGGCGAAATCGGGCGACACCGTGTCCAGCGTTTGAATCCCCAGATTAAAGCCCGGCGGCAGTCCCGAAAACACGGCGGGAAACGCCGGAGCAAACGACTGTGAAGGCGTCGCCGTGATATTAAAAAACGAGGGCAGGCCGGTCTGCAGGAGCGCCAGCCGGTATTGATCCGTTTGCGGCGGATCGTAGAACAGCCCCGTCGACGCGCGCAGCACGGTCTTCTGTTGTGCTCCGAGTCCCCATGCGACTCCGAGGCGCGGCGCGAAATTGTTCTTGTCCGTCCGAAAATTCTGCGAGAAGGCGAACGGCGCGCTCGAATTCGCGGCCGGCGGCCGGTACACGTCGTAGCGTACGCCATAGGTCACGGTCAGATTGCGCTTTGGCTTCCACGAATCCTGCGCGAAGAATCCGGCGAACAAGGAGTTGTAGTCAATCACCGGGTTGCCGAGCGTTTGTTGGAAGGACGTGTATCCCGTCGGATTCGTGCCGTTCGCCGCGTTCAGGTAAGCCGCAATATTGGGAAACGTATATTGCCCGAACGTCGCAGCCACCTGCTCGTCGCGAATCCATTTGGCGCTAAAGCCGGCCTTGAACGCGTGCGAGCCGGTCAAAAAACTGAAGTTGTCGGCGATTTCGGGAGTTGTCTCCGTGTAGATGAAACCGGCTCCGGTCGGCCCTCCGAAATTCGCGACACCGCTGATCGAAATCGCCGGCCCGGTCCCCGAAGCCGCAAACCGTTCTTGTGACTGGCTTCGCGTCGCTACCTGGATCCGCAATTCGTTCAGAGCCCTCGGAGACAGCGTCGAAATTAATTGCGCGGCTCCCACGTGCGAGCGGTCGATGAAATTGAAGCTTTGTGAAATCAGGTTGAGGCCGCCGATTGTGCTGTTGTTATACGGCGAATCGTTGGCATGATGGTTGTAGCGCAGCATCAATCGGTTCTTCTGATTCAGAACCCAGTCCGCGCGCCCCATATAAAAGTAAACGCTCTGGCTGAACGGAATCGCGTTTGCATAACTCGCCGGCAATCCGAGTTGCGCAATGGTTGCCGCCGGAACCGTAACTACCGCGGGTAAATCACGTTTGACGTGTTCGAATGAGCCAAAAAAGAACAGCTTGTCCCGGATCAGCCGCCCTCCGGCATCGCCCGCGTACGAATCCACATTGACCTCCGGAGTGCGTGCGGTGGCCGGCAGCAGCTTCGGCCGCGCGCTGAAAGGAGTGCGCCGGAAAATGTAACCGGCTTCGCCGTGATATTCGTTCGTCCCCGAATTGGTGATGGTGTTGAACACCGTCCCCACGGTGTTGCCGAACTCCGGCGCGAAGCCGTTGCTGACCTGCTGCACCTCGCCCACATACGTTTCCGAAATCGGAATTAGCCGGATCCCCGCGCGGTCGCTTTCCGTGTTGTTGCTGCCGTCCAGTTGGTAATTGATGCGCCCGTTGAACCCGTTCGCGTTGATTTTCCGCGGCACGCCAAACTCGGTATTTCCGCGGCCGCTCACATTGGGCTGAAACAGAATAAAGTTGTACGGGTTGCGCGATACCAAGGGCAGGTTGATCACCGTGCTGTGCGAGAGCGTGCTCCCCACATCCGAACGGCTCGGGTCGGTGATCAGCGCATCGGAAGTCACGGTAACCTGAGTGTTCGTCGCGCCCACCTGCAGCGCGACGTCCACCGTCGCCGCCGCCCGCACCGTCACCACAATCCCGGTCTGCCGGTACGCGGTGAACCCTGGCGCTTGCACGTCGAGATCGTAGGTGCCGAGCGGCAGCAACGGAAACCGGTACAATCCGGATTCAATCGTCTTCGCCGTTTGTTTGAAGCCGGTCCCGGTGTTCGTGACCTGTACCGTCGCGCCGGTCACGCCGGCGCCCGAGGGATCCGTCACCGTCCCCGTGATTTCCCCATTGATCGCGGACGACTGCCCGTGGCAGAGCCACCCGGCCGCCAGCAATACAAAGAACCCGAACGAAAAGCGCATGCGAAACTCCCAAAGCTGAATTTGCCATCTACTGTAGCACCAATCCAAAAATGGGGACAGACGCATTTTCGCCGGTGACGGAATCCGTCTGGCGGTGTTTGATCTTACCGGCCGGCGACCGCGATCTTGGTGCGCCGCAGGATGGTTTCCGCCTCGTCCAGCATGTGCTTGCTGTATTCGTGGAGAGCGCGATATTTGCCCGACAACTCGCGCGTGGTGTCCGCTACCAGTTCGCCGCTGCGCTCGTAAAGCTCCTCACACTTGTCAACCAACTCCTTACCGGTGTCAATCAGGTAATCCGCGACTTCGTCGCTTTTCTGCACCAATCTCCGCCGCGTCTTGGCGCCCGACGCCGGCGCGGTCAGAAGCGCCACTCCGGCGCCGATCGCCGCCCCCAGCACAAAGAATGCAACTCGGTCTCCGGCCCTGTTATCGCGCATAGAATCTCCTCTCAATTCGAGCTTAGCGCGTTCTGCGGAATCCGGGTCCAGATGCCCGGGTACAACCAGTCCCGAACGCGCGTCGCGGTACAATCTCCCTCTGGAGTCTCATGGACGATCTCAAGACGCTGATTCGCGAAGTGCCGGACTTTCCCAAGCCGGGGATCCTGTTCTATGACATCACTACATTAATTAAGGATGCCTGCGGCTTCCGCGCCGTGATCGACGGACTCAAGAATCACTATCAGGGCGCTGCTGTCGATACGGTGCTGGGTATCGAAGCGCGCGGTTTTATCTTCGCTCCGGCGTTAGCCTATGCGTTGGGCGCTGGATTTGTCCCCATAAGAAAACCCAACAAGCTCCCAGCCGAACGCGTCAGCGTGAGTTATGACCTCGAATACGGCACGGACAGCCTGGAGATGCACAAGGATGCGATCGGTCATGGGCAGACCGTGTTGATTCTTGACGACCTGCTCGCCACAGGAGGCACGGCCGCGGCCGCGGCCCGCATGGTCACCGACGTGGGCGGCCGCGTCGCCGGCATCGGCGTGGTGATTGAGCTGACTTTCCTCAAGGGACGTCAGAAGCTCGCCAACTACGACGTGTTCTCCCTGATCAAGTACGACAAATGAGCCGCGGACCCCGGCGTGCCCGCCTCCGCGCGCTGGCAAAAATCAATCTGGATCTGCGCGTTCTCGGCAAACGGCCGGACGGCTATCACGAGCTGCGCACGATTTTTCAAACCATCTCGCTGGCCGACAGGCTGGAGCTCGTCTTCACGCCTGAAAAAAAGACGTCTATTGAAATCGATGACGCGCTTTCGATTCCCGATAACCTCGCCGTCCGCGCGGCCAGGCTCGCGCTTGCGGCCATGCGCGTCACCGGCAAAGTCGAGATCCACCTGGTCAAGCGCATCCCGATGGGCGCCGGTCTGGGCGGCGGCTCCAGTGATGCCGCCGCCATCCTGCTGGCGCTTCCCGTGCTCGCCGGTCGTGCCCTTTCTCTCGATCGCCTCAGCCAGCTCGCCGCCCAGCTCGGCAGCGACGTCAACTTTTTTTTGCAGGGCGGCACCGCTCTCGGAATCGGCCGAGGCCATGAGGTATTTTCGCTGCCGGATGCGCCCGCCCGGCGGGCCGTACTCGTGGCTCCCGGAACGCATGTTTCCACAGCCGACGCCTATCGCCGTCTCAGCCCTCATTTGACAAGCGAATCTCAACAAAATAAAATATTTAGTTTCGGATGTCAGGTTTGGGCAGGAGGGGTGTCGCCGGCCGCTTGCAACGATTTTGAAGCGGTCGTTTTCCGGCAACATCCCGGTCTCGCGGCGTTAAAAAAGAAGTTTCTCCGCGCGGGAGCTGTCCTCGCCCTCATGTCGGGCAGCGGGTCTGCCATTTTCGGGTTGTTTCGGACAGGCGCCGAAGTTGCTCGCGCCTTGGCCTCGTTGGAGAAGGAAAACGCGTTTCCAGTTTCACTGGTTAACCGGGCGCGCTACCGGGCCTTATGGTGGCGCGCTCTCGAGGAGCACATCGATTACCGAATATGGCCTCCCCAAAGCCGATACGTGCCATGAGCCACAATCGCCTCATCGTCTTCTCCGGGAATGCCAATCGCCCGCTGGCTGAGGAGATCTGCGCGAATCTCGAATTGCCGCTGGGCCGGGCCATGGTTCGCCAGTTCGCCGACGGCGAAACCTACCTGCAGATCCAGGAAAATGTCCGGGGCGCCGATGTTTTTATCATTCAATCCACCTGCACCCCGGTCGATCGCCATCTGATGGAACTCCTGCTGATGATGGACGCGCTCAAGCGCGCCTCGGCGGGACGCATCACGGCCGTGCTGCCGTATTACGGTTACGCGCGGCAGGATCGCAAGGATAAACCGCGCGTGCCGATTTCGGCCAAGCTGGTAGCCTCGCTGATGGAGCGGGCCGGAGCCGATCGCATCCTGACGGTCGATCTGCACGCAGCGCCCATCCAGGGGTTTTTCGATGTTCCGGTCGACCACCTGTTCGCCATGCCGGTGCTGATGGAGTATTACAAGGCCAAGAAAACTCCGGATTTGGCCGTGGTTTCGCCCGATGCCGGCGGCGTCGAACGCGCGCGCGCCTTCGCGAAACGTCTGAATTCGCCTCTCGCCATTATCGATAAGCGCCGTGAGGAGGCGAATGTCGCCGAAGTAATGAACGTCGTCGGCGATGTCGCCGGCCGCAATTGCCTGCTGGTTGACGATTTGATCGATACTGCTGGTACTCTGGTAAAAGGCGCCGAGGCGCTTTTGGAAAAAGGCGCGGCCAGTGTTTCGGCCTGCGCCACCCACGCCGTGCTCTCCGGGCCTGCGGTGCAGCGGATCGAGAAATCCCAGATCCGCGAAGTGGTTTTTACAAATTCGATTCCGCTTTCGAAGGAAGCGAGTAAATCGAAGCGGATTCATTCGTTGTCAATCGCGCCGCTGCTGGCAGACGCCGTCCGCGCGATTAATGGCGAGACTTCGGTGAGCGGTTTGTTTATGTAGGACAGACGATCGCCTTTTGGTCGTCTGTCAGGTTTTTGATATTGGAGTTTCCGGGCGCTCGAACCCACGTCAGCCCCTCCGCGGGGTGATCGGACTTCGAACCCGTAAAGGAGATATGCAGTGAAGACAGACATTACAGTCACAGCCGACGTGCGTTCGTCGCGCGGCAAGAACGAGGCGCACCGCACGCGCCGCGCCGGTCAGATCCCGGCGGTGGTTTACGGCGCATTCAAAGATCCCGTCCCGGTCGCCGTCAGCCCCCGCGAGATCATCAGAATTATCCACAGCAAGACGGGCTATAACACCATCTTCAATTTGTCGATTCAGGGCGGCGAGACCACCCCGGTCATGGTGGTCGACCAGCAGTTGGATCCCATCAAGGGCACGCTGCTGCATGCCGATCTGAAACGCATCGATCTGACCAAGCGCATTCGCGTCAACATCCCGGTTCACACCACGGGTGAGGCGCAAGGCGTCAAGGTGCAGGGCGGATTACTCGAGGTCATCACTCGCGCCATTGAAATCGAGTGCCTGCCGGACGAGATTCCAGAAGGCTTTACGGTCGACGTCACCGAACTGATGATCGGCCAAAGCAAGCGTGCCAGCGATGTGGCGCTGTCGGGTTCCATGAGACTCGTCAGTTCGCCGGAAACCGTGATTGCGCACGCCGTGGCCCTGCGCGCCGAAGAAGTGGCGGCGCCGGCCGAAGGCGCGGCCGTTCCCGAGGCTGCCGCCGGCACCACGCCCGCCGAGCCCGAAGTCATCAAGAAAGGCAAGAAGGAAGAGGAAGCTCCCGCGGCCGAGGAAAAAGGCAAGAAGAAATAGACGGTCATGTTCCTGGTGGCCGGTCTGGGCAACCCAGGCGAGGAATATGCGCACACGCCCCACAACCTCGGGTTCCTGGTGGTCGACCGGCTGGCCGAGCGGCATGGCATCCGCGTCACCCGGCACGATTCCAAAGCGCTCGTCGGAGTGGGCGAAATCGACGGGCAGCCGGTGATGCTGGCCAAGCCACAAACGTTTATGAATCTCAGCGGCGTCTCGCTGGCGCTGTTGATGGAAAAACACGCGATCCCCGTCGATCGCCTGGCAGTGGTTTACGATGAGCTGGACTTGGGCTGGAAGGCCCTCAAGATTAAGCCGAAAGGTTCGGCCGCCGGTCATAACGGTATGAAGTCGGTGATCGGCAGCTTGGGGACCAGCGACATTTTGCGGGTTCGCCTGGGAATTCATCCCGGCCATCCGCTGAAGAGTGGTACGGAGTTTCTGCTGGCGCCCATGAAGCGCTCGCTGATGAAGGAATTGGACGAATTCATCGACTACGCAGCCGATGCGGTTCGTTCCATAATCGCCGAAGGCGTCGAAAAGTCCATGACGAAATTCAATCGTCGCGCCCCAGGCTTAAACACAGAGGAAGCATGAGGATTTACGAAGAGTTGTTTATCGCGAAGCCGGATGCGCCGGATGAAGAGGTGGATCAGTTTATCGAGCAGTTGCGTGGTCATCTGACCACCGCCGGCGCCACCGTCGACAAAGTGGATAAGTGGGGCAAGCGCAGGCTTGCCTATCGAGTGGATAAGTACCGCGAAGGCGCCTATGTCCTGCTGCAGTTTTCGGCCGGGCCGGAAACGGTAAAGGAGTTGGAGCGCCGCCTGCGCGTTTCCGATCTGGTGATCAAGTTCATCACTGTCCGCATCGACGAGACATTGAAGCGGTTGGAGAAGCGGAAAAAGGATCGCGACAAGCGCGCGTCCAAGCGGGCCAGCGCGGCACCGCCGCCGGCGTCGGCGCCGGGAGCGCCTTCGCACGCAGCGGAACCAGGGATGGCAATGCCGGGCGTTCCCGGATTGCCCAAGGAGAGTTAAGCCATGGCGGAATCAAGAGGAAGACCAGGTAGCGCCGGCCAGCGCCCCACCGGCGGCGACAAAGCCGTTGCCACCCAGAAAAAACAGTATTTCCGGCGCAAGAAAGTTTGCCGGTTTTGCGTAGAGCGCATCGACGATATCAACTACAAAGATGTGAAGCTGCTGCACTCGTTCGTCGCGGAACGCGGGAAGATCGTGCCGCGCCGCATCTCTGGCGTGTGCGCGCCGCACCAGCGGCGTCTCACCGACGCCATAAAGAAGGCGCGCAACATCGCCTTGCTGCCGTTCGCGGCCGCGTTCTAAGCGGAAGGATACCAACATGGAAGTCATTCTGAGAGAAGATGTCGAAAAACTGGGGAACCGCGGCGAACTGGTGAAAGTCGCCGCCGGCTATGCCCGCAACTTCCTTCTGCCGCGCCGTTTGGCCGTTGCCGCGACCGACTCGAATCGCAAAATTGTCGAGCAGGAGCGCCAGGCCCATCTCCGCAAGGAAGCCAAGCAGAAGAGCGAATCCGAGGATCTGGCCAAGCTGCTCAGCGGAGTGAGCGTGTCGCTCGCGCAGAAGGCCGGCGAAAACGACCAGCTCTTCGGGTCCGTCACATCCAAGGATATCGCCGACGCCCTTGCCGCCAAGCACTTCACCATCGAGCGCCGGAAGATCCAGCTCGACGAACCCATCAAGCAGTTGGGCGAATTCAAAGTGCCCGTGCGGCTCCATCGAGAAGTTACCGTGGAAATCACGGTCAACGTGATCAAGGAAGAATAGAACAACCGCAATACGGGCCGTCGATCGTCCTTCCTTATACTATGTGCTAGTACGGTACATAGAGTGTCGTCCGGACGGCCCTCGACCTAATCTTCACAATCAGTTGGAGATACACCCGAGCCTCGCCTTGGGGGGAATGGCTTGTGTTACCCCTTGCAAGGGTATCCGCACGCGCTTGCCCGCCTTACAATGAGCCGAGGGGAAAATTGAACTCGATTCAGCCTCAGGACTCTTCCCCGCGGTTGTCTTCGCTTTATGGTCACGAAAGGATCTCTTCACGTCCGATGGTGATTCGCGCTCGCACCGGCAAAGACGGCAAGCCTTATCGCACCGGGCATAAGCCCCTCGCGCTGGTTTACTCGCTGGCATTGCATATGGGCGTCGTGGCTCTTCTGTTCCTACCGTCATCGGTTGGTTCCACAACCGGTGTGTACCACGCGGCGGTCGTGGAACTAGAAAAAAACCACAAGTTGATCTACTATGATTTCCGCAAAGAACTGCCCGCAGTATCCGCCTCGAACCCGACCGGCAAGGTAACCACCCCCAGTCCGGACGCGGTGAAATCGAAACAGCGGATCGTCGCCGCGCTCAAGGAGAAACCGGGCAAGCAGCTCGTTTATCTGCCCGAGCCGCGCGTGAAGCTGAAGACCGATCTCACTGCCCCGAACCTGATCGCCATCGAGACGCCACGCGAGGTGCCTCTCCCCGACCGGCCAAAGCCAAAGCCTTTCCAGGCTCCCGAAGATCGGAAGAGCGCGCGCTCCCAGGTCACACCGCTTCCCAATGCGCCGGCATTGGCAGCGAACGCCAACTCGAAGGATCCGGCGCTCACCACGCTGCTGAATAAGCCAAGCGCTCCGGTAAAGCAATTCACGGCTCCTGCGCGGACCAACACAGCGACTGCGTCCGCCCCGGCCGCGCTGCCGAACGCCCCAGCGGTGGCGGCGGGCGCGGGCGAGAACACTACCGCGATTGCCGCTCTATTGAATAAGTCCTCCGGGCCGCCGCCGAAAAAATTCGTGGCTCCGGCGCTAGCGACCAGCGCAAGTGGTTCGGCTCCGGCGCCTCTGCCGACTGCGCCGGCTCTAGCGGGCAGCGGAGGCGACAAGAGCTCCACGATCTCCGCGCTGCTGGATAGGCCCAGCGGACCGGTGCGACAGTTTACGGCGCCAGCCCAGTCAGGCGTAGGCGCCGGGTCTGCCGCCGTGCCTACGGCCCTGCCGAACGCTCCCGCGGTGGGGTCCGGCCCCAGCCAGCAGGACTCTGCCATTTCCGCTCTGCTTAACAAGCCCGGCGGACCGCCGCCCAAGCCGTTCACCGCACCCGCTTCGGCCAGCGGTACGAGCGCCGCATCCGGATCGGATACAGCAGCTTTACCCGCGCCTCCGTCAGTTTCCTCAGGCGCGCCCTCGGCTTCCGCGACCGTGGCGATCCTTGGCCTGAATCCCGCGAATGTTCCGCAAATCCCTCGGCCCGAAGGCAGCCGACCTGCGCGAATTGATGCCGGCACGCCGGTTCCAGGGGCTACTCGTGCGGAACTTGGCGGCGGGAACTCATCGGTCTCACTGCCGGATGTGTCCATTCAAGGCGGCGCGCCGACATCACCGGCGATCGCGACCCGCAGCCCACTCGACAATCAGCTCGGGGAGCCCGCCACCGGGCTGGCCAGGCCCCGGGCCCCCGAGGTGCTGCCGACTACCCCCCATGTCTCCGCGCCCCAGTGGCCAAGCTCTCGCCACTTGCCTGCAGCGGTGGAACACCACTTCCAAAATCGCGTGGTCTACACCACATTGATTCCCAGCGCGCAATCCAGCGACGATTGGATCGTCTGGTTCTCCGAGGTGGAAATCGTTGCGACCGATGCGAATATGGTGATGCACCCGCCTATCTTGCTAAAGGCAGGTTTCCTGCCTCCCATCCTCGCCCATAACGATCATGGAACCGGCAACATCCGGCTCACCGGCATTATCCACAAAGACGGGCATCTCACGTCTTTAACCGCACTGGCGGGAGGAGCCGCGGATCGCGAACTCGTCGAAGCCCTACAAGCCTGGCAATTCAGCCCGGCCCGGCGCAATGGCGTGATCATCGATGCCGACGCCGTGATCGAGATTCCGGTGGTATTCGGGAAACTGAGCTTGCGCTGAACCCTTTCTCTTCTACTAGCCTTCCCCTAACCTTCCGGGGTATTTACTTCCGGCCATCCAGCGTTGAAAATAGAAAGTTAGGAAAAGTACAGACGCATGACCATCCTGCTCACTCAATTGGGAATGGCGACCATCATCTTCATCGGCATGATGGGAGTTTTCTTCCCGGAGAAGATTCAGACCATCGAACTCAAAGTCTCCGAAGTGTTGACGTTCGGCATCCCGAATCCCATTGTCCGTTTCCTGGAGACGGAACAGTATCTGTGGATGGTGCGCCTGTTCGGCGGCGTGTCGCTTCTGCTGTCCGCCGCGGCGGAGTACGTCCTGTTCGTCCGCAATTAGCGGGGAACTGCCCGCGACGCTTGTCGCGGCCAGCCTACTTGCAGGCGAAGTTCGCGGCGTCGTCGGTGCTGCCCGAGCCCTGATAGTGCGCCACTTGCGGATACGGGCACAGCGGGCGCGTGCGATCGGGAGCGCCGTTGCGGATGCGCGCGGCGGGAATCTGATCGGGAGCTTTGCCGTTCTGGACCCAGGAGTTGAGCGCATTCACCGGGTCGAACGTGTCGGTGCCATCGCCGCCCCGGCAGTGGCCCATGCCGGGCACCATAAACAGGCGAATTGAGCCCGAAGCTTTCGGCGCGCCACCCACCTTTTCGACCACGCTCGTATAGTAGCCGACGCTGTTGAGCGGCGGAATACCGGGATCGGCCCAGCCGTGATACATCAGCAGCTTTCCACCGTGCGAGAAGAACGGCTGCAGATTGGAGTCGGTGGAATCCCAGGTCCTGGCGATCGTCTTCTCCGCCAGCGGCACGTCTTTGGATGGATCGAAATCCTTGTAATCCCACGCGGCATCCTGGTGCACCAAATATTGATAGACTTCGACGGCGAGCGACATCGGTTGCGGTCCGGCCAGCGTCGTCCAACCGGCTTCGCTGCCGGGCTCCAGGCCCGGGAAGATTTGCGCGCCGGTGTCCGGATCTTTCGGACCGGCGTACAATTGCCGGGCCGTCTCCAGTTGCGCGGGCGTGAGGCAGTCCGGCCCGTCAGCGTCTTTGCAGGACAGCGTCCGGGGGTCGAAGTGACACTCGCGGGGATCTTCGATGACACCGTCCGCCACGCCATCGTGCGCGTCACAAGCGGCAAGCGCAGCGCGGTGGAGTGCTGCCAGTTTCGGTGGCGGAATCAAACTCGCGTTACTGAGGTGCGCCTGCTGGGCGGCCCACACCTGCATCCCCTGGAGATGCGTGACGTAATTGGCCGGGGCGCCGGCGATGATGCCGTCATAGTCGCCCGGATACCGCTGCGCTTCCACCAGCGCCTGGCGCCCGCCCGTGGAGCAGCCGTTCCAATAGGAGTACTTCGGCGTCATGGAATAAAACGCCGCGGTGAGTGTTTTCGCCGCGACGGTCATTTCATGCACCGCGCGGTATGCGAAATCCGTGGCTTCCTCGGGATGGTCCATCACGAACCTGCCGCTGCCGCCGGTGTGCCCGGTATCGGTGCTCGCGGAGGCGTAGCCGTCCGCCACCGCCGCGGCCATGGCAGGATAACTGATCGTGCCGGCCCACGCTCCGTTGCCTACCGACTGTAGTTTGCTGTTCCAGTTCGACTCCGGCAGCCAGACTTCAATGCCGATGTGGGAGTCCGGGACGGGATGTAGCGTCGCGACGATACGACAGAAGGCGGGCAGGCTGTTATAGGAACCCGCCGGTCCGCGGCCCCGCGGAGGCGTGAATGCGCCGGCTGTGACCGTAGCGGCCGAAGTGATCGCCGCCCTCTTCAATGGCAGCGCCGCCAAACTTGCGCAGGAGGCGGCGGACGCCGATGGCGTTTGAATCGCATACACGACGGCGGCTGCGAGCCAAACACTGTTCCTCATAAAGCGCACCTCCCGGGAAGCGCGGTTTCAGGATTTGATCATGCGGCCGTCGCCCAGTTTGATGAGCGAACTGAGCATGGCGGGCAGGCCGCTCTTCGCCGCGCCACCGGTGCAACTGATGGTGTCGCCCGGTTGGACGGTGTTGTGCGCCCAGCCATAGGACTTCAGATGATTGAGGCTCATCATTTCGATGTCCCACTCCACCTTCTTGCCCGACTCATCGGTGACTTCGAGGAAAATATGCGCGTGCGGATTGGTCCACTCGAATCGCTTCACCACACCGGTGACCGTGACCGGATTCGCCATGTTGTACATGGCGGTAGAATGGTGAGCCAGCACAGGCAGCGCTGTTGCCAGCAAGCCAAGCGTCAAGACGGGAAGGATCAGTCGCGATCTCATCCAATAACCTCCGAAGAATCCGCTGCTTGCCCAATATACTGTAGCCTGCGAGAGCAAGTCAAACAGGCGCGCGCGGAGTGATGCACAAGCCGGATGTCTCTGTAGATGCGGATTGCGAGGAGTGATCCTCTACCGATAATCTCATAGGAATGAAGCCGGCTCGGGCCATATTCTTCCTCGGTTGTTTCGCGCTGTTCTTCGCTTCGAACGCGTCGGCCCAAAACGAGTCAGCACGTATCGAGTTCAATGCTGTAGACCCCGCTGTCATACGGCAGCGCCTGGAAATGGTCCGGCACAAAACTCCGGAGCGGCGCAGCGTGTTGGAGGACTTATTTCGTGATGCCGGGTGTGCGGACGTAATCGAACAGCACGTGCCGGGCTCGAAGGAGCCAAACGTCATTTGTTCTCATGATGGTGAAGAATCGAGCGTCATAACCGTTGGCGCGCACTATGACGCGGATGGTCATGGTCTTGGTGCGGTTGACGATTGGAGTGGCGCCGCTCTTTTACCTAGCCTGTATCAGAGCATTGAAAAACGATCTCGCCGGCACCGTTTCATATTTGTTGCCTTTGCCAGCGAAGAGGCCGGTTTACTTGGTTCGACCGCATACGTCAAGCAGCTCCCGAAGGAGAGCAGGGCTCTGATCCGGGCCATGGTCAACCTGGAGTGTCTGGGTCTAACACCGCCGAAAGTCTGGGCACATCGAGCGGATAAAAGGCTTACTGGACGCTTATCTGCGGGTCGCCAACGCCCTTCAGGTCCCACCCGTAGCGGTGAATGTTGAAAATGTGGGTGACGACGACTCGCATCCATTCCTGAACGCAAAGATCCCGGTCATCACGGTTCATTCAGTGACGCAGGAAACATGGCCGATTCTGCACAGCAGCCGGGATCAAGTTCAGGCCATCAGCCCCGAGCATTACTTCACCGCCTATCGTGTTCTTGCCACGTATCTCGCTTATTTAGATTCGAAGCTGCCATGAACAACGAAGGGACCGCGTCGCGTTCCGCAATGGCACGAAGGCGAAGCCTTATGCTGCTTCCTATTTTGGCCGTCCGCCGACACGCAGGTAGATCTCGCCGAGCGCGGCATTGATTTGCGAATCCTCCTCGACGGCGGGAGTCACCGCGAGAATCATGTGCCGGCCGGGTTGCGCGAGATTCGACGGCGCCGAGAGAATGACGACCGGGCCTATCGCAATCGCCTGAATGACAATCGGCTGAGCCGCTGCGTTTTCGCGCGACTGGAGCGGGTGCGGCACGTTCACCAGCCGTAAGGCGGAACGGATCTGTCCGCGCAGGGTGTCGCCGACTGGCGTGTTGCACGTTTCGAACGACGCTTCGGGAGAGATCCCCAGCCGGCAGTGGCCATCGTAGGACGAGATGGTCAGCCGGCTATTGCCGTAAATCAGGACTGCTGGTTGAAGGTCTCCGAGCGCAGCGCCAAGGGCGGTGCGGGCATCGACCGGTTTCGGGTCTCCCGACGCCACCGAGCGAATCAACAGGCCGGCGCGCTCCAGATTGTGCTCTTTCATCGCTTGCGCGGCAATCGAGTCGGCCACGGAGAGCGGTATGTCGAAAGCGCCGGTGACGATCAGTGCGCGATGGCCGCGCCTGTCTTCGAGCGCGAGCGCTTTGGCCTGGCCGTAGGTAGCGTATCCTGCTTTGTACTGGTAATCGGCCGCGAACGCGGCGAGCCCGCACAGCAGCTCAATAACGATATAGCCAGCGAGCCTTTTCAATAACTTTTTCGGCATTCGGGAGAAACGCTTCTTCCAAGGGAGCGCTGAACGGAACCGGCGTATCGGGCGCGGTGACGCGCACAATCGGGCCGTCGAGATAATCCCAGACGGTTTCGGTGAGCGTGGCGGCCAACTCGCCGGCCATGCCGCCCGTGCGGGTGTCCTCGTGCAGCAGCAGAACTTTCGAAGTTTTTTTGGCGCTTTCGCAGACGGTCTCGCGATCGAGCGGTAACAACGTGCGCAGGTCCACTACCTCGATATCAATGCCTTCTTCGGCGAGCTTTTCGGCGGCTTCCAACGCCACCCAGACCATGGCGCCGTAGGTAATGATGCTGAGATGGTGGCCGCGGCGCGCGATTTTGGCGCGGCCGATGGGGACAGTGTACTCGCCGGCCGGCAGATCGTCTTTGATCCGCCGGTAGAGGCCCTTGTGCTCGAAGAACAAGACCGGGTCGTTGTCGCGGATGGCGGATTTGATCAGACCTTTGGCGTCATAGGCCGTGGCCGGCGCCACCACTTTCAAACCGGGAGTGCGGACGAACCACATCTCGGGATTCTGCGAGTGGTAAGGGCCGCCGTGAATGCCGCCTCCCGAAGGAGCGCGGATCACCATCGGCACCGGCGCGTTCCAGCGATAGCGGCACTTGGCCGCGAAATTGACGATCTGGTCGAAGCCGCAGGTGATGAAGTCGGAGAACTGCATTTCGGCGACCGCGCGCAGGCCCATCAGGCTCGCGCCAATGGAGGCGCCGACGATGGCGGATTCGGAGATGGGCGTATCCACCACGCGCTTCTCACCGAATTTGTCAAGGAAACCGGCGGTCACTTTGAACGCGCCGCCGTAGGCGCCGATATCCTCCCCGATGAGGAAAACGTTGGAGTCCCGCTCCATCTCTTCCCACAGTCCTTCGCGGATGGCTTCCAGGTAGGTAGTGGACATGTGCGACCAGGCTCAGCTTTCGTAGACGTCGTCCAGCAGGATTGCGGGATCGGGAAACGGACTCTGCTCGGCCCAGGTCACGGCCTCATCCACTTCGGCGCGGACGCGGGCGTGCAAGTCGTCGAGGTCGCGCTGTGTGATCCAAGCCTTATCCAGCATGCGGGTTTCAAGCCGGACGATGGGGTCGAGCTTGCCCCACTCGTCCCAGAGATTCTTGGGAACGTAGTCGGCCGCGTCGTGAGCGGAATGGCCCGTCATGCGGAAGGTCTTGCACTCCAGAAGATACGGCCCCTTGCCGGAGCGCGCGTGCTCCACCGCGCGTTTGCCGGCTTCGTGTACCGCCAGCACATCGTTACCGTCCACAATTTCGGCCGGCATGTTGTAGGCCGGCCCTCGGTCGGCCACATTGGCGCAGGCCATCTGCCGCGAGAGAGGCGTGGAGTAAGCGTATTGGTTGTTGTTGCAGATGAATATCACGGGCAGCTTCTGCACCGACGCGAAATTGAGACCTTCGTGCCACTCGCCACGGCTGGTGGCGCCGTCGCCAAAATAGCAGAAGGCCACGTTGGGCTTGCCTTGATAGCGCAACGCCAACGCAGCGCCTGCCGCCACGGGAACGCAGGCGGCCATCGCGCTGATGATCGAAATGATATTCAGCTTGAGATCGCCCATGTGCATGTTGCCATCTTTACCGCGCGTCATGCCGCCGACCCGGCCCATGTACTGAGCGAAGATCCGGCCGGCTGGAACGCCACGAACCAGAAACACGGCCATGTCACGATGCGACGGGAGCAGCACGTCGTCCGGCTCGGCCAGTAGCGAGGTGCCGACGGAAATCGCTTCCTGCCCGCGCCCCACATAGACGCCGCCCACGATCTTGCCCTGCCGGTACAGCTTGCGCTCGATGCGGTCTTCCACTTCGCGCATCATGTGCATGAAATAGAGGCATTTTTGGGCGGTTTCGGCCGGGCCGGCGGCCTTCAGGTGGTTGTGGGGAGCTAGCAGTTCGGCTGTACTCATGGTGGACCTCACCGGGGTAGCCACAATCGGCTAGTATAACGCCTTTAGGCCGAGGATATACGGGGTTTGCCGGTGTAATCTGGGTTGTCCGGAGGTTCTCGCGATGACGCCTTTCCCGCCGCCGGTTCCCTACCTCTTGCAGATCGTCCAGGAGCGCCTGAACCCGGACGCGGAGCAGGCGTACGGAAACGTCGAAGAGGCACTCGCGCGATTGTGCGGTCGCATGAATTGCCCGAACCGGTATCTGGCTCTGGCTTCGCTGGATCTGCCAAGAGAGGTCTGGTGGTTGAACATTTACGGTTCGCAAGCCGATGTGGAACGCGTGCGGCAAGGCTATGCAAGCAATCCAACGCTCTTATCGGCGATGCAGGAACTGGCCGCCGGAAAGAAGGGCCTGACAAGTGAATCCATTGAATTGATGACTACCTGCCGCCCCGATCTCAGCGATGGTTCGGCTTGGCTCATCGGAGAACGGCGCTTTGCCGTGATCTTCGAGATGGACGCGAGCGTCAAGGCGCCGGGTACCGTGTTCGAGGTCCCGGATGGCCGCGCGTTCGTCTTCTCTGCCGCCTCCACCCGGTCCGATGCCGAACGGCTCGTCATTAATCTCGGTAAGAATGCCCGGGTCTTCGAGGTGCGGCCAGAGTGGAGTCTCCCTTACGATGTTTGGGTTACGCGCAACCCAGACTTGTGGAAGCGTTTCCCGCCCGCCGCAATGGGGGAAGATTAAGCGGCAATTAAACTGCAAGCTGAAGGAAACGTACTGCCGTGCGGTCACATCAGCCGCAATGTAGGGTTTAGAGATTGGAAAGGACGGTCTTCCATGTACCGAAGATTACTCCTGGTGTTTGCCGGAATCGGGGCAGCGGCTAGCTTGAGCGCTCAGCCGAACGGGATGCGCGCTTCCATTCGGGGCGGGGGCGGCGACGAAGGGAAATGCACGATCGAAGTCGTGGTCGACGGAGCGGCCGAGGTGGAGATACGCGGCGACCGGGCTACTTTGAGAAACATCGACGGGCAACCCGCGCAGTGGCGCCGCTTCGAGTGCAACCGCCCAATGCCCGACCGTCCGGCCGAATTCCGGTTTAAAGGTATCGACGGGCGCGGGCGCCAGGAATTGGTCCGTGATCCGCGCGGCGGTGGACCGGCCGTAGTTCGCATCGAAGACCCGCAAGGTGGCCGCGAAGGCTATACGTTCGATCTGATCTGGCGTGAGGGCGGCGGATTCTATCCGGATTCCCGGCGCGAACCGTATCCGGATCGCGGACCGTACCCGGATCGAGGACCGTACCCGGATCG
>CAZKQQ010000001.1:0-77556 GCA_964554945.1 uncultured Solibacteraceae bacterium | reverse complement strand
GTGGGTGTTTGCCGGGAAGCAGTTCGGTCGCAGGCATACCAACGCTTCGGCGCGCGCGACGTGGATTTCCGTCGCATCAATCTGGACGATAATCCGGGACGGCGGGACTGGGTAGTCGGATCGTTTGAGGTCCGTCGCGGGCGCAACGACCGGGACCTGTTCCAATTCGCCTGCTCAGTGGATTTCGACAGCGGCCGCGTTCGCTCGGTTCAGGTCGATCCGGTTCGCGACCGGCGCTGAATGGCTATGGCGCGGCGCAGGGGCGCGGGTTCCACCCGGCGGCGTCGGCCTGCTTCTTGAAGTTAGAACTGGTGACGAACGGTTCCTGCAAATAGAGCGGGTCTTCCACGATTGTCGTCACGACAAACCAGGGCTGGCCGGTGCGCTCGGTGAACAGGTCGAATTCTTCCTTCACCACCGCATTGGCGCTTACGGGAAACCCGTTCTTCCGGAGATAGCCGGGCAGTAAATTTGTGGTGACGGCTTCGAGAGCGCGGCCTTGAGCGCCCTCGCGCGTGGCTCCGAAGCCGGGACGTGGCGCGCCAAAGCCGCGCACGGCGCCTTCCCAGTTCGCGAGCGAGTAGCCCTGACGCGAGGGCTGAATACTCCCGGGAGGGGCGGCACCGAAATGGAGCAGGCGCGCCTGCATGCCGGTATCGGTTTCAATCTTGAGAGTGGAATCGTCCTGCCATGTGATGTGAAGGCGGCCGGGAAGACGCATAATGGCGGCGGCTCCGTAGCCTTTGCAGACATCGCCGGAGGCTTGGTCCTTGGCGGGATCCCACGCATCGCCGACCTTGCGGCCTTCAGGAGTAAATGGAATGCCGGCAAAATCATCCTTCGCGGGAGTTACCATGCGCCAGCGCCAGTCTTCTGAGACAACCGACACCCAGTAGCCCGTCAGGTCGATGGGCGCCGATTCGCGGGGCGAGCGCGGCGGGCCGCCGCGGTTGCCGCGACCCGGAGGTTGCGCCTGAATCCCGAGAGTCAGGGCGGCCAGCGCCAGCCCGGTTGGAATCAGATTGCGACGCCTGATCATTTCTTACTACTCAGACTTTTGTAGATAGCCTCAACGAACATGCCCGCGTTATTTGCGTCGTATTGCGTGTCGTAGTCGCGGGTGGGTCTCGCCGCTTTCACCTGATCGAGTGTCATATCTTTACGGACCATGTCGCGGATACGGTCGCGCACGATCGTCACCATGTTGCGGTATTCCACTACGTCGGCCTCGTCGCAGAGCCGGCCATGGCCGGGAATTACATAGGTGCCGCCTTCTTCGTATTTCAGCGGGACCGTGATCCGGAGGATCAAATTCAGCGCGTCGAGCAAGCCTGGAATGCTGCCGCCGCGCTGCAGATCGATGACCGGGTAGCGGCCAGGCGTGAAAACGTCGCCGGTGGCCAGCACATCGGAGCGGCGGAAATGCACGATGCTGTCGCCATCGGTGTGCGCGGCCGGAACGTGAGTGACCACCAGGGCTTCTCCATTAAAGGCAAAATCCTTGCCGGCGCCGGCGTATTCGTCATTGGGCCACAGGACGTCGGGCACGTCCTGCCGGCTGCCTTTAGGAGCAGCGCTCAACCGGTTGAGGACATTTTCCTGGGCGACGACGCGTGGCCGTTGTCTTTCGCTCGCGCCCATGGCGCGGGGAAGCGCAGCGTTGCCGCCGAGATGATCGAGGTCCGCGCTGGTGTTCACGATCCAAACGATGGGTTTGTCCGAGAGTTTCTTCAGAGCCGCGGCGACACCGGGCGCGACGGCCTCGGACGCCGTATCGACTACCAGGATTCCATCGTCGCCGATTTGCGCGGCGATATTGCGGCCTCCCGCCGTCAGCAGATAGACATTGCCTTGCACTTTGAGAACGCCGACGTCGCCGGCAGGCTGACCCCATGCGCAAGCGGCCGCGAACGCGGCGGCCAGGGTCAGCGCGCGCTTACGTTGCATTCGAATAATCCTATGCAGCGGCAATAGCGTTCACATTTAGCCGGCGGCTTGTAGTTCTTCAGCTTCTCCTGGTATTCCGGATATAGCGTTTCCTTGCCGCCGCGCGTGGCTTCAAAGGGCAGCCCGTAGTAATTGGCGAACTCATGCAGGTACGGATTCTGGCCCGGCAGAAAGTTGGGCACGGTGCCTTCGGGGCGCGGCACTTCCGGCCCATATTCACAGCCGTAGGGCTCGAGGTGCTGGCCGGGATCCAGATACCAGTTGGTGCTGCGCACCAGCGGCTCTTCCAGAAACACGGGATCTTCGGTGATGGTCACGATCGTGAGGACATCGCCGTGGCGGATCCAGTGCTCCGTGATGATGGCGCGGTCACTGCGCGGCAGGGCGTTGCGGCGGAGATAACTGGTCTTCAAGTGCGTCGTTGTGACGGTCAGCATATTGCCGTTCCACTTGGCGGTGGAAAAACCCTGCCAGGTGTGGGCGGCATATTCGGGCGGATGCGGACGGTCGTCGATATAGATGGTGCGCTCGTTATCGTAGGCCAGTGTGTGGCTGTGGAAAGCGACGGTGCGCTGGGTCTGGGGATCGATCTCGCGCCAGATGCGCAGGTTGCCGAGGCTGCGGAAGCCGTAATCGGGCGAGTGCGGCCGGCACTGATATTCCTGCACGACGGAGATGCGATCGGCGTCGTAGCTGTCGGCTTGCAGGCGGGCGGCGTCATTGATGGGCAGCTCGGTGTAGTCGCCGAGTTCGGCGCCGGGGCCGCGCTCGACTGGGTCTTCGTGATAGAACGGCGCCCATTCCCCGGAGAAATCGACTTGGCCGAACGCCGGCGCGGCCGCCACGAGCACCGGCAGCAACCAGGCGCGGAGGAGCCGCGTTCGAGGAAGAGTAGGCATGAGAATGAACAGATTATACATCGGGGACGCGGCCGTTCCCTTTGCGGTCATGGTTCTGTTCGGGGATGTGCGCTCTAAAAACGGTGGGGAGGGCGATCTGTACTAGAATTGGGGAGTGATGTCCCAGCGGGAATCAGCGCTGGCCCCGGCTGGAATCTCGCCGCAGAGCCTGCCCAAGCTGGCCGAACTCGAGAGCGCGCTTGGCTCAGTCCTTCGCGGCAAACCCGAAGTCGTGAGGCTCTCGCTCGTGTGCCTGCTGGCCCGGGGACACCTGCTCATCGAAGACGTTCCCGGCGTGGGCAAGACTACGCTGGCGCATGCGCTGGCGCGCGCGGTTTCGTGCAGCTTCCACCGCTTGCAGTTCACCAGCGACATGCTGCCGAGCGACGTGCTCGGGGTCACAATTTATAACGCCCACGCGGAGGCATTTGAATTCAAGCCGGGCCCGATTTTTAGTAATTTTCTATTGGCCGATGAGATCAACCGGACCACGCCGAAAACGCAATCGGCTCTGCTGGAGGCGATGAACGAAACACAAGTGACGATCGATGGGAAATCTCATCCTTTGCCGCGCCCGTTCATGGTAATCGCCACACAGAACCCGGTGGAGCATCACGGCACGTACCCGCTGCCGGAATCGCAGCTCGATCGGTTTCTGATGCGGCTGCGAATCGGATATCCGGATGCGGCGAGCGAGCGGCAGATCGTGCGGCAATCGGAGCGAGGGGTGCCGGAAGTGCTGGCTTCGGCGCTCACCGCGGCGGATGTGCTCCACCTGCAGGAAACGGTGCATCGCGTTACGGTGGAAGAGTCGCTGGTGGAGTACATGTTGACCATCGTGGAGAAGACGCGCAATCACGAATCGCTGGCGTTGGGTGTGAGCCCGCGCGGCTCGCAGGCGCTGTTCCGAACCGTCCAGGCGCTGGCGCTGGTGGAAGGCCGCGACTACGCCATCCCCGACGATGTGAAACGGCTGGCGGTTCCGATCTTCGCGCACCGCGTAGTGATCAACACGCGCACCACGCTGGTTCCGCGCCGCGCCGATACCAGCGAGCGGATCATCGAAGAGATCCTCAGTCAGATGGACGTGCCCCTTTAGATTTCCTCCTCTATGAAGACTGCAATTATCGGCCTGCCCATGGTGGGTAAGACCTCGTTGTTTACGATTTTGACCGGCGTCCACCAGGAGACGCACATCGGCTCAACGGCCGCGCGCGTCGGTGTCGCGAAAGTTCCCGATTCGCGGCTGGACGAACTGGCGAAGCTGTTTGAGCCGCCAAAGATTACGCATGCCACGGTGGAGTACGTGGATATGCCGGCCATTTCCAAGGAGAATCTGCGCGACCCGAGTTACCTGGCGAGCCTGCGAGTCGTGGATGCGTTTGCGCACGTACTGCGGCTGTTTCCGGATGAGACGGTGCCGCATGAGAAAGGATCGGTCGATCCGCTGCGCGATCTGGAAGACGTAGAGACCGAGCTGATCCTGAGCGACCTGGTGGTCGTGGAAAAGCGGCTCGAGCGGCTCGAAAAAGACCGCAAAAAGATCAAGAACCCGGAACTCGATCACGAGTTCGCCCTATTGGAGAAATGCAAAGCAGCGCTGGAGGCCAATCAGTCGCTGCGGCAACTCGAGCTGGATGCCGATGACGAGAAGCGCATTCGCGGGTTTCAGTTCTTATCCCAGAAGCCGATGCTGTACGTGCTCAACCTGGGCGAAAGCGAAGCCGGCAAGCTGCACGAGCGCGAGAAGGAATATCGCGAAGGCCCCTTGAAAGGCCGCAAGCACACCTCGGCGACGGCCGTATGCGGGAAGATCGAAGCCGAGTTGGCCGAGTTGCCGCGCGAGGAGCAGCGCGATTACCTGGCGAGCTACGGTTTAGGGGAATCGGGGCTGGAGCGCCTCATCTCGGCGACATATGCCCTGCTGGGACTGATGAGCTTTCTGACCGCCGGTGAAACCGAAGTACGCGCCTGGACCATCCCGATGCAGAGCACCGCCGTGAAAGCCGCCGGCGCGATTCACTCCGATTTCGAGAAGAAGTTTATCCGCGCCGAGGTCGTGAACTGGAAAGCGCTCGTGGATCATTCCGGGTATCCGGGAGTGCGAGAAAAAGGTCTACTCCGGCTGGAAGGCAAGGAGTACGTGGTGAAGGATGGGGATGTGCTCGTGATACGGCACGGGTAGAAGCGGCTTTTGGGTCTTCCTCATCCCCACACGTACAGAAGCACCATCAGATAGATCCACAGTACATCCAGAAAGTGCCAGAAGATGGCGCTGCAGTCGATGGCTGTCCGCTTGGCCGGCCCCAGACTGAACTGAAGCGCCTGGACGTCCACATAGATCAGTGCCGTCAGCCCTCCCACCAGGTGCGCGGCGTGAGACGCCGTCAGGATATAAAAAAATGCGACGCTGGGACTGTAGGCTACATAAAACCCCGCCTCCCGCAATTGCCGCCAGGCGAACGCCTGTCCCAGCAGGAAAAGCGCACCAAGCACGGTTCCTAATGTCCACCAACGATTGAAGAACGTCCGATCGCCAGCGTGAAGTTTGCGGCGCGCCCGCTCGATCGCCACGCTGGACGCCAGCAGGATCCCCGTGTTCAGCCACAGAATGCCCGGCTTATGCAGGCTCACCCAATCGCTGGAAATCTCGCGGCGCATCAGCATCGCCGCGGTGAACGCCAGGAAGACGACCGTGCTCGCGACTAAGAGGAGAAAGACGAGAATGAACGACGCGCGCCGCGACGATCCAGCCGCGCCGGGGCCTTCCGGGACAGGATCGCTTCCCCAGCCGTGCTCGGTCGGAGGCGGCGGACCCTGTCCGATAAAAGCCTCAGACAAGACTCGGCAGGGATAGCCCGGCTTTCAGCAGAGCCCGCTGCAGCATATTCACCGCATGGATCTCCGGCACATTCCGCGCAATCGAGATTTCCGAAACGAGCATGTGACGTGCCCGCTCCAGCATCTTTTTCTCGCGGAACGACAGCGGCTTATCCAAGTGAATCTGGAGCAGTCCCTTGAAAACTTCGGCGGCCTGCAGCAAACTGCCGCTCTGCATCTTCTCGGTGTTTTCTTTAAACCGCACCTTCCAATCGGAGTTCAGGCTACAGGATCCGTTGGAAAGATAGGAAAGGACACGCGAGATCTCCCGGGTTTTGGTGACCCGGCGAAGACCAATGTTGGCTGCGTTGGAAAACGGGACCAGCACCGTTACGCTGTTGTAACCGAATCGGAGCAGATAAAACCGCTCGAAGACGGTCCCAAAGGACCTGGTGCTGATGTTCTCGATCGTCCCAACCCCTTGGTTGGGATACACGACCTTATCACCGATTTGGAAGGTCATACGGGGTCCCCCACAAACCACCGTGATTCAGTTGCCCCTCAAAACTGCTGATTGCGATTCTCGATGTTACGCTCGGAACATCCTGCTGTCAAGAGGCAGTAACACGAAAACCGCCAATTGATGGGACTTTCGGAACCGATACCAGTTTTGTAACCATATCCATCGACTTGGTATAGAAGGGAAAGCGTGAAATTCGATACACCCGGGACGAGTGGCTGTGGGTTTCTCCAACGCGCGGCTACGCCCCGGCCTTGAAAACTACCGGTTGCCCGGTAGTCTGGGCGATGCCGTGCCTCTCTTCCCGCAGCAGTCGACGCAAGGTCCGCAGGTCATTGAGGATGCGCCGGCTGGTGGTGATATGTAGGTTCAGTTTTGCGAGGTTATAGGAGACCAGAATAAGCGCCTCCTTCCGGCGCTCTGCCTTCTCGCGTTCCGCGAGCGCGATTTCGACCTCGACTTCGCGACGGGCCTCGGCCAACGCCTCTGCCAATAAGGCGACGTACTCGTGGGACCCTTCGATGCTGTCAAACGGCGTTTCAGGTTCGTAGCCCAAAGCTAGGCCTTTCTTCTCCAACCTGCGACCGACTAATCTCTTAGGGTAAGCCCATTCTCGCACGAAAACGGCGCCCGGCAGCCAGGGTTTTTGACGGTTGTGTTTCAGTTCAGGAGGTTGGAATACAGGCCGAGGCCGGGATGCCGGGCAGATCGAGGGCGACTGCCATTTTTCGGAGGAACTCTTGCTCGGAGAACCGCCGCGAGGACCATTGCAGATCCCGCGGTTGAATGTGCGGCTCGATACACTCGAAGGCATCCAGCGCGGCCTGTAGCGAATCTTCGTCCTGTGAATCATAGAAGACTCCGGCGCAGGGGTCTGCCAGCGGCACACTGTCGAGAACCCCGCCCCTGCCCAGTGCAATCACAGGCTTACCGCTGGCGAGCGCCTCGACCGGGGTCATGCCGAAGTCTTCCTCACCCGGCAAAAGCAGCGCGCGGCACTTGGCATAAAGATCACGCAACGCATCGTCCGGGACGTGCCCGGCAAACTCGATGTTCGGAGTCGCCAGGGATTTCAGGCGGCGGTACTCCGACCCGATCCCCGCGATCACAAGCCGCCGGCCGGTGCGCGCAAATAAGCGAACCGCGAGATCGATTCGTTTGTACGGAACCAGAGCGGACACGATGAGGAAATAATCCTCCGCGGGTTTCCAGTAAAAGGACTCGACGGCTACGGGCGGATGAATGACTTCCGCTTCGCGCCGGTAGGTTTTCCAAATCCGGTTGCGCACGTTCTCGCTATTCGCCAGAAAACGGTCCACCCGAGCGGCTGTGGAATAATCCCACACCCGCAGATAATTGGTGAGCGGAACCATGAGAGCTCGCTTGAGGCGCGAAGTGACGTACTCGTTGCGATGCGCAGTGTAGAGGTCCCACAAATAACGCATCGGCGTGTGGCAGTAGCACACGTGGCGCGTGGTGGAAGGCAGAATCACGCCCTTCGCGGGACCGGACTCGCTGCTGACTACCAGATCGTATCCACGAAGATCGAGACTCTCGAGCGCCAGCGGCATGACCGGCAGCAAGGAGGTGTAGTATCGGCGCAACGGATTGAGGAACGACGTGGTGATCTTATGGCGGCGGAACTCGGGTGTGAGCGCAGCAGGGTCGCAAAACAGGGTGAAAATGTCGGCTTGTGGAAGCAGGCGGCAGAGCGCTTCCAGCACCTGCTCGCCACCGCGATGATTCATCAGCCAATAATGCACGAGAGCAACGCGCACTCCCCAAGCTTACAGCGCGCTGCGAGGGGCGGACCGGCTGCGCCTTGATTTTTACCTTTGTAACCCTCGGGCTTGTGGTATCAAGGGGTTATGAAGTCCGCCCCGGAGCCGGAATTGAAATTGGCCGATCCCTACTTCGGGAATGTGGAACTGCCGCTGACAGCGTCGTACTATCCGGCGGGGTTTCCTCTCGAACTGAGCACGAATTCGCGCGACGTGATAGAAAGCGCGAACGAGTCGTGGGGGCGTTGGTCGCGGGAATTCGAGCGGCCGCCGCTGCGGCTTCGCGTCCGGGTGGATCCGAAAGGAGCGTTGGCCCCCCCGCCAACGTTTCGACGGCAGGGGCACCTGTTCTGTGTGGTTTCGGACGCTGACAATTTCGCGGTGGCCGACCTGAGATTACTCTCGGGCGCCATTTTCGTTTCCGCGCAGACCGCGGCAGATCATGCCTGGTTCCGCTGGTTCTTTGTGGAAGCCATGGGCTATGTGCTGCTCGCCCAGCGTTACGCGATACCGGTTCATGCCGCATGCGTGATGGGCGGCGGCTCCGGCGTGCTGCTGTGCGGAGCTTCCGGAGCGGGCAAGAGCACGCTGTCGTTTGCGTGCGCGCGAGCCGGCTGGACATACGTTTCCGATGACGCCAGTTGGCTGCTGCCGGACGGAGCGGAGTCGACGGCGATCGGGCGCCCGCACCAGGCGCGTTTTCGTAGCGATTCGCCCCAGTTTTTTCCGGAATTGGAGAGGTTCGCCGAGCGGGTCCGGCCCAACGGCAAACTTTCGCTGGAGGTGCCGTTAGAACAGTTTCCGGAAATCCGGACGGCGGCCAAATGCCTGGTCGGAAATCTCGTGCTGGTCGATCGCGGTACGCCCGCCCCCGCACGACTGGATAAAATTGAACCGGCGGAGGTTGTGGATTTCCTGCTGCAGGATGCGGCGAGCTACGGGGAAGACGTCGACTGCCTGCGTGAGAGAACTGTGCGAAAGCTCCTTCGTGTGCCGGCCTATCGCTTGCGGTACGAGAGCCTCGATGATGGCGTAGAGCTTCTTTCCAGGTTAAAGAATTAATTCGCTTCAGCAGGTTTCATGAAGACACTCATCCTAATTATTTGTATCGGAGCATCGGCGCGCGCCCAGGTGGCCTCCGCGACGCTGTCCGGCACAGTGGTGGATCAATCGGGGGCCGTAGTCGGCGGCGCGTCGGTGACAGCCGCGCAGCCGGCGACCGGATTTTCGCGGGCAACCACAACCGATCCGCACGGCAACTACTCTTTCGACCAACTAGCGCCCGGCACATACACGATTGCGGCGGCCAAGCCGGGCTTCCGCGATTACGAAGCTGCCGGCCTGACGCTGGAATTAAATCAAAACGCGCGGCACGATATTCGCTTGGCCGTGGGAGGCGAGCAAGAGAAAATCACGGTGGCAGCGACTGTGTCACCCCTCAATACCGATAACGCGGCTGTCGGATACCGGATGGACACGTCGAAGATCGCCGACCTGCCGCTGGCGTCCCGCAACGTCGTTTCCCTGGTGACGCTCGGGCCCGGAGCGATTCCCCGCCAGCTCGGCGGCTTTGTGCACGACGTGAATAACGACGTGCAGGAAGGCTCGCGCGGCTCGGTCGCGCTGAACCCGCCAATCAATGGAAGCCGCTCCACCATGAACGCGTTTCTGCTGGATGGAGCGTACGACACGGACCGCAACACGTTCGCGATCGCGGTATATCCTCCGATGGACTCGGTGCAGGAGTTCCACATTCAATCGTCGCTGGCTCCGGCGGAATTTCCGCAGGCGGGCGGCGGTGCGATCGATGTGATCACTAAATCGGGAAGCAAGGCGCTTCATGGCAGCGCCTTCGAGTATCTGCAGAATGAAGCGGTGGACGCCCGGAACTATTTCGACGACCCCACCCTGCCGCGTCCAATCTTCCGCCAGAACCAGTTTGGCGCGTCTCTCGGCGGTCCGGTTCCGCGGCTCAAGAACACCTTCTTTTATGGCATCTACGAGGGGATGCGGCAGAAATCCGGGACCTCCGCAGCCGCCATCGTGCCCGACCAGAACACGCGCGCGGGAGACTTCATGGGAGGGAACACGATCTACGATCCGGCCGGCGCCAGTTCCGCCGCCGCGCGCACGCCCTTCGGGAACAATCAGATTCCCAAAGCGCGCATCGATCCCATCGCCTCCGCGTTCCTGGCGAAATACGAGCCGCTGCCCAACAGCAACAGCAATTCCGGCAATTTCCTCGACGCCACGCCCAGCACGTTCGGCAATGATGCCGGTTCGGCGCGGATCGATCACCAGTTCGGCAACCGCAGTACGCTGACCGCGCACTACACGCGGAACGACGAAGGCAACGTAATTTCCGGCTCGTTCCCACTGCTGCCGTTCACGGAAGATGTGCGGGCCCAGCAGGGCGCGGCGTCCTACACCACCGTTTTTGCTTCGGTGGTGAACGAAGCCCGGGTCTCGTTTACGCGCCTGCGGTTGTTTGACGTGCCGCAGACGGCGTTTCATACCAATGTGGCGCAGCAACTCGGACTGGCGAATCCTCCCACCGACCCGCTGAGTTTCGGGCTTCCCTACTTCAACGTGACGAACTATTCGTTTGTGACCGATTCGCCGACTTTGCCCCAATCGCAGCGCGATAACCTCTGGAACGTCTCCGACAGCGTGTCCCTCGTGCGCGGGCGCCATTCCGTAAAGTTCGGCGGGAGCCTGGTTCATTTTCAACTGAATTATCTGCAGAGCAATTTGCGGCGCGGGCGATACGACTATACGGGTGTGTTCACGAGCGCGGACGGCTCCGGCGCTGATAGCGGCGATCCACTGGCGGATTTTCTGCTCGGGTTTCCGCAGGACACGACGCGCACGGCGGGCTCCGGGCAGGCTTATTTGCGTCAGAATGTCACCGCCGGGTATTTGCAGGACGACTGGCGGATCTTGCCCAAGCTGACACTGAACCTCGGGCTGCGGTATGAGTACGCCGCGCCGTTTACCGAGGCGCGTGGCAACCTCATCAACCTGGACTACTCGACCCTGCCCGGCGCCCCACGGCTGGTTCCGGTGCAATCGGCCGGCAATCCCGACTACAAAAACTTCGCGCCGCGCTTCGGGCTCGCCTGGCAGTTGCCGAAGATCCTGCCCGGTGGTTCCACCGCGTTCCGCGCGGGATATGGCATCTACTACAATTCCGAAATCGCGGTGGAGAGCTATGACCTGGTGCTGAACGGTCTCGTCAATCAGATGAATGAGACGCAGGGCGATCGAGCACCGGTGCTGACCACGCGCAACGGCTTCTCGGCAACTTCCGATACGGGCTTCCCCAGCTACTTCGGCCTCGATCCCAACGCGCGCACACCGTACGTGCAGCAATGGAGCGGAAGCTTACAGCACGAACTGCCCGGCCGCCTGCTTCTGGAACTGGCGTACCTTGGATCCAAAGGCACCCGGCTCGGCCGTTTCCGCCAGTTCAACACTCCGGCCCATGTGGAGACCGGCGAAAATCTCGCGCCGCGGCCCGGCGATCTGCAAGAACTGCGCACGTTTCCCACTCTCGGCCCGATCATCCAGCGCCAGCATATCGCCAACTCGTCCTACAATTCGCTGCAGGTGAAAGTGGAGAAGAGCCTGTCGAGCCGGCTGTCGGTACTGGCGAGTTTCGTCTGGTCGAAGTCTATGGATGACGCGGATACACCGATTCCGGGACTGTTTGACGGCGTGGGCGCGCAGGATGAGCGCAACTTGCGGCTCGAGCGCGGGCTCTCGTTTTTCAATGTAGGCCGGCGGGTCAGCGCGGCCTATGTTTACCGGCTGCCTGATACGAAAATCGCCGGTCCGCTGCTGCGGGGATGGTCAACCAGCGGCACGGTGACGCTGCAGGACGGCACGCCCCTCAATCCGTTTTACTTCGCGCTAGACTTCGCCAACTCGGGCACACCCAACCGTCCCAACATCGTGCCCGGGCAAAGCATCACGCTGCCGCGGGATCAGCGCACCGCGGATCAATTCTTCAATACCAACGCTTTTGCGGCGCCGGCACCCTTCACGTTCGGCAATGCGGGTCGCGATACGATCCCCGGGCCCGGCAACAACATATTCAATCTCGCGCTGCTGCGCAGATTCCGCATCACCGAGGCAAGCTCGATTCAGTTTCGGGCGGAGGCTCTGAACACCTTCAATCATCCCAACTGGGGGATTCCCGGACCCAATCCGGATTTCGGGCCTTTTTTCGGCAAGATCTTCACCTCGGGTGATCCGCGGCGGCTGCAGTTCGCCCTGCGGTACGATTTTTAGGTTGGCGAATCCCTGGCCGAATTGCCCCAGGCTCCCGGTCAGCGCGGCCGCGGTGCTGGCCGCTTTGCATTTACGCGAGCCTCGTCGCGAAGCGCTCAGCCGCTTGAATGACCGGCAGTGGCGCGCGGCGCTGGATTTCTGCGATCGGTCTCGGCTCACGCTCGCCGTTCGCGAAGCCGCCCGCGAGGCCATGCCGCCATGGGTGCGCGATCGAACGGATCAGGATGCGTCCAAGAACCGCGAGCGCCTCGCCGGCGTGGCGCAGACGTATCGAGAGCTGGCCGCGTGCCTGGGCGAGGCCGGCGTGGATTTCGTGGCTCTCAAAGGGATCACCCACAGTGCGCTCTTCGGCCTGAGCGCGGAGTTGCGCGCGCAATACGATATCGACCTGTTCGCGCCCGGAGAGCGGAGCTACGCCGCGCGAGACGCTCTGCTGACGCTCGGGTATGAATCGGTGGAAGCAATGGAAAGCTTTCCCACCGATCATCTGCCGGTACTGGTGCGGAAAACCGGCTGGGAGTGGCGCGGCGATTACTTCGATATTGAAATCCCTCTCAGCATCGACTTGCATTTTCAGTTTTGGAACGAACGCGTCGAGCGGATTGCGGCGCCGAAGACGGAAGAGTTCTGGAGCCGGCGGACCAAGCGCTTGATCGCGGGAGTGGATCTGGGGGTTCTGCGTCCCGTTGATGCGCTGGGCTACGCCTCTCTGCATCTGCTGCGGCACCTGCTGCGCGGCAGCGTCAGCCCGTATCACGTGTACGAAGTCGGGCTGGTGCTCGACTCCTCGTCCATCGACAACGATTTCTGGAATGAGTGGCGCGACATGCACACGGAAGAGCTCCGCGGCCTTGAGGCAGTGGTGTTCCGCCTGGCCGCCGAGTGGTTCGGCTGCCGCCTGTCGGCGGCGGCGGAGGAACAGATCGCGCAACTGAGCCCGTCCACACAGATGTGGTTCGAGAAATTTGCGACATCGCCGGCGCGGAGTCCGTTTCACGCCAACAAAGACGAGCTGTGGCTGCACTGCAGCCTGGTTTCGTCCCGGCGCGATGCGTGGAGCGTGGCGCGGCGGCGGCTCCTGCCCGGCAACCTGCCGCCTTGGGGGGCCGCTCTCTATGTGCCCAAGGAACAGATCTCCTGGCGCAAGCGCGCGCGAAACGCCCTTCAGTACGCAGCGTATTCGGCCGGGCGCACGCGGCATCACCTGGCGGCTGTGCCTCAGGTAGCGGCCTCGGGCACGCGCTGGTGGTGGGAGACCAACGGTCTCGGCGCGCAGTTCTGGCAGTTCCTCGCATCCGCGGTGTTGTTCAATTTTGCGCTCTTTATTTTCGTCCTCCTCTATAACCTGTACCTGGTGGATCTGGGTTTTGGCGAGGCGTTTCTCGGAGTAGTGAACGGCGCCAACCGGGTGGGCAGCCTGGCGGGCACCATGCCGGCAGCTCTTCTCGTCTACCGCGTAGGGCTGCGCAAGACGCTGCTCGCGACCATCGCCGCGACGGCCGCGATCGAAATGCTTCGCGCACTGGCGGTGACGCGCACGCCGCTCGTGGTTCTGGGGTTCGCCAGCGGGTGCGTTTTTTCCTTTTGGGCCGTGGCGTTTGCTCCGATCATTGCCGGGGCGGTGGAAGAGAAACGCCGGCCGGCAGCGTTCAGCACGTTCTTCGCCACCATGTTCGCCGTCGGGATTGCGGGGAGTTGGATAGGCGGGCAATTACCGATTTGGCTTCACGGCAAACGGACGGTGCTCCTGGTTTCCGCGGCGATGACCGCCCTGGCGCTGCTGCCGGCGCTGCGTCTCAGACCGAAGCCGGCTGCGCGCGAACGAGCGCGGATCTATCCGCGAAGCGGTTTTCTGCTCCGGTTTCTGGCTGCGTTCGCGTTATGGCACCTTGCCACTGGCGCCTTCAATCCATTTGCGAACGTATATTTCGCGCGGCTGGGCGTTCCCGTCGAACGGATCGGCTCAATTTTTTCGGTATCGCAGTTGGGACAAGTCGCGACGGTTCTGCTCGCGCCGCTGGTGTTCCGGCGGGTGGGTTTGGTGCCGGGCATTGCATGGATGATGTGGGCCACCGCGGTTGGACTCGGCGGACTGGCGGCACAGCCGCCGGCGGCCGCCGCCGCGCTCGCTTTCACGGCGTACATGAGTTTCCAATGGATGAGTGAACCCGGGTTGAATTCGCTGCTCATGAGCCATGTCGCCGAGAGCGAGCGCGGCGGTGCCTCCGCGGTGGCCTATCTGGTGGCATTCGGAGCGCAGGCGCTGGCGTCGTTCGCCGGCGGCGCATTGCTGGCGCGCTTTGGTTACGGAGCGGTGCTGGCCGGAGCGGCAGTAGTGGCTGCGTGCGCGGGCGTGCTCTTTCGAGCGTTGCTGAGCGGCGCGGACAGCCGTCAGGCCGCGGCCGGATCCGAGGCCGATGCTAACTGGCGCAGCGTTCCATCTCGGTGATCATTCGCTGCTGCCACGCCTCGAGCTGGAATTGACGCCGCCAGATTTCGCGCGCCGCTTCCGAGACGGCGCGCAGCCGCGCCCGGTCGCCTTGGAGCAGCTCGACGGCACGCTGCGCCATCTCGCCCGGTTTATCGCAAAGGAAACCGGTGCGGCCGTCTTCGACGATCTCGGGTATGCCGCCGCGGCGAAACGCAATGACCGGAAGGCCCGAGGCAAATGCTTCCAGAATCACCCGGGGATTTGGCTCCTCCCATACCGACGGCACCAGAAGCAGATCGAGCTGCTCCATCACCGCGTAGACATCGTCCACCCAGCCTGTAAATTCAACCGGCATCCGCTCCGCGGCCTTCCGGATGTCGCGCTCGTAAGATTGAGCGGCATTGTCGGAGAACAGCGCCGCACCGGCGATCAGAAACCGGGTTCCGGGAAGCGCGCCGCCAATCCGGCATGCCGCCCCGAGAAATTCGCGCTGCCCTTTTTCGGGCGAGATGCGCCCGATGCAGCCGATTCGCAGAGGATTTCCGCCGTTTCTGACGATTTCCCGTTCGGGCCCGGCCACGCCGTTATAGACGACCGTCATTCGCTCTTCGCCCACGAACGGTCGCCACGACCCAGCCACGCTGCGGCACACCGCGATCACATTGGCTTTCAACAGACGCAGCGGTACACCGGCGAGCAACCTCGCCGCGCCTTGTGAGACGCCGATGTGGGCGTGAAACAAAACGGGCCGGCGAAAACGGGCGAGCGCCGCCGCCGGCAGTAGCCTCGGCCCGTTGATGTAAACGAGGTCGGGAGCGAACTGTTCCACCAGTTCACGAATCCGCACCGCCAGGCGCGGCGTCTCCGCTTGGAAGCGCAACAGGTCGGCCCCGGTCTTACGCCCGGAGGAATAGGAGCCGCACGGAACCTCGAACACTTCGGCTCCGGTTGCCCGCACCTGGTCGATTAAATCTCCGCCCGGAGGCAATCCGACCGCCGCCGCCCACCCGCGTGCCTGGACCGCGCCCAGCAAATCGAACAACATGCGCTGCGCCCCCCCGCGATCGCTGAACTGGTCGAGAAAGAGAACCTTCATTGCCGCACGGCTAACGCCAGAACCCAGAAATAGAGAGGCAGCACGCGCCAATAGGTGAGCAGATCACCGGAGAGCATCTGCATCATCTGGCCCGACCAAAAGCAGAGAATCCATGTGCCGAGAAACGCGCGGGTGGGATCGGCGGCGCGCGCTGCGCGGGCGGAGAACCGCAGAATCGCCACGCACAGCCAGACCAGCGCGGCGAAACCCAGTACGCCGGTCTCGACGATGGTGGTGAGATACATGTTGTCGCCGACCACGGGTGCGCCGACGTAATCGGTGTAAGGCAAAGTCTTGTATCCGAGACCCAACCAGACCTGCCACGGATGCGCGGCGATCCAGGCCACCAACACGCGCCAACTCGCGACACGCCCCGACAAGACGCCTTCAGTGGCGGTGGTCAGGTACTCGGCGGAGGCGGAGAGGCGCAGCCAATAGGCCTCCAGAAACTGTGGAAACAGGTTCCAGATCAGCAGTGCCGCCGCAGCGGCCCCCGGGATGAGAATGGCCGCCATGCGGAGAAGGCGGATGCGCTTGCGATTCAGCCAGGCGAGCACCGCCAGCGCCGTCACCACGTTCAGCACCGAGGAGCGCGAATAGGAAAGCACCATCGCCGCCAGGAAGACGGCGCCCCCCGTTGCCAGAGCCAGCCGCGAAACGGGAGTCTCGGCGCGCGGCCGCGCCACCGAGACCGCGATCATCACCAGAAAAAACGCGCAGAAATTCCCCAGCGTGCTGGCTTCGTAAAAGAGACCTTGCGCGCGGCGGTACACGCCAGAATCGAGCCAGACGTATTGAGCGCCATAACCGGCCGGCGCGGGAAATTGAAAGTAGAAATCGACGCAGGCGAACAACGCCGACGCCGCCGCGATCCAGAATAGCCCGCGCAGCGCCGCCCATGGGTCCGATCCCGTGCCGGGACCGTGCGCGGTGAAGAAGAAAACATAAACGCTAATGGCAAAGAGCCCGACCCGAACCAAGCTGCCCCCCGCGACAGCCGGCCCGGAATAGAGAGCCGCCGGTGCGACGCTAAACAGCAACACAACGAAGAACGCCAGCAGCGCTCCATTCAAACCGGAGAGCGGGACGCTCCAGCGGTCGAGACAAAATATGCCCGCCGCCAGACCCAACGCCGCGAACCACAGGCTGGGGTGGGGACCAGTGTCGCCCCATGGGATCGGCAGGGGCGGCAGCAGCAGCGCGGCCGCGAAGAAGCAGGAGATCCAGCGCGCCGGGACTTCGAGCGTCCAGACGCTCAGCGGCAGCAAAACGGCGGGCGCAGCCAGCACCAGCTTCATGGCGAGGGTCGGCGCCACCGCGATGGCCGCCGCCCACGCGCCCAACGCGAACGGAGCGAGGAGGTGTCTGCGGGTTACAGGAAAGGCCGCGCTAGTCATCGTGCGGCTGGGCGCGCGTCTGGGCCAGCGCCTGCAGCACGCCACGGCGCGTGCCGGCGCGCTGCTGCTGATAGCTCAACTCCAACGCCAGGTACACCAGGGGCAGCAGCAGGCCGAGCAGAAGCGCGACCGAGAGGTTGAGCGGAATATTGGGGAAGGAAGGCCGCTCGGGCACAACTCCGGGATCGATGATCGTCAGCCGTTCTCCGCGGTAACCGAGGTCGTCTCGCGTTTCCCGAGCGCGTTTTTCGATTGCTTCCAAGGCCGTGAGGTCCGCCTTGCGTTCGGCTTCGAGCCGCTCTTTGCGAGCCAGCCGGCCCGCCAATACCTTTTCCTTTTCCGCGGTATCCCGATTCAGCGTTTCCAATTGCCGCTGCAACTCCTGGAGCCGTGCGCGCGCGTTGCTCTGCTCCTGGCTGGTACCGGCAGTGTCGGTGAGATCTAACCTCTGATTGGCGATCCGCTCCTCGAGCCCTGCGCGCGACTGGCTGGCCTGGAAAATCGCGTTCTGCAAGTCGTCCACCGGTTCGGTGGCCAGCGCCTGGCTCCATTCTTTCTCGGTGCGGTCAAGCTGCGCCTGCGCTTCGCGGCGCTGCTGTTCCACCGCGTCCACCAGATCGTTGCCGCCGCGCGTGATCAGCGACTGGTTCAGAGTCACGGTCTGCTCCGCCAGAAACTGCGCCAGCGCCTGCGCCTTGGACGCGTCCGGCAGAGTCGCGGAGATCTCCAGAATGCGCGTGTTGCGCACGACTCCGACTTTCAGCACGCTCCGCTTCAGTCCTTCGATGGGGCGCGCGCCCATGAGTGCCCGCAGTTTAAAACGGTCGGTCGCCTTCTGGAACAGGCTGTCGCTGGAGGCGAACTGTTCGTAAGTTCGGAGCGACTCCAGGTAGATGGGGCTCACCGCCATCGCCGAGCGCGGGTCCGCCCCGGCAGGTGCTTCAATCACGATGCGCGCGGTTGCCGTGTATTCCCGCGTCAAGACCGCACTCACCGCGCCCGCCAATGCCATGGCAGTTACGCAACTCACCGCCACCAGCCGCCATCGCAGCCGCACGTAACTCATGTAACGAAATGCGTCCAGTGAGTCCGGCATGCGGTTACTATTGAGTGTAGCCGATATGGCCCTACTGCAGGCCCTGGTCGTCGCCCTGGCCGCGTTAATTATTACTCCGGGTTTCCTGTTCTACTACGATGTGACGCCGAAAATCGTGGTGCTGCTGGCCGGTACCGGCACGGTTCTGGCCTGGGCTGGGTTCTCGGGTGTGCGGATAGGCGGCAAGCCGCGGCTGTTCGTCCTCTTCTCCGGTATTCTCGCGCTGAACGTTCTCTCGCTCGCCATCTCCACCGCCATCTCGTCCCGGCCAGGCCTTTCGCTATTCGGCACGAATTGGCGCCGCTATGGAACCGTCGAGCAGATCTGCGTTTGCCTGTTCGCGTGGCTGGTCGCGGCGAATTGCGCAGGCCGTCCGGAGCGGGTACGCACGATTCTGCGCGGCGTCGCGGTGGCGGGCGGCATCACAGCGGCCTATGGAATCGCCCAATATTTCGGCTGGGATCCGCTGCTGCCTGCGAGCGCGTATCACGTCGGAGGAGACGCCACCATTATCGTGCGACCGCCCGGAACGCTCGCCTATGCCAGCTATTTCGCAACGTGGCTGCTGTTTGTCGTGTACCTGAGCCTCGGTCTGACTGAGATGGAAGAATCCGTCTCCTGGCGTTATGGGGCGCGGGTGATCGCTGGTTTGGCGGCGTGCGCCATGCTGCTGACCGGTACGCGTGCGGCGATCCTCGGCCTGCTCGCCGGAGGAGTCGTGTGGATGGCCATCCGCCGCGTTCGCGTTCCCCGTTTGGCCCCGGTGCTGGCGGCCGTCGCCGTTCTCGCCGGCATCGGGTTCTACTTTTCGCCCCCCGGACAACAGATGCGAAGCCGAGCGCGCTGGTTCGCCGAAGATCCATGGGGCGGCGCGCGCCTCAATCTTTGGCGTGATAGTCTGTCCATGGCCGGCAGCCGGCTCGCCGCGGGATATGGGCCCGAAGTCTTTACCAGCGAGTTTCCCCGGTTTGAATCGGTGAAGCTGGCGCGCGCCTATCCCGATTTCTCACACGAGTCTCCGCACAATATGTTTGTGGATGCGCTGGTAGCGCAAGGTCTGCCCGGCGCGATAGTGCTGGCGGCCTTCTGCGCAATGGGCTTTACCGCCGCGTTTCGCTTGAAACAGCCGGCTTTGGGAGCCGCGCTGGCGGCCGGAGTGGTGAGCCAGCAGTTCACCGCTTTCATCGCGCCGACGGCCTTCCTGTTCTTTGTTTCGCTGGGCCTATTGGTGGCTCTCGGCACGCCCTCTTCCGCTGGCCGTCGCCGTCCAGTGGTAGCGCTCGCGACCGCGGTGCTGGCGCTCCCGTTCTTGTATCTCGCGATTCGATTCGTCACCGCCGACTCGGCTTTAGAGCGAGCCCGGCAAGCCCTGGAAGCGGGTGATCTGTCCGGCGCCGCCGCTCAATATCAGACTTATGTCGATGACCGCCTTCCCGGAGGAACCGCCGATGTCTGGTATTCGCGGGCTTTGCTGGCCTGGGCTTCGAGCGCGCCGAATCTCCACGATCGCGCGGCCGCAGTCAGAGAATCCGAACTGGTGGGCTTCCACGCCACGCAAACCGCCGAGGATCCTTTTAACGCCTGGTATAACCTCGCCGTTATTTGCGGTAGTCAGGACCAGGGAACCTGCGTGGAACGCAGTTTGCGATCCGCCATAGGCGCGCATCCAAACTGGTTTAAACCGCATTGGACATTAGCCCAGGTCTTGCGAGTGCAGCGACGCATGGACGAGGCTCTACGGGAAGCAATGCTGGCGGCCGATCTGAATGCAGGCAAGGACGCCGATGTCACGCGTACTCTGCAAGAGATTCGGGCCCAGTTGGCGCGTGCGGAGTCGCGCGCTTTGCAACAGTAAATTCTAATCAGAGTTTACTCTTGAGCCTTTCGCCCGTCCGTAAGATGAACATGTGAGATCAAGCTTTCTGGCATCCGTTCTTCTCTTCGGCGGCGCGATATCGAGCCAATGCCAGCAGGCGCCCGGGCCCTTAAACGGCGCGCGCGGCTCGTATGCCTCAATTTTCGAAAACAAGCTCGCCGCCACCGTCGCCGCTGCGGACACGGTGACCTTCTCCAGCACCTACTACTTTCCGCATTTGGCTTTTGGAGGCGGGTACCAGACCACCCTCACTTACGTGAACTACTCCCCGCAAAACGTAAGTTGCCAAACCACCTTCTTGTCGGACTCGGGTGATGCGCTGCAGGTGCCGTTTGCAGAAGGCGCGGTTTCGATCCGCACCGACAATCTCGGGCCGGGCGGCGACATCCACGCCAAGACACAAGCTGGCGCAGGCGACCCGTTGCTGGGCGGCTGGGCTCAGGCGCAGTGTACAGGTCCGGTGAAGGCAAGCTTGCTGTATCGCTTCTACAATCGGGGCGTCGCGCAAGGCGAAGCCGGAGTAAACGCCGCCACTGCGCCCGCCACGGAGTTCGTGAGTTTCGCCGAAACCCGCACCGGAGTCGCTTGGGCCAATCCGTCTCCGGCGCCGGCTGTCATCACGATAACCGCGCTCAGCGCGACGCCCGGACCTCCTCTGGGTTCCACTACTGTCAACCTGGCGCCGAACGCGCATGGAGCCGCTAATATCGGTCCGCTGCTGAACCTGAGCAGCTTTACCGGATCGGTGCAGGTCACCTCGACGGTCCCGATCGTCAGTCTGGCGCTCAACGCCGAAGCGTTTCCGGTATTCTCTTCCTTGCCGGCGGGCGATCTTCCCGATGCCACACCGCTGGCCGCCGCCACCGCGGCTGGAGCGCCTTCCTCCGCACCGTTCACAAATACGTATTACTTTCCGCATCTGGCGTTCGGCGGCGGTTATCAGACCACCCTGACTTATGTCAATTACTCGGCCCGGCCCGTGAGCTGCCAGACAACCTTCCTATCCGATTCAGGCAGTCCGTTGCAGGTCCCGTTTCCCGGCGGCACGGCAGCCGCGCGGACTGACAATTTGGGCGCTGGCGCTGATCTTCATATTGAGACGAATGCAGGCGCCGCCTTGCTCAGTGGATGGGCTCAAGCGCAGTGCACCGGACCGGTTAAGGCCAGCCTCTTGTACCGGTTCTATAGTCAGGGCGTGGCCCAAGGCGAAGCCGGTGTGAATGCAGCCACCGCGGCCGCCACCGAATTCGTTACCTTCGCCGAAACCCGCACGGGAGTCGCCTGGGCGAATCCTTCCCCGTCGCCCGCTGTGCTCACCATTACGGCGCTCGACTCCGCCACGGGCTTGTCTCTCGGAAGCACCAATCTGAATCTCCCGCCCAACGCGCACGGAGCCGCCAACATTGGCCCCCTGCTGAACCTGAGTAGCTTCAACGGGTCGGTGCAGATCACCGCGACCGCTCCCATCGTCACGCTGTCTCTGAATGCCGAGGCTTTCCCCGTGTTCTCGTCCTTGCCTCCAGGCGACTTGTCCGACAGCACACCACTGGCTACTGGGCACTAGCTTTGATAACGTTGGATCAAACCAGTTTGATGGGATTATCCGAGAGATGTTGCAAAAGTAAATTATCCGGCAAACACCCGTTGAACGCCTCGCGCGTTGATTAAAATCGTTAGGGAGGGATCGTGGGACGCTCATCCTGGCTTGGGGTTTTTGTACTGATTGGCGCGGCGGCGGCCTTTGGCCAGGCTCCGGTTATCGATTCAACCCGGAAGGCCGAAAACGGAGCCAGTTTTGTCCAGGGCCAGCCTGTGGCGCCCGGCTCCCTCATCACCATCTTCGGGAACAACTTCACCTCAGCTTTCGCGCAGTTCGACACCGTGCCGCTGTCCAACTCGCTGTCCAACGTCAGCGTGACGGTCAACAATCTTCCGGCGCCAATGATCAACATTGTCCCGAAGTCGTTTAACGCCGCCTTGCAAAGCGACCAGCTCAGTGTGCAACTGCCGTGGGGCGCTCTCCCGGCGGGAGCCGCGACGGGTACCGGAACAGTGGTGGTAACGACGGCCGCAGGACCCTCCGCGCCGGTCACCATTCCGCTGGCGTCCATATCTCCCGGCCTTTTTGAGATTTTTACCGATAGCACCGGCGTCCGGCGTCCCGCTGCTTACAACAATGCAGACATCTCTCTGCCGCTGCCTCCGGCGATTCAGATCCCCGGCTACCCCTCGCGACCGTCGAAGCCCGGTGAAGTTCTGATCCTTTGGGCAACGGGGCTTGGGCCAGTCACCAACCCACCACCCGACGGGAACCCCGGATTAGGTCGAGATCCGTTCAGCACAACGACGACAACGCCCACCGTGCTGGTTGGCAATGTGCCGGCGAGTATAGTCTACTCCGTGCTGTCGCCCCAGTATCCTAGCATGTACCAGATTGCGATCACGGTTCCGAATGTACCGCCGGGCAACGCAGTTTCACTGCAAATTCAGATGAACGGCGTCACCACCACCGACCAGTTGAAGATCGCTATCGGGCAGTAAGTATCGCTCACCGGCGACAAGATCGCCAGCGCCACGGCTACCAGGAATTCGCGCCGTTCCAGACTTCTGCTACGGTGCGGATCAGCACTCGCAGATACATAGGCAGCGACCGGCCGCGCACTAGCTTCAGATCCAATTCCCGACGTTCGGCATACGTCAGCCGGTTGCGTCCGGATACTTGCCATAAACCGGCAATTCCGGGCTTCGCTTCCAGAATTTCCTGCGTGTCTTCGCCGTAATAACGCGATAGCTCTTCGGCCGTCAGGGGCCGGGGACCCACTAACGACATCTCCCCGCGAATTACGTGGATTAGCTGAGGCAGCTCGTCGATCGAATGGCGGCGGCAGAACCTTGCGAAGGCGCTGCGTACACGGGGATCGACGGCATGCTTGCGCAAGGGCCCGGTCGAGTCCTCGATACGCTCGATCCAGGCGCGCCGCTCTCCGCCCGGGCTGTCCCACATTGTCCGAAGCTTTAGCATCCAGAGCGTGGATCCGCGCCAGCCCACACGCCGGTGCGCGATGAGCGGGCTCCGTCTCGAAATCAGGGCAAGGGTAAGGGCGCTGAGGCCGATCACGGGGGTCATGACCGCCAGAACCGCGGCCGCGGCCAGCCGCTCCGGCAAATGAACGGAGCACGGAGAGGAGGCTCGCTGCTGCTCCGCCTCTCGTAGAATCGGAATGGATGCCACGGGTTCCTAAATTCGATCTTAGCCAGCGTCATGGGCGCGCGGTGTAAATAACTTGTAAAAGTCGGTCCGATGCCCAACGCTATACTGTGCGGGAGGCAACTTGTGAAGCCACGAATCCTGCTTGCGGCGTTCGCCCTGGTCCTGGCACGGGCGCACGCCGCCGACATTGTTGTTCATTGCGGGAAGCTCCTGGACCCTGTGCAGGGCGCTTACACGACGGGCGCGGACATTACCATTCGCGACGGCAAGGTGGTCGCTGAAGCGGCGGGATCCGGCTCCGGCGCGGCGTTCAATCTGGCCGACGCCACTTGTCTTCCCGGCCTGATCGATGTGCACGTCCATCTCACCAGCGATCCGCGCAACTCCGGCTATAAGTCGCTCGGGATCTCGGTTCCGCGGGCCACGCTGACCGGGGCCCGCAACGCGCGCGCCACCTTACTCGCAGGCTTCACAACGGTTCGGAATGTCGGTGCAGAGGGGTACTCGGATGTCGCGCTGCGCGATGCGATTGAAGCCGGGGACATCGACGGGCCGCGCATGCTGGTCTCCGGGCCGGCGTTGGGCATTACCGGTGGCCATTGCGATGAGAACCTGCTCGCGCCGGAGTTCCATCACACCGGCGAAGGCGTGGCGGACGGGCCTTGGGCCGCCCGCGCGAAAGTCCGCGAGAATTTCAAGTACGGCGCTGATCTCATCAAAGTCTGCGCCTCGGGCGGAGTCCTGTCGAAAGGAGATGCGGTCGGCGCTACCCAATACACGCTGGAAGAAATGCAGGCAATTGTCGAAGAGGCGCACAAGGTGGGCCGCAAGGTGGCCGCCCACGCGCACGGCACGCAGGCGATCAAGAACGCCATCCTCGCGGGCATCGATTCCATCGAGCATTCCAGCCTCATCGATGACGAGGGCATCGCTCTCGCCAGGCAGCACCACGCTGTTCTGGTCTTCGATATCTACAACGACGATTACATTCTGGCCGAAGGTCTTAAGAACGGCGTGCTGCCGGAATCCATCGAAAAGGAAAGGCAGGTTGGCCGTCTGCAGCGGGAGAATTTTCGCAAGGCGTTCCAGGCCGGCGCGCTCATGGCATTCGGTACCGATGCCGGCGTTTATCCGCATGGCGACAACTGGAAGCAGTTCCCGTACATGGTGGAATACGGCATGAAGCCGATCGACGCCATTCGCGCCGCCACCACGAACGCGGCCGCCCTGCTCGGCTGGAGCGGGAAAGTGGGCGTGATTGCGCCGGGGGCATTCGCCGATATCATCGCGGTGGCCGGCGACCCGCTTGCGGATATACACGCGCTTGGCGCAGTCCGGTTTGTCATGAAAGGCGGCCAGGTCTACCGCAAATAGCGGCCCAGGGGGACCCGCGCAGACCAGGGGGCTTGCCCCACACCCTCTGCCGAAATCCCACTCTCGGGAAAACTAAAGCGCTGCGGAGCGCGCCGCTGCCGCGGATTGGGATATACTCACAACCCAGGGGTTAGACTTCCGGGAGGTGTGTACATGAAAAGCAGGGGCGTTCTCGCGTTGAGTTATTTGCTTGCCGCCGCCGCGATCTACGGGCAGGCCATTTCCACTTCGCAGATCAATGGCACGGTGCGCGACGCGAGCGGCTTAGCCGTTCCGGGGGCGGAGGTGAAGGCCACGCAGACCGATACCGGGCAGATGCGCACAGTCATCAGCAGCGCCGACGGGGTGTACGTGCTGGCGAACCTGCCGATCGGGCCCTACCAGGTGGAAGTCAGCAAGCAAGGGTTCACGAAATATCTGCAATCGGGAATCGTGCTGCAAGTCGGCAGTAATCCGACTGTGGACGTGACCATGAAAGTCGGTGCCGTCACCGAGCAGGTTCAGGTGGAAGCCAATGCGGCGCTGGTGGAGACGCGCAGCGCGGGCGTGGGCTCCGTAATCGATAATCAGCGGGTCTTGGAGTTGCCGCTGAATGGCCGCCAGGTGACGGAGCTTATCTTCCTTTCCGGCATGGCGACACAGGTGAACGGTGCGGGATTGAATTCCGGGGTGCGCAATTTTCCCACCGTCGATATCTCGGTAGCGGGAGGACTGTCGAACGGATTGACGTACCGGTTGGATGGCGCCACGCATAACGACCCGTACAACAATCTGAACTTGCCCCTTCCCTTTCCGGACGCAATGCAGGAGTTCAAAGTGGAGACGAGTGCCTTGCCGGCGCAGTACGGGCATCATTCCGCGGCGGCCGTGAATGCGGTGACCAAGTCGGGAACTAACGAATTTCATGGCGACCTGTTCGAATTTATCCGCAACGGCGCGGTGAACGCACGGTACACGTTCGCGTCCTCGGTGGACTCGCTGAAGCGCAATCAATTCGGCGGTACGTTGGGGGGGCCGATCATCAAAAACAAGATGTTCTTCTTTGTCGGAGAGCAGAGCACGCTGCTGCGAACGGCTCCGGCAACCAACGTGGCATATGTTCCCACGGCCCAGATGCTGGCGGGCGACTTCAGCGGCATCACGTCGCCGCAGTGTAATACCAGGGGCCAGCAGATTACGCTCGCGGCCCCTTTCGTCAACAATCAAATATCGCCGGCGCTGTTTTCCGCGCCTGCGATGAAGATTGTGCAGTGGCCTGGCTTCCCGACGTCCACCAATGTCTGCGGGCAAATTCAATTCGGACGAAGCACTCGCAGCAACCAATACGATTCTCTGGCGCGCGCCGATTATCAGAAGAGCGAGAAGCAGTCGCTCTACTTCCGGTATCTGAACGCGCACCTGGACCAGCCTTCGGATTTCGATCCTAAGAATCTGCTGGCCGCCTCCACGGCATCCTTGAATTTCCAGACCCAATCCGCGGTTCTGGGCGATACCTATCTCATCCGGCCGGATATGGTCAGCACATTCCATGCGACGTTGAACCGGTCGGCTGTTCCGAAGATCAATCCCAAGGTGTTCGGCCCGAACGATGTGGGAATCAATATGTGGCCCGGTGTGCCGGGGTTAATGCGGATCACGGTGACAAATGGATTTACGCTGGCAAGTAACAACGAAACGCCGAGCACTTACAATACGATGGACTTCGAATTCGCAGAAGATATGAGCGTGGTTCGAGGGTCGCACCAGATTGGATTTGGAGCCGATTTCATCCGCTCCTACCTGAACGGGACATCGGGGCTCAATGCGTCCGGTCCTTTTACGTTCAATGGCCAGGCGTCGAGCGGTTCGAACGGCGTGGGGCTGGCCGATTTTCTGATCGGGAAACCCTCGGCGCTCACCCAAGCTACAACCACTCTCGCATACGATCGTATGAATTATTTCGGGTTGTATGTTCAGGATACCTGGAAGCTGACGCCGAGACTTACCGTCAATTATGGCATGCGTTGGGACCCCTATCTGCCCGTCAGCACGAAGTATGGATGGACCCCTCATTTCGACCCCGCATTGTTCCCGCAAAATACTCATAGTTCGGTATTCGTCAATGCGCCGTCGGGGCTCCTTTTCCCAGGCGATCCCGGATATCCGGGACGGGGCGTGGCGCAGCATCGGTGGGATAATTTGGCGCCGCGCGTCTCACTAGCCTGGGACGTCAAAGGTGACGGCAAGACCTCCGTGCGGGCCGCATACGGGCGTTTCTTCGACCTGCCGGCGATGAACAACTATGTCGGATTCGGCTCCACACCGCCGATCGGTAATACGACGACTGTAAACTTTCCGGCGAGCTTTGCAGATCCGTGGGCCGGCATTCCGGGAGGCAACCCATACCCGCTCACGGTGAGTAAGAATTCCCCGTTCATCAACTTCGGCACGTACGAGAACTTTCTGCTGAACCCGAAGACCACTTACTCCCAGCAGTGGAATCTCAGCATCCAGCGGCAGCTTGGGCAGAACTGGCTGATTGCCGCAAACTATGTCGGGACGAGCATCATTCATTTGTGGGGCGGCAATCAGGCAAATCCTGGCATTTACATTCCCGGGATTTCCACGACCGCGAATGTGAATACGCGCCGAGCCTTGTACCTGCAAAATCCGGCCCAGGGGATTTACTACGGGAATATTTCGCAGTTGGACGATGGAGGGACCGGCAACTACAACGGACTGATCCTTTCGGTACAACACCGGATCGCTCGCGGATACAGTATCCAGGCCAACTATACGTGGTCGCATTGCATTTCCGATCTGGCGAATCCGGAGCTGGCCGTGGCCGGGTCCAATTTCACTATCCCCAATAACCGGCATTATGACCGGTCGAATTGCGTGCTGGCGGACCGCCGGCAATTATTCAACCTGTCGGCAGTCTTCGAGACGCCGAAGTTTTCGAACACGGCGCTGCGAACGGTTGCGAGCGGCTGGCAACTCTCGCCGATCATCAAGGCCCAAACCGGGCCGTACATGACGGTGACGAGCGGGCTCGACCAGGCGCTGACCGGCCAGGGAAACCAACGAGCGGTTCAGGTGCTCGCGGACGTCTACACACCCAACCGGAGCGCGAGCAGTTATCTGAATCCGGCGGCATTCGCGCAACCAGTAACGGGAACCTATTCACCCATGGGGGCGAACAATATTCTTGCGCCGGGCGCGTTCTACTTCAACGCGGCGGTGACGCGCACATTCCGCATCCGCGAGCGGAAGAGCTTGCAGTTCCGGTTCGAAGGGTTCAATATTCCAAACCGCGCGAACCTGGGACCGCCGAACGGTCTATCGGGCAACGGGACCGCCACGTCGACATCGGGATTCGTTACGCCGACGGCGGCATTCAACAGCCCGACTTTCGGGAAAATCCTGTCATCGGACGATCCGCGGATTCTCCAAGGAGCGCTGAAGTTCGTGTTTTAGCGTTGCGACCCCACTTTCTGCGAACTGGGGCGGGACGCGCGTCGTAGTAATTACTATGGCGGCACTGAAGCACGTCCTACGGCGGCTGGGGAAGGCTCCTGGGTTTACCGCGATTGCGCTGGTCACGCTGGCTCTCGGGATCGGGGCCAACAGCGCCATTTTCAGCGTGATCAATGGGGTCCTGATCAAGCCGCTGCCGTATCCAGGCGCGTCGGATTTGGTCGGGGTGTGGCACGTCGCTCCGGGCATAATCGGGATCGACGGCAACATCAACTGCTCGCCCACCATGTACTTCACCTATCGCGAGCAGAACCGGACCTTTCAGGAGTTCGGATTGTGGTCGAGCGGCGGGGCGAGCGTCACCGGCTTGGCCGAGCCGGAGCAAACGCGGGCGTTATTTGTAACCTATGGCACGTTAAATGCGCTGGACGTCCAACCAGTGGTAGGCCGCTGGTTCTCGCAGGCGGAAGACACGCCGGGCTCTCCCAGTACCGTCATGCTGACCTACGGGTATTGGCAGAGGCGCTTCGGTGGAAACAAGTCAGTAGTGGGGCGCACGCTAACCATCGATGGTAAGCCGCGCGCGGTGATCGGTGTGATGCCGCGGGACTTCCGGTTCCTGAATTCGAAGGCCGATTTGATTCTGCCGCACCGGTTCGAGCGCAACAAGGTCTTTCTGGGGAATTTCAGTTATCAGGGCATCGCGCGTTTGAAACCGGGAGTGACGCTGCAGCAGGCCAACGCGGATGTGGCGCGAATGCTCGGCATCTGGTTGCAAGCCTGGCCGCCGCCTCCGGGATTCAGCCGCGCCCTGTTTGAGAACGCGCGACTCGGTCCCAGGTTGCAGCCCCTCAAGCAGGAAGTGGTGGGCGATATCGGCGCCACGCTATGGGTGCTGATGGGGACCATCGGGCTGGTGCTGGTAATTGCGTGCGCGAATGTGGCGAACCTGCTGCTGGTGCGCGCGGAAGGCCGCCAGCAGGAACTCGCCATTCGGGCGGCGCTGGGCGCCGGCTGGGGCCGAATCGCAAGGGAACTGCTGCTCGAAAGTGTCACGTTGGGAGTGCTCGGAGGCATCCTGGGGCTGGCGCTGGCTTACGCAGCTTTGCGCGTATTGGTGGCGTACGGTCCGGCGACGCTGCCGCGGCTGAGCGAAATTGGAATGGATCCGCTGGTGCTGGCATTTACGCTGGCGATCTCGCTGCTCTCCGGTCTTTTCTTCGGACTCATTCCGGTGGTGAAATATGCCGGGCCGCGGGTGGCGGCCGGCTTGCGCGGCGGCGGACGCACCATGAGCCAGGGCCGCGAACGGCATCGGGCGCGCAACACGCTGGTCGTGGTGCAGGTGGGGCTGGCGCTGGTGCTGCTGATCGGCTCCGGTCTGATGATCCGCACATTTCAGGCATTGCGGAATGTGCAGCCCGGCTTCACCAATCCGGAGCAAGTACAATTGATGCGAATCTCGATTCCGGAAGTCCTGGTGAAAGAGCCGGAGCGTGTGATGCGCATGCAGAACCAGATGATGGAAAAGCTGGCAGCGATTCCCGGCGTGAGCTCGGTGGCGTTCGCCAGTTCAGCGCCGCTGGAAGACTTCAACTCCAACGACCTGGTCTACGCCGAAGATAAGCAGTATTCAGCCGGGCAGATACCGCCCATCCGGCGCTTCCGCTTTGTCACGCCTGGTTTTTTCAAGGCGACCGGCACGGCGCTGATCGCCGGGCGCGATTTCACCTGGACTGACTTGTATGACAAGCGGCACGTGGCGCTGGTTTCCGAAAACACGGCCCGCGAGATGTGGGGTTCGGCGGGCGCGGCGGTGGGGAAACGGATCCGGGAAGGAATGAAAGATCCATGGCGCGAGGTGGTCGGTGTGGTCGGAGATGTGCGCGATAACGGCGCGCAACAGAAGGCTCCGTCATTCGCGTACTGGCCGGCCCTGATGGATTCGTTCTGGGGCGATGCCGGGCAAGTCAGCCGCTCCGGTGTCTTCGTCATCCGGACTAACCGCGCGGCAACGGAAAGTTTTCTGAGCCAGGCGCGGCAGGCAATCTGGTCGGTTAACGCGAACCTGCCTGTGTTCCTGGTCCGGACCTTGAAGGACGTCTACGATCAGTCTATGGCGCGGACTTCTTTTACCCTGGTGATGCTGGCAGTCGCCGGAGTGATGGCGCTGGTGTTGGGCGTGGTCGGGATCTATGGCGTTATCGCGTACGGCGTCTCGCAGCGGACGCGCGAGATCGGGATTCGTATGGCGCTGGGCGCGCAGCCTTCGGGCCTGCAAAGCATGTTCGTTCGGCATGGTCTTTTCCTGGCGGGTATTGGCGGCGTTCTGGGTCTGGCGGCGGCTGCCGGAATGACACGGCTGATGACTTCGGTGCTGTATGGAGTGAGAGCGCTTGACCCGGCCACCTACGGCTCGGTGGCGGCCTTGCTGTTGGCGTCAGCGGCGGTAGCTAGTTATGTTCCGGCACGGCGCGCGACGGCGATCAACCCAGTCGAGGCGCTGCGGATAGAGTGAAGAGGCCGCCGGCGACAAGCCCCGATCGGGCTGAGGCCGCCGGCATTACTCGAGCAGATGGCCCATGCGATCGCGCTTGGTCCGGAGATAGGCTTCGCGCGTGTCTACCACATCCGCTAAGCACGGAACTCGCTCCGTGACCTCCACGCCGGCTTTTTCCACGGCCTCCACCTTTTCCGGGTTATTGGACAGCAGACGCAGTTTCTTCAACCCGAAGTATTGCAGGATCGCACCGGGTAATTCATAACTTCTCAGGTCGGAATCGAACCCCAGCCGTTCGTTGGCTTCCACCGTATCGGCGCCCTGGTCCTGCAGCTCGTAGGCGCGGAGCTTATTGAGTAATCCGATGCCTCGGCCTTCCTGGTGCTCGTAGATCAACAACCCCCGGCCTTCGCGAGCTATGCTGGTGAGCGCGATTTCCAATTGCGCGCGGCAGTCGCAGCGCAGGCTGTGAAACACATCACCGGTTAAACACTGCGAGTGAATGCGGACCAGCGGGGGCGGACCAACGGTCAGATCTCCCATTTTGAGGACTACCCCCTCTTCGGTTCCGCCGCGAAATCCGTAGATCCGGAACGCACCGAACTGGGTGGGAAAATCGGCTTCGGCCACCTTTTCCAGGCGGCCTGCGGGCGAATTATTCATAGCGAACGCTTGGGAACGTGTAATTCGTTCTATTATAATGGCTTCCGGCCCCTTAATGCCGGATCTCAATTCATTCCTGGTTTCGTTGTTGTTCAAACTGGGCATCATGGCCGCGATCGCCAGCGTGCTGGCTCGCTCGAACCGGTTCAAATCCATGCTGATGCGCGAGAGCCGGACCTTGAATCAACGGCTGGCATTTTCGCTCTGGCTGGCAGGCATATTCGCGGCAGGTGTGACCGCGCGGCTGGTGAGCCGTAATTACCAGGCCGCCGACCTGGCGCTCGAGGGTAGCCTGCTCGCCGGCTTGCTTGGCGGGTACGTCACGGGACTATTGTCCGGCGCCCTGATTTCCGTGCCAGCGCTTTTCTGGGGCGAACACCTTACGCTGCCTTTGTTGGCCGGAATCGGAGTGTTGGGAGGATTGCTGCGCGACCTGGCTCCGGCGCCGGAAGAGATCTGGCGGTTCTCGCCCTTTTTTGACCTGAGCATCTACCGGTTTTTTACGGAACGGAAGAATCACCGGCGGACCGCATTCCACCTGCTGCTGGTGGCGGCCATCCTCTATGCCGAGTTTTTGCGGCAGATTCTCGGACAGTTTTCGCCGCACGTGTTCCGCCTCGTGCCGGGATGGCCGCATCCGCACCCGCTGACCATTGTGGCGGTATATGTGGTGACCTTATTCGCCGTCGCGATTCCTCTCAAAATTTGGAACAGCGCGCGAACGGAAAAAAAGCTCGAAGAGCAGGAGCGGCTGCTTGTAGAGGCCCGGCTGGCGGCGCTCACCAGCCAGATCAACCCGCATTTTCTCTTCAACACTTTGAATTCGGTTTCGTCCCTGATCCGGACCGATCCGAATCAGGCACGCGTGATGGTGGTAAAACTTTCGAAGGTGCTGCGGCGGCTCTTGAGAAAACATGAGAACTTCAGCGCTCTGCGCGACGAACTGAATTTCATCGAGGATTACCTTTCGATTGAAGTGGTGCGTTTTGGCGACAAGCTGCGGTTCGAAAAGGATGCGGCGGAAGACACACTGGACATGCTCGTGCCCAGCATGCTGCTTCAACCGTTGGTGGAAAATTCGATCAAGCACGGCTTGAGCAGCAAGGTGGCGGGCGGCACGATTCGTATCCGGACGTACCGCACCGAGGCGAAGCTGCATTTGCTGGTGGAAGACGACGGGGTGGGGATCCCGGAGGCCAAGCTCGCGACCCTGCTGGAGCAGGGAATCGGCGTGAGCAATGTAAATGAACGATTGAAGGTGCTGTTCGGTAATCAATATCGCATGTGGATCGACAGCCAGCCGGACGGGGGAACGCGTGTGCAGATCGAGATGCCCGAACTGCAGACGGACCTGGCGGCGGCTTCTTAACGCTGAGGAGAACAAGCTCTTGAACAGACTCGAAGAATCGATTGCTGCATGGCCCATGCAGGGGCTCCCGACGACGCTCGCGGACCGAACCCGGCGCGTGTACGACCGGATGGCGGCGGTGTACCCTGTTTCCACGATGCTGTTTCACTCGCGCGCGCACCGCTGCGCCCTGGAAGCGTCGGGTTTGCGGAACGGCATGCGGGTGCTCGAGGTGGCTACCGGAAGCGGGGAGATGTTCCGGCGGCTGGTGCGCGCCAATTCGGGCGGCGCCACCATTGGCGTCGACCTGTCCCCCAACATGGCCGCGCGCACGCAGCGGGTGGCGCAGCGCAAGTTCCCGGCGGCGCGCGCTCATTGCCAGGCAGTCGATGCGCGCCACATGCCGTTTCGGAGCGAAAGCTTCGACGCGGTTTTCTGCTGCTATCTGCTGGAATTGCTTTCGACCGAAGACATCTCCAAGACCCTGAGCGAGTTCCGCCGTGTTTTGCGCGACCGCGGACGGCTCGCCCTCGTATTGATCGGCCAGAATACGGTCATGTTCAATTCCGTCTATCGGGTCGCCGGCAAGGTCGCTCCTGCGTTCTGGGGCCGGCAGGTCGAGCAGAGAGTGCCGCAGTTGGCTCAGAAGGTGCGGTTCGAGATTCTGGAGGACCGCATGGTTCGGCAGACTTTTTACCCTTCGCGTGTGCTGGTCATGCGCAAGTAGGCGCGCGTGCGCATCACCATCTCGAAGGAAAATTACCTCAAAGCCATCGCGGAAGCCGAGTCGGAGGGCCAGACCGTGAAGCCGGTTACCCTTACGCGCTGGCTGCAGGTTTCCGCCCCGGCAGTCACCATGGCGATCCGGCGGCTCAAGCGGGACCGGCTGATCCGCGTGGCGGCCGAAGGACAGATCACGCTTTCGCCCGCCGGGCGCAAGATCGCCAATCGCGTCCTCAACCGCCACCACCTGATCGAGCGCATGCTCACCGAGATCTTCGGTCTGGAATGGTACAAGGTCCACGACGAGGCCGAACAACTGGAGCACGCGGTTTCCGCCGATTTTGAACGCAAGCTCGCGGAGAAGCTCGGCCGCGGCAACTTCTGCCCGCACGGCAATTTGGTGGGGATGGACTCGCCGCAGGATCGGCGCCGCCGCGGGTTGAAGCTACTGGAAGAGGCGGCTAGCCGCGAGCGCGTTGAGGTGGTGAGCGTCTTCGAGCGCGACCGGCGGTTTCTGGAATACCTCGAAGGCGCCGGCATCCGGCCGGGAATCGCGGTCGAGGTGCTGGACGCCGGGCCGCCGATGGACCTGCAGGCCGCGACCGGGCGTATCCGCCTGTTGCGAAACGCGGCTTCAAAGATTTGGGTGCGCACCACCACCGCTCCGTAGGTTGCAGCTATATCCGCTTCCCCGTAGCGCGTTTCTCCCAAAAAGGGAAGTGTAGCGCTACGCCACGTTGTAAGTGATAGAAAAATAGACTATTCTAGAGCTAGGAGTGTGCCTCATCCACGGCCCTAAAAGTGCTCTTTTGGGCTGCGGTTAATTGTCTCGCAGGCGTGAACGGCGACCACCATGTTTCAGGAGCTTAAGTTCCAACTGTCTACGGCGATCCTCACGATCGTGACGCTGGCGGCAGGTGTGGCTGCGTTCATCAATTTCCAGCAACAGCACAAATTCCGGTTACCTGATGACGGCGTAATTTGGGTGGATCGGAATGCCGGTGTGGAAGCGTTCTCGGTCCCCGACCGGAGCGAAGGCGCACGCGCGGGGTTGCGAGTCGGTGACCGGTTGCTGGCGATCAACGGTGTGGATGTGCACAAGTCCACCGACGTGACCCGCGTGCTGGTGAATATCGGCTCCTGGAAGAAAGCCACTTACACCGTCTCGCGCGGCGGCGTCGAGTTCCCCATCCGCGACGTGATTGTCGGCGAGGTGCCGCTCGATCGCGCCGTGGTCTACCAGTATCTGGTGGGGCTTTCGTATCTCATCATCGGTCTGTTCGTTTACTTCCGTCGCGGCAGCGCGCACAAAGCTCAGCATTTTTATATTTTGTGCCTGGTTTCATTCATTTTCTTCTCCTTCCATTACACCGGACAGCTGCATAGTTTTGATACCGTGATCTACTTTGGAAATGTCGCGGCCGGGTTGCTCGCGCCCGCGGTGTTTCTGCACTTTTGCCTCACCTTCCCCGAACCGCGCAAGTGGCTCAATCGCCCGGCGCGCGTGAGCGTCCTGTACTTGCCGGCGTTGTTGCTGTTTGCGCTCTACGTGGCGTTTGCGTCGGGCGGCCTGTCGGTCGCCATGCCGACGCTGGAGCTGCGGTGGGCGCTGGACCGCGTCTGGATGCTGCTCTCGACTCTGCCCTACATCATCGGAGCGACTGCGCTGAGCTTCGAGTACCGGCGGACCGAAGATCCGATCGTGCGGCAGCAGCTCAAATGGCTGCGGAATGGAACGTTCTGCGCCATCGCGCCGTTCGGCCTGTTCTACGTGCTTCCGTACTCCCTGGGAGCCATTCCGAACGAATACCTCAAGATGTCGGTGCTGTCGCTGCCTCTGATCCCGCTCACCCTGGCTTACGCGATTGTGCGCTACCGCCTGATGGACGTCGACATCATCTTCCGGCGCGGATATGCGTATACGCTGGCCACCTTGTGCGTGCTGGCGGCCTTCTACGCAATTGTGTTCTCGCTTGGCTCAGCCGTGCAGAAGAATTTCAAAGACCTCGGCAATACAGGGCTGATCACCGTGATGCTGATCACGGCGTTTCTGTTCCAGCCAATCCGCAATTGGATCCAGGAGCGCCTGGACAAGTATTTCTACCGCGATCAATACGACTACCGCCGGACGTTGATTGAGTTCGCGCGCGAGCTGAGCTCCGAAACCGATCTGGACGCCATGCTGGCCTCGGTCGGCGACCGTCTGCTGCATACGCTCTCCATCAAACACCTGGCGTTCTTCCTGGAAGAGGGTGCCGATGGCGCCGCGTTCCGCCTGAAGAAGGCCATGGGAGCCAACGCAAGGCTGGCGCATGTGCGCGCCGAAGATCTGGACCTGAGTTTCCTCACCTGGAAACTGCCGGACGCGTACTTGTTTTTCGAGCGAACGCGGCACCAGTTGGACGCGGTCTCGCGCTCATGGCCCGCAGGCGTGCGCAAGACCATCGGCGACCTGGACCTGACCTATTACCTGCCATGCACGGTCCGCGGGCGCACCATCGCTTACATGGGAATCAGCCGGACCACCGACGGCGAATACCTCTCGAGCGTCGATCTGGAACTGCTCGTGACGCTGGCGGGATACGTCGGAATCGCAATCGAGAACGCATCGCTATATCGCTCCCTGCAAATGAAAGTGGAGGAATACGAGCGGCTCAAGGAATTCAGCGAGAACATCGTCGAATCGATCAACGTCGGCATCTTGGCGGCCGATCTGGAAGACCGCGTCGAGAGCTGGAATTCGCAGATTGAGCGGCTGACTGGCATCGCGCGGGAGCAGGCGGTGGGCAAGAAGCTTTCGGAGCTGTTCCCCGAGGATCTGGTCGAGCAGTTCGACCGGGTTCGCGGCGATACCGGTGTGCACAATGTGTACAAGTTCGCGTTGAAGCCTCTGGCGGTGAACGGCAATGGCAACGGCCATAGCAACGGCGCGGCGAAGCGGCGGGAAACGATCTTGAACCTGGCGATTGCGCCGCTGGTCTCGAAGGATCAGCAGCAGATCGGGCGCCTGGTGATCTTCGATGACATCACGGACCGCTCGGAGCTGGAACAGCGGCTGGTCCAGGCGGATAAATTGTCGAGTATCGGGCTGCTGGCGGCGGGTGTCGCGCATGAAGTGAATACGCCGCTGGCTGTGATCTCCACCTATGCGCAGATGCTGGCCAAGCAGGTGGGTGAAGATTCGCAAAAATCGATGATCCTCGATAAAATCGCTAAACAGACGTTCCGGGCGAGCGAGATCGTCAACTCGCTGCTCAATTTCTCGCGCACCTCGACCACTTCCTTCGGCGACGTCAACCTGAACCGCGTCATCCAGGAAACGCTGTCGCTGCTCGAGCACCAGCTTCAAAAATCGGGTATCCAGGTGACCACCGAGCTGGATGCCGGCCTGCCGGCGATCCATGGCAACGGCGGGAAGCTGCAGCAGGTATTTCTCAATCTTTTCCTGAACGCGCGCGACGCGATGCCCGGTGGCGGTACCCTGGAAGTGAAGACATGGGCAGACGGCTCGAGCGCCAGGGTCGAGGTGGCCGATACGGGGAGCGGGATTGCGCCGGAGAATTTGAACCGCATCTACGATCCATTCTTCACCACCAAGGCGGCCCGCAAAGGCACAGGATTAGGTTTGTCTGTGAGTTACGGAATCATTCAGGAACACGGCGGCTCGATCGAGGTCTCGAATCGCCGCAGCGGGGGCGCTCGATTCCGATTGGATCTACCTCTTGTCCGGCCCGGATCCACAAAAATCGAGTCGGCCCGGAAACCGGTAACCGCTGCTTGAAATGACCGCATCCTCTTCCACTGCGATTGAAACCAAAGGCAACGTGCTGGTGGTCGACGACGAGCCGGACATCCGCGAAAGCCTGCAGTTGCTGCTGGGCGATGGCGGATACTCCGTCGATCTGGCGCAGAACGCCGCCGAGGGGCTCCACAAGATGGAGTCGCGCGGCTACGACCTGGTGCTCCTCGACCTGATGATGCCGGACCGCTCCGGCATGGAAGTGCTGCAGGAGGTCCGCCAGCGCGACCGCGAGACCCCGATCTTCATGATCACCGCCTATGGCTCCGTGGAAGCCGCGGTGAAGGCCCTGAAATACGGCGCGAACGATTATTTCTCCAAACCCTGGGATAACGAGAAGCTGCTGATCGAGATCGACCGGATGATCGCGCGGCGGCGTCTCGAATACGAGAACACGCACCTCAAGCGCGCGTTCAAGCAGCGCTACAGCTTCCCCAACATCATCGGTAAAAGTGAGCGGATGGTGAAGTTGCTCGATGTGGTGAGCCAGGTGGCGCCGGCGAGATCGACCATTCTTATCACCGGGGAAACCGGGACAGGCAAGGAACTGGTCGCGAAGGCGATTCACGTGAATTCCCCCCGCGCCGATCACCTCTTCGTCGCGGTCAACAGCGGGTCGCTGCCGCCGGAATTGCTGGAATCCACGCTATTCGGTCACGTCAAAGGGGCCTTCACCAGCGCCATCCATTCCAAGAAGGGCTACTTCGAGGTGGCCGACCAGGGCACCATCTTCTTCGATGAGATTGGCACTCTCGGCGTGGAAACGCAGATTAAACTGCTGCGCGTGATTCAGGAGAAGGAATTCATTCCGCTGGGGGCCACCGACCCGATCAAGGTCGACGTGAGGATCCTGGCCGCGACCAACGCCGACCTGTATCAACTCGTGAAGGAAGGCAAGTTTCGCGAGGACCTGTATTACCGGCTAAACGTCATCAACATCGCGCTGCCCGCGCTGCGGGAGCGCCGCGAAGATATTCCGCTGCTGGCGGAGCATTTCTTCACCTACTATTGCCGCGAGAACAATAAGTTTCTGGAACCGTCCGGGAAATCGCTGTTGCAGTTTCAGCCGGAAGCCATGCAAGTGCTGATGGAGCATGCCTGGCCGGGCAACGTGCGCGAGTTGGAGAACGTAGTGGAGCGCGCGGTGGTGCTGGCGACGGAGCCCTCGGTTCCTCTTGACGTGCTGCCGGACTCGCTCCTGCAGGCGAATGGCGTGCGGATCTCGCGCGGCGATGGCGGCCCGCTGCCGGCCGACGCGTCCTTATTCGAGATCGTCAACGATTTCGAGCGGCGGACGATCCTGGACCGGCTGGAGGAGTTCAACTGGAGCCAGACGGAGGCGGCCGAAAGTCTGCACGTGCCGCTGTCGACCTTGAACCAGAAGATCAAGCGCCTCGACATCAAGATCCGCAAGAAATCGGATTCGTCGTAACCCCTTTTTTGCTCCAATCCATTCCCACCTCTTTTTACGACGCTCCCTAACGTTGCTTAATTCGCGCCCCGCCTCTGCATGGCAGCATCCGGTTGACACCGGCATCTCGCCGATATAGCATTCGCACAACTCGGGAAAGACGTCGAAGAAAGGGGATCTTCTATGCCACGTCGCACCGCGCCGGTTTTTTTCGCAGGCTTTTCTCTCCTCGCGCTGCTTTCGTCCACCGCATCAGCGCAAAGCACAATTTCAGGACAGGCCAGGGACAGTTCCGGCGCCGTTATGGCCGAAGTCACCGTCGAGGCCGCGAGTCCGGCCTTGATTGAGAGGTCACGTACCGTGATTACCAATAGCGAAGGACGGTACGCCATCGTGGATATCCGTCCCGGTATCTATACCGTTAGCTTCGCCAAGCCCGGATTTAGCACGGTCAAGGAGCAGATCGATGTGCCGGCAAATGTTACCGTGCCCGTCGACGCTACCATGCAGGTAGGCTCGGTCGGACAAACCGTTGAGGTGCAGGCCCAGGTGGCCACCGTCGACATCGAGAACGTGGCGCACCCCGAGGTCTTGACGCGGGCCGATATGGACTCGCTGCCCACTGCTCGTAACATGCAGTCGATCGCCTCCTACGTGCCCGGCATTCATCTCAATCAGCCCGACGTAGGAGGATCTCAGCAAATCGAGCAGACCTACATATCGACGCACGGCAATCCGGCCGGACGCGACATTTATCTTCTGGATGGCATGCGCGTGAACACCATGCAGAACGACGGTCTGATCCAGATCTACGTCGATAACGGGCTCATTCAGGAATCGACTTATCAGACCAGTAACGTCGCTGCCGAAGTCGGTGGCGGCGGAGTTTACACGAACCTCATCCCGAAGGATGGCGGCAACGAACTTCATGGACAGCTCTTCCTCGGATACGTCCCCTCGCAGTTTGTTGGGAATAACGTTAGCAATGCGCTGAAGACTCGTGGTCTCACCGGGCAATCCGCCGTCAATCGCCTCGAAGACTTCAACGGCAGTCTGGGCGGTCCCATCATCAAAGACAAATTGTGGTTCCTGGTCGGCGGGCGCAAGCAGCTCAGCTTTGTTCAATCCGCCGGGTCCTTCTATCCCGATGGATCGCCCGGCATCGAGAAGAGCTACATCTGGACCGGTGACATCCGCCTGACGTACCAGGTCAACGCCAAGAACAAAATCTCGGCGATGTGGATTCGGGATTGGAAGACCAAGGAGAATGATGTGGTCACCGGCGCCGGCGGCTACAGCGACGTCAACCCCAACATATCCTCACTGGAGCGTATGCCGAAGATGTATTACATCTTCCAGACCCGTTGGACCAGCACGCTTACTCCCAGGTTGATTGTGCAAAGCGGCCTCTCGTTTACCAAGCTCGACTACAATATTCTGTACCACGCCGGTGTGGCGAAGACTCCGTTTACGCCAGAATGGTACGCGAACGCCGCTGAGTTGGACCTGACCAGGCTGACGCGCAGCATCGCCGGATCGGTGAATACCTATGCCAAGTACGAACGATGGGTCTACGCGGCGTCGGGGGCCTATGTCACCGGATCGCACCAGTTCAAGTTCGGATTGACCGATGATTGGGGAATCAACTACCTCAACAACGTTGCAAACGGAGACGCCTATTACCAATACTCGAACGGCGTCCCCCTGCAAATCGTCGCCTACAATACGCCGACGTTTCAAAAGTTCCGCGTGAAATCGGATCTTGGTATCTACGGCGTGGATACATGGCACGTGAAACGCCTGGCGATTACCGCCGGCCTGCGCTGGGAGTATCTGAATAACCTTATCGAGAAGCAGACGGCTCCCGCCGGACGCTTCGTGGGCCCGCGTAGCTTCCCGCAGGTGGACTGCGGCACCGTGAAGGGGCTCAGTTGCTTCAAAAACTGGTCGCCGCGGCTCGGCCTGGTCTACGATCTGTTCGGAAACCACAAGACCGCTCTCAAAGCCGGCATCGGCAAATACAACACACCGATCGTTACCTCGAATTTGAACGCGTTTAATCCCATGTATACGGCCACCCAGTCCATCCCATGGCTCAACCGCCCCACCACCGCCTGCGAGACGGCGCCGCCCGGAATCACTCCGGGATGTATTCCTGCCGGTAGCGGTTTCGGGGATGGCGATGTCGGTCCCAATCCCAATCCCCGGTTCGGCCTTCTCAATAACATCGCGCAGGATCCGAATTTTAGGAGAGAGTATCAATGGCAGTACAGTGCCGGCATCCAACAGGAAGTAAGGCGGGGTGTCACTCTGAATTTCAACTGGAACCGAACCTCGGATTACGAACAGCCAATGGTGATCAATTATGCCGTCCCGTCCTCCGCATGGACGCCCGCCCAGATCACCAACCCTCTGGACGGTACGCCAGTCACCGTCTATAACTTACAACCGAACTATTTCGGCCTGGCTCCGGTTCTCTATCAGACTAATGCACCCCGCAGTTTGCGCCACGACACGTATACGGGATTCGAGACTTCAGTTACCGCGCGCCTCCCGCACGGAGCCTTCGTCGTCGCGGGATGGAGCATTGAAAAACAAACCGATACCGCATGCGATATCAACACAAACTCTACCGGAACGGCCTTGAATGATCCGAATTCCCTGCGCTTCTGCGATTGGAGCGGCAGTCTGCAGCAGTCGCTCGGCCAAATTTCCGGCGTGCCGTTTCGCAGCGAGTACAAGTTGCAAACGAACGTGCCGATCAAGTGGGGTTTCGAGCTGAACGCGTCGGTATACTCGGATCCCGTTTTTAGCAACAATTTCGCAACACCGATCGCTTCCTCCACCACCACTCCGCCATTGCCGCTGACCGTATATGCCGGCCAGAACCAGGGCTTCAAGACCGTGAACTGGACGATCTCGCCGACAACCCGATACCCGGCCGACTGCAATTGCCCGAATCCGGGCGCTCTCGTTGACCCTGAATTAAAACAGGGCTCCGAAACCATTCAGTTGGTTGCGCCGGGCTCCCGGCTTACTCCTCAGCTCACTCAATTCGATATCGGAGCGCGGAGAATCTTTCGCATACACGAAAAATACACGATCATTCCCGAAATGCAGGTCTTCAACGTGATCAACGCAAGCACCGTTTTGACTGAAACGCAGACCCTGGGCACGTCGGTAAAGCCGTTTGTCGCCGGCGGACCTGGCGGGACGCCGTCGGTGATTTTGAATCCGCGAATGTTGCGGCTCAACCTGCAGTTTAAGTTTTAATTGGTAGGGCAGACGATCGCCTTTTGTCGTCTGCCTTTTTGGTTCGCCTGGCACACGACAAAATACGATCGTTCGCCCTACGAGTGCTTAGCTATCGCGCCGTCCAGCCACCGTCAATCAGGATGTCGGTGCCGGTGACGTAGCCCGCCAGTTCCGAGCACAGATACACCGCCAGTGCGCCGATTTCTTCGGGATTGCCCGGTCGGTTGAGCGGGATGTTCGCCAGGAACTGCGCCCGCAGCCCGGCATTTTCCGTGATCGGACGCGCCAATTCGGTCTCGAACAAGCCGGGGCTGATGCTATTTACGGTGATCGCTTCCGGAGCCAACTCGAGCGCCAGAGAACGCGTGAAGCCGAGCAGCGCCGATTTGCTTCCCGAATAGGCAGTGCGGCCCGGCAGCGAAATCCAAGCCATGGTGGATGCGATGTTCAGTACCCGGCCGTACCCCTGCCCTTTCATGTGGGGAACGAAGGCGTGAGACATCAGATAGGCGGAGGTGACGTTGGTGTCCATCACGGCGCGCCACTCGTCGAGGGACAATTCGGTGACGGGCCGCCGAATGTTCAAGCCAGCATTGTTGATGAGAATATTCACTGTGCCAAAGCGCGCCAGAACGCCGTCTTTGGCGCGCCGCACTTGTTCTTCGCTGGTGACGTCGGTGATAAAGGCTGCGGCATCGCCGCCGGCCCGTGTGATTTCGGCAGCGGTCCGCCTCAGCTCATCCTGGCTGCGCGCAACGAGCGCGACCCGCACTCCTTCACCAGCCAGTGCCACGGCCATCGCTTTGCCGAGGCCGCGGCCGGCGCCTGTGATCACCGCGACTTTTCCTTGTAAGCCGGTGGATTTCACACGGTGGGGGTGGTCCCGCTTTGCGACCGGCTCATCAGCTCATCGCAGATCTGCTGGGGCCGGTCGACATTGGGAATCGTAAGCCGGCTGGTCTCCCCGGAGGTCTCGATGGAAATGTTGCCGATGTTCAGCATCCGCTGGAAGACACCCTGGTCCACCCGGATATCCTGCACCTTCGTGAGCTGAATATTACGAGTGCTCTTGGAGGTCGCGCCCACCTCGTAGCGGAGACGGTCGCCCGTCACCGTGGCTTTCGTGTAGCGGCGGCGCAGCGCGCGGGAAGCGGGCCAGAGCAAAAGGATCAGAGGAATGTACGGAAACCACGGGGGAAAGCCCGGATCGCCGCGCCACAATTTAAAGTAGGCGGCGTCGAGCGCGATGATGATAAGCACAATCAGCACCAGCCCGGCCTTGATGAACTTCGCGGTTGGCCGGATTGTCAGTTCGGACACGGGGCGGCACCTCCGACCCGGCTATTGTAACGCGAGCGGGCCGGCTACTCGACCACGACGTGCGTGCCCTTCTTGTGTTCGCGCGACAGGTGCTCGATGCGCGAGTCGATGATGCTGCGAATTCCTTTCAGGAATTCCACTCGCGAATTCCGGAAGTGCTGGCGGGTGCCCTCCGGCCACAACTGTTCGAGGAACGGCAGCGCGACGTTGCACAGCACGCAGCCGGGCGCTCGCGGTTCGGCAGCGGTCGTCTTTTCTTCCATATCAGCTCTCCCTCATTTCCACAGTTAACATCTTATTCTCTAACCGGGCGCGCATGGGCGAAAGGGCCGCCATCGAAGTGGGCAGGCCGATGTGGCGGCGCAGTGTCCCCACTTCGACCACCAGCTCATCGCCTTTTTTGAACAAACCCACTTCGCCTTTCACGGCGAAGGGCAGCCGCACGCGGACCTCGTAGTGCCCGTCGTGCTTGACGAAGCTGAACGGCGCTTCGGTGCGGGTGACGGCGGCCGGATCTTCTTTCTCGCCGTACAACACGTTAGCCACTTCTTCCAGGCGCTCGCGGCCCAGCACCTCGTGGTTGAACAACGCCACGCGCTTCACCGACACCGGAGCGAAGTACGCGTCGATCTCCTCCAGAATTCGCGCCTGCGATATGCGCCATTCCTGGAAAAACGCGTCGTTCACCTGCGCGGGCAGAACCCGGTTGACGATGATCCCGTCCACGGAGAGCCCGTGCAGCGAGAAATACACGTACGCGCGCTGGGTCTCCCGCAGCACCATGCGCTCGGGATTGGTCACCAGCCGCACGCTCGTGGTCTTCGGGTCCTCCAGCAGCTCGTCGATGCCTTCCAGCTTCCCGAAAAGGGACTGCACATTCGCGAAGTAGCTGTCGGGCGGCAGTTCGATGGGCGATACCCGGTTCGCAAGCGGCCGCACCGCTTTCAGCAGGCCGCGCTGATACGGGAAAATGTGCCGCATGTACCACTCCAGTGTGGTCGGCATGCTCACAAACCGCATGGATTCGGCCGTCGGCGCGCAATCGAGCACGATGACGTCGTACCGCTGCTCCCGCCGGTACTGGTTCACGTACATCATGGCGCTCAGCTCTTCCATCCCCGGCAGAATGGCGAGTTCCTCCGCCTCCACATCGCTGATTCCCGTGGTGCGCAACACCGAAATCACGTAAGACGAAATCTCGCCCCAATGGCGCTTGATCTCCTTCTGGATGTTCACCTCGTGGATGGCAAGGCGTTCGTTGATCGGATAGGGGTCGCCGGTCTTGCCGTGAAAAAGATCCGCTTCCAGATCGAACGCATCGGCCAGGCTATGTGCCGGATCAACGCTCATCACCAGAGTCCGGTAGCCGAGGCGGGACAACTGAAGGCCAGTCGCGGCGGCCAAACTGGTTTTGCCGACTCCTCCCTTGCCGCTGAACAGAAGGATACGCATACCCAACTCAATTCTAGCAGTGGGGCGGAAGGCGCTTCGCCCCGGCACCAATGCGCCAGTCTTATGTTACAGATGAGAATCAATGAGTTTTGATCCGATGGCATACGGACCGGAAGTGGCGGCCGTCCTCTCGCTCGATGGCAATGGGGAACGGCTGATGCCGCTGGCGCACGGGGTCTGCTCCTCGGAGGAGGCCCGCAACCGGCTGCGGCACGTTTCGGCCGTGGACTTTTTTCCCCGATCGCGCAATGGGCAGGCCGCTCTGAGCGGGTTGTGGCTTTATTTTTCCTGCTGGCAGGAAGCGCATCGGATTGCGCAGGATATCGACAGTCGTGAGGGCCGCTACTGGCACGCTATCGTGCACCGGCAAGAGCCTGACGCGTGGAATGCCGGCTATTGGTTCCGGCAAGTAGGCCCGCACCCGATTTTTGCCGGACTCCATCAAGCCTCTAGAAGGATCGGCATTGATCTCGGCGCGCGCTGGGATCCCCTCGCATTTATTGATCTATGCGAGCAGGCGAGGGCGAAACCGGGCTCCGCGTTGGAACGTCAAGCGATGGCAGTGCAAACAGTCGAGTGGCAGCTGTTGTTTGATTTCTGCGCGGCGGCGCGAGGGCCGGCCAGTTAAGATAGTGATGAGGAGCACTCTTTGAAGAAGTGGTTACTGGCGCTGCTGGTCGTGGCGGCTGCTGTGATCGGATGGGGGATTCTGCGTAAGGCGGCCCCGCCGAAGATCAGCTTCACGCGCGTGAAACGAACCACGCTGATCAGCACGCTCCCCACCAACGGCAAAGTCGAACCGTTCGACTGGCAGGCGATCCGATCGGAACGTGCCGGAATTCTGAGCCGTGTCCTGGTGAGGGATGGCCAGCGCGTCGCCAAGGGTGAGATCGTGGCCTCGATTTCCGATCCGTCGCTGCAAGCCGACCTGCAGGGCGGAGAAGCGCGCGTTGCGGAAGCGCAGGCGAATCTTTCGGCGCTCGAGGCTGGTGGCAAGCCCGCCGAGTCGGTAGAGATCGAGAATAGCCTTAAGCAAGCCCAGCTCCAGCTGCAGCAGCAACAAAAGGATTACGACGCGCTGCAGCGCCTGGCGCAGAAGCAGGCGGCCACTACCGCCGAAGTCGACGCGGCGCGCCAGCAGGTGAAGCAATCGGAGAACGAGATCCAGGGCCTGGAGAAGCGGCGCACGGCGCTGGTCGGAAAGAGCGACGTGGCGGCCGCCCGGGCGCGTCTGCAGGATGCGCAAGCCTCATTCAACCTGGCCCGCGAACGTGCGGCGCAGAGCGTCGTGAAAGCTCCGATGGCGGGGGTCGTCTACGGTCTGGCGGTGCGTACCGGCGCTTACGTCAATCCGGGCGATCTGCTGGCCAATGTCGGCAATCTGGACCGGCTGCGGGTCCGTGTTTATGTGGATGAGCCGGAACTGGGCCGCGTGGCGGAAGGGGAACCGGTTACCATTACCTGGCAGGCGCTGGGCGGCAAGCAGTGGAGCGGACGGGTTGAGCGCAAGCCGACATCGATCCAGCCGCTGGGAACGCGCCAGGTGGGAGAGGTTATCTGCCTCATCGATAATCCCGGTCATGAGCTGATTCCGGGCACCAACGTGGATGCCACGATTCGCACCGCCGTTGTCGAAAACGCTCTGGTAATTCCGAAAGAGACCCTGCGGCACGATGCGCAGGGCAATTATGTCCTGTTGCTCAAGGAGCAGGCCGTCGAGCGGCGTCCCGTAAACACCGGTGTTGCCAGCATCAGCGACGTCCAGGTGACGAATGGGCTCGCGGAAGGTGACGAAGTGGCCATGCCTTCGGAAACGCCGCTTCAGCCGGGCGACCATGTGACTCCGGAAACGGTCGTGAGTTAACGCACAGCGGGGCCGCGCGGGCGTGCGCGGAAATTGGGTTAAACTGAAGTTACTTAAGGTAGATTCGCTTGAATCGGTTTGTCTTCGCAGCCCTGCTGACGATGGTTGTGGTGGCCCCTGCCACCAGCGCGGAACTCGGGCAATTAGACGCCAGCCCTACGCTTTTCACCGTCATGGCGGCGATCAACGCGGCGGGCTACAGCGCCGATCTGGCTTCCCCCAATAACCATCCGCTGCGCGACGCGATCCGGGAAGAACTGGCCAAACGCAATATTCCTTCCTTGCCGGCTATTAAAGACTTCTTCGAACGTCACCGCAAAAAGAATGACGTTCTGGAACTCAGTCAGTACATTTCGTTTGCGCTGACAGTTAGCGGTCCGCCGGCTTTCGCGATTAAAGCGCGGGACGTGGACGTGCCGCCGGACGTGACCGCCATGAAGGAACTTTCCCCGCTGCTGGCCGCATTTTATAAAGAAGCGGGAATTGAGGACCTGTGGAACCGCTCGCGGCGCGCCATCGATCAGTACATTGACCTGTATCACGGGCCGGTCGCGGACGCGGTGCTGCACGTGAACGCGTACCTGAGACAGCAGACTTCCGGGTTTAAGGGCCGGCACTTTCAGATCTTCATCGAGCTGCTGGCGGCGCCCAACCAGATCCAGACGCGCAGCTATGGAGACGAATACACCATCGTCGTGACGCCGTCTCCGGAGCCGCGAGTCTTCGATGTGCGGCATGCGTACCTGCACTATCTTCTCGATCCGCTGTCCACGCGATACGCCGAGATCCTCGACCGTAAGAAACCACTGGCTGAGCATGCCCAGCGCGCGCCGGCGCTGGATGAATCTTTTAAGCAGGACTACCTGCTGCTCGTAACCGAATCTCTGATCAAAGCGGTGGAATCCAAGCTGGACCGACGGCCGGAAGGAATCCAGGAAGCGCTGCGGCAGGGCTATATTCTGACGCCGTTCTTCGCGGAACAGCTCCCGATCTACGAGAAGCAGGAGCAGGCGATGCTGTACTATTACCCGACGCTGGTGGGCGCGATCGATTTGCGCATAGAGGATGCGCGTCTTTCCAAAGTGGAGTTCGATAAGCAGCCCACCGCGCGCGCTGTGGTGCCCACGCCGGCTGCGGCGCCTCCGCCGGCTCTGACCGGAGCGGCCAAAACATTGGACGATGCCGAGCAGCTCTACACGGCCCGCGATCTGGATAAGGCCAAGAAGCTGTACCTGGATGTGCTGCAGCAGACCGATAGCCCGATATTGCATGCTGCGGCGTATTATGGTCTGGCGCGTATTGCTACTTTGCAAAGAGATCCCGAACTGGCGGAGCGGCTCTTTAAGAAGACGTTGGAGCTGCAGCCCGAGCCCCAGGTAAAAGCCTGGACGCTGGTGTATTTAGGGCGGTTGTCTGTAGCCGCGGGTGACCGCGCAGAGGCAGCCCAGTATTTTCAAAACGCTTTGCAGGTGGAAGGGGCGTCGCAGCCGGCGCGTCAGGCTGCCTCGCAAGGCGTGGAAGCGACATCAAAACCATAGGATCGAAAAGGAGTTTGCACATGAAGAGTTTGTTTCTCGCTGGTCTCGTGCTGGTGCTCGCCGGCGTCCCCGCCCTGGTGGCGCAAAAAGGCAAGAAGGGCGAAGCGCCTGCGGCAGCGGCGGCGCCGGCAGCCGAGCAGCCCAAGGGACCGATGCCGAAATCGAAGGGCGAGCAGGACGCGCTGGTCGCCATGTTCAATGCCCAAGGCAAGCCCGACGACGTCATCGCAGCCGCCGAAGCGCTGCTCACCAAGTATGCGGACACCGATTTTAAGGACACCGCCCTCTTCTTCGAGGCGACCGCCTACCGCCAGAAGAACGATCGGGACAAGGCGCAGGTTTTCGCCGAGCGCGCATTGATGGCCAATCCGAAAAACTTTCAGGCCTCGCTCATGCTGGCCGAGCTGATCGCGCAGGGCACACGGGAAAACGATCTGGATAAGGAAGACAAGCTGGCGAAAGCCGACAAGTACGGCAACGACACCATCGCCACCCTGAATTCGGCGGCAAAACCGAATTCGCAGATGACCGATCAGCAGTGGGACGACGCCAAGAAAGACCTGATTGCGGAAGCGCATGACGCGTTGGGAATGTCGGCCCTGCTTCGCAAGAAGTACGACGTGGCGATCACCGAATTCAAAATGTCGGTGGACGGGGCCGCGCATCCGGAGCCGGCGTTTCAGGTGCGGTTGGCGTCCGCTTATAACAGCGCGGGCAAGTACGACGAAGCCATTGCCACCGCCGACAAAGTCATGAATGACGCCCAAACGCCTACCCAGATCAAGCAGGTGGCCCAATCGATCCGCGCCGGCGCCACCGTGGCGAAGCAAAAGGCCGCCGGGCAGGGCGCAACTCCGTCCGCGCCGCCCCAGGTCGATATCAAAAAGCCGTAGCGTCCTGCCGTTCAATGCGCGCGGAACTGGCCTCTCTGGAGTCGAGGATCAATCATCGGTTTTCCGATCCGGAGATGCTGCTCCGCGCCCTCACTCATAGCTCTCACGCCAACGAAGCGCGCATCGGAACCGGCCCCTCTCACGACAATGAACAACTGGAGTTTCTAGGCGATTCCATCCTGGGATTTCTGATCGCAGAGGCGCTGATGGCGCGGTTCCCGGAATATCGGGAAGGCCAGCTTTCGCGGCTCAAGGCCCACCTGGTAAGCGCTGTCCACCTGTATGGAGTGGCACGGCGCCTCGATCTCGGTAGCTACCTCGAACTCGGGCGGAGCGAGGAAATGAGCGGAGGTCGGTCCAAGCGGACCTTGTTGGTGGATGCCCTGGAAGCCGTGATTGCCGCCATCTACCTGGACGGAGGCATCGAGCCGGTGCGCCGGTTCGTGGCGCTGCACGTCCTCGACGCGCCCCCCGGCGATTTAGAAGCGATAGACGGAGAGGATCCTTCCGGCGTCATTAATTTCAAGAGTGCGCTCCAGGAATTGGCCCAGGCCCGCAAACTGCCTCACCCCCGCTATGTGCTGGTGCGCGAAAAAGGCCCCGAACATTCCAAGACTTTCACTGTCGAAGTGAGGGTGGGCCCGGAGTGGACTGCCCAAGCCGAAGGTCGAACCAAGAAGATCGCCGCGCAGCGCGCAGCGCGGGGTGTGTTTGAACGCCTGCAGGAATCCTGAATCGCGGCAGGCGCGGCGCGGGATTCCGATCCTCGTCACGCAACGTGAGCCTGCCCCGCTTGTCGCGCCTCTCTGACCAGATTGACAAACCGGCGCGCGGTCTCGGTGAGGGCCGCGCGATCTCCTGCCTCCAGATGTCCGCGCGAAACTAACTCGCCGCCAACGCCGAGAGCGCAGGCACCGGCTCGCAGGAATTCCGCGGCGGTTGCCAGATTCACGCCTCCGGTGGGCACCATGGGAATCTGCGGCAACGCAGCCTTCAGAGCCTTGATGTACGCCGGGCCGCCGATATTACCACAGGGAAAGATCTTTACGAAATCGGATCCGGCCTTATAGGCCGTGATCACCTCGGTGGGCGTAAGCGCGCCGGCCATTACCAGCTTTGCGCTCCGCTGGGCGAGTTGCACGGTCTCCAGGTCGAATCCCGGGCTCACCAGGAATTCGGCCCCGGCATCCAGACAGCGCGCGGCCGTGGCGGCGTCGAGCACGGTCCCCGCGCCGATGAGAACCTGATCCGCGAGCGATCTCGCGAGGTGGCGAATCACCTCGATCGCGCCGGGCACCGTCATGGTGATTTCGACAATCGGGATGCCGCCGGAGGCCACCGCCTCGGCCGCCAGGATCGCTTGCTCGGATGACTCCGCGCGCACTACCGGTACGATGCCGATTTCGAGGATGCGGTCGTGAACTTCGGATTTGGTCATACAATTCTTAACGCGCGATGCGCGCCGCTTTGCCCTGCATCACCTGGAGCACCTCCGGCAGGGTCGCCATTGTTGTATCGCCGGGCGTCGTCATCGCTAAAGCGCCGTGCGCGGCGCCGCATTCCACGCACCACTGCGTCTGCTGTCCCGTCAGAAATCCGTAAATCATGCCGGAGGCGAATGCGTCCCCGCCGCCCACGCGATCGTAGATCTCCAGGTCTTTTCGCGGCGTGGCTTCGTATAGGACTCCATCGCTGTAGCAAATGGCGCCCCAGTCATTCCGGGTGGCGCTGAGGGCCTGGCGCAGCGTCGTCGCGATCACTGGCACCGAGAACTCGCGCGCCACCCGATCCATCATGCGCCGGAAGCCCTCGACATCCAGGCGGATCAAGTTGGAGTCGATGCCTTCGATCTCGAAACCGAGTGCGGCGGAAAAATCCTCTTCATTGCCGATCAACACGTCCACCAGCGGAACAATGCTGCGATTCACAGCCTGGGCCCGCGGCTTTCCGCCGATGGCCTTCCATAAGGAAGGGCGGTAATTGAGATCGTAGGAGACCGTCACCTCGTGGCGTCGGGCGGCTTGCACCGCCTCCAACGCGACATCGGGTGTGGTGTCGGAGAGCCCGCAGAAGATGCCGCCGGTATGGAACCAGCGCGCCCCGGCTTTGCCGAAGATCTCGTCCCAGTCGATCTGCCCTGGCCGGAGTTGCGAAGCCGCGCTGTGGCCGCGGTCCGAACAGCCCGCGGCCGCGCGCACCCCGAATCCGCGTTCGGTAAAATTCAAGCCGTTGCGCACGGCGCGTCCGATGCCGTCAAATTCCACCCAGCGGATCAGCGATTGATCGACGCCGCCCTGATAGATCAAATCCTGCAGCAGGCGGCCGACCGAATTGTCGGCGAACGCCGTCACGATCGCGCTATCCATGCCAAAGCAGCGCTTCAGCCCGCGGGCTACATTGTATTCGCCGCCTCCTTCCGACACCTCGAAACTGCGCGTGGTGGCGACGCGGCGCTCGCCCGGATCAAAGCGCAGCATCACTTCGCCCAGCGCCACCAGGTCCCAACGGCAATTCTCTTTCGATCTGATTTTCAGCGGCATGATTTAACGGGCCATCCAGCCGCCGTCTACCACCAGGACGTGGCCATGCATGTAATCGCTGGCGGCGGAAGCCAGAAACACGGCGGCCCCGGCGAGGTCTTGCGGCGTTCCCCAGCGTCCGGCGGGAATCCTTTCCAGAATCTGGCGGTTGCGTACCGTATCGGCGCGCAAAGCATCCGTCACTTTCGTTGCCATATATCCGGGCGCGATGGCGTTCACGTTGATGCCCTTGGGCGCCCATTCGTTGGCCAACGCCTTCGTCAGTTGGGCGACGGCTCCCTTCGCCGCGGCATACGCCGGCACGAACACACCGCCTTGGAACGACAGCAGTGACGCAATGTTGATGATCTTCCCCCCGGATTGCGCGAGCATGTGCCGGCCGGCAAACTGGCACAGACGGAATACCGAATTGAGGTTGGTCTCGATCACGTCGCCCCAGTCACTCTCAGGATAATCGGCGGCGGGGCTGCGGCGGATGATGCCGGCATTGTTGATTAGGATGTCGATGGAGCCTAGTTCCCGGACGGTCAGTTCGATCAGGTCCGCGCAGGCTTGTCGATCCGCAATATCTGCGACCGCCGGGACCGCGCGGGCCCCGGCGGCGCGAATCGCGGTGCATATGTCATCCAGAGTCGATTCGCCGACGCCGGAGCTACTCGCACGGGCATGGACGACTACGTTCGCATCGGCTTGCGCCAGGGCCAGCGCCATGGCTGCCCCTAAACCGGTGCGGGACCCTGTGACTAGCGCGTTCCTGCCTCTCAGGCTGAACGCGTCCAGGATCATGATTCGGCGTCCAGGTTTGCGGGCTCGAGCCTGGGCACAAGCAGATGGATGATCGCGAGCGCGATCAAATAGGCGAATCCCGCAATCACGAACATGGGCACGTAGCTGCCCGTGAACTGCAGGACGAAACCGGTGAAGGTGGCGATCAGCATCCCGCCGATGGCGCCGCCGAAGCCGCCGATCCCGATCACGGAGCCGACTGCGCGCCGCGGAAACGTGTCGGAAACGATCGTGTACAGGTTGGCCGACCAGCCTTGATGCGAGGCGGTGGCCAGTCCGACCAGCAGCACCGCGACCCAAAGGTTGGCCACATTCGCTGCGAAAACGATCGGAACCACCGCCACCGCGCAAATCAGCATGGCCGTCTTACGCGCGCGGTTCAGGCTCCACCCCATCTTCAAAAACCACACCGGCAGCCATCCGCCCACCACGCTGCCGACCATCGACAGGTTGTAGACGATCACCAGCGGCCAACCTAATTCCGTAAGCGTCAACCCGTATTTCGTATTGAGGAACTTCGGCAGCCAGAAGAGAAAGAACCACCAGATCGGATCGGTGAGGAATTTACCGAGCAGGAACGCCCAGGTCTGCCGGTGCGGCACTAGCCGCGCCCACGGCACTTTGACGGTGGGCTCCGGAGGGTCGCTCCGGATGTAGGCCAATTCGGCCGTCGAGAGCTTCGGATGATCTTCGGGACGGCGGTATATCATCATCCACGGCACCACCCACAAGGCGCTCAATGCACCCAGGATGATGAAGGCCCACTGCCATCCCAGCGTCACCGCGATCCACGGAGCGGTGAGCGGAGCCACGATTGCGCCGATGTTCGCTCCTGAATTAAAAATGCCCGTGGCGAAGGCGCGCTCTTTACGGGGAAACCATTCGGCCACGGTCTTGATGGCAGCGGGAAAATTCGCGGCCTCGCTCAATCCCAATACCCCTCGTGCGACGCCGAAACCCAGCACGGTGCGAACCGCGGCATGCCCGATGGTGGCGAAACTCCAGAGGCCAATCGCTAACGAATAACCTAGGCGTGTCCCGACACGATCGATGAATCCGCCGGCCAGCAGCAGGCCCACCGCATACGCGCCCTGGAACGCGGTGACGATATCGCCGTATTGCAGCTCGTTCCACCCGATGACCCGCTGCAGTTCCGGAGCAAGAACGCCCAGCACCTGGCGATCGATGTAATTCAGCGTCGTGACGAAGAACAGAAGAGCGCAGATCCGCCAGCGATAGCGGCCCACCGTGGCGGCCACTCTTCCAGGAGTGGAATGGCTCAGCGGTTTGGCATGAGTTGTTGCCATCGATCCCTCTCCTCGCGCGCGGTGAAGCGATCGCCGTGCGCCCATAACCCCTGCGCGGGATTGGACACGAAAAAGACCTCTTCTCCGTCAACAATATTAGCGCCATCGCGAAGTTCGGCGGGATTATAGCGTTCGAGCATGGGCCCCAGCGGCGCATATCGAAAGCCCGCCGTCTCGATTTCCTGCTGGGTCAGGCCTCCCGGGCAGTAAGTGACGGTGAACCGTCCCTCCGTGGATCCATGGATCAGATGGGCCGCTGCGCTGAGGTTGGCGGCGAGATCGGCGTTCTCCGCGACCTTCCGCAGAACCGCCGGCGTGCCGCTGTAGCCATATTTTCGAATCAGCGCGTCGATCGCCGCGTCCTCGCCAAATTGCCTGACCCCCGGCGCCAGCACGATCAATTCGGCCCCGTCCGCCATTGCCATGCGCAGACGGTAGATCGCTTTGTTGCCGATCCAGGTGCTTTTGAATTCGGTAGGACCCAGATACACGATTGCCTTGCGGATAGGCCGCTCCCGCATGGTGAAATTCACCTTGAGGCTCAGGCTGGCAGCCTTCTCGAAGCACTCGACGTCGTCGCCCACGAACAGGCCGCGGACGGCGTTTCCCTCCACCACGGTCAGCGCATACACAATGGGCAAATGACGCGTGATCCTCTCGGATGCATAGTTCAGAACGCGGCGGACCGGGTTGTCAGCACGCCCCATGATGCGTTCCATGCCGTACACGGCGCCTAGATAATGGCTGCGGCTGATGCTCTCCGCGCCGCCCGTCCCAATGAGAATGTTCTTGTTGTAATTCGCCATGCCTGCGACTTCGTGGGGCACTACTTGGCCGATGGATAGGATCAGGTCGAAGCCGCCCTCTACCAACAACCGATCGATCTGCACCGGCCAGGAGAAATCGAGACGGCCTTCGGACTGCTCGCGAATAAAGGCGGCGGGGACCTCTCCAAGCGCGGCCAGGCCAGTGCGGAAGTCATGAACCGCGAATCGATCGCGGGGAACGCCGCCGTACATCAGCCCGATCTCACGATCGGTCATCGGCGTATGGGTCCCCACGGCAGGCAGAATGTGCGTCAGCCGGTCGCCGTAATATTCGAACGCGAAGCGGGTCAGCTCACCGGCCCGGGAATGCAAACGCGTGATATCCGGCGGCACCGCGATCACTTTGCGGCGCGGCCCAAGCGCATCCAGGGCGCCGAAGAGCGCTTGCTTCAGTTCTTCCGAAGAGAGTTCATTGGCAGGGGAGCCTGCCGCAACCAGAAGGCTCATTGTCGGCCGCCGCTCCCCGTCCGTCGCGGTTCAGTACGCGCCACGGAACCGCGCGTATAACCAAGCGGCGCTGTCCCCCTAGCTGTTAACGCCTGAGGCAAGAAACCCTCCATCCACCACCAGGCACTGGCCAGTAATAAAACTTGCGGCATCCGATGCCAATAACACCGCCGCCCCGATCAATTCCTCGGCGCACCCGAACCGCTTCATCGGCGTACGCATTAACAGTTCGCGGCCGCGCTCCGTCTCATCGAGCAATTTGCGATTCAAATCCGTGCGGAAAACTCCAGGCGCAATCGCATTGACGTTCACGCCCGACGCGGCCCATTCCACCGCCAGGCTGCGCGTCAGGGACAGCAGAGCCGACTTGGATGCCGCGTAGGCAGCCACCTCCTTCAAGGCCACGAACGAGTTCAGCGAGACGATGTTCAGAACCCGTCCCCGGCGCGAGGCGGCGAGCGCTTCGTAAAACGACTGGCAAGCCCGCAGCGCGCCGGTGGTATTGACATCCATCGTGTCCCGCCATTCCTCCTCGCTCACCGCGAGGGTCGGCCTGCGCGCAATGCGCCCCGCCGCATTTACCAGAATATCGACCTTCCCGAAGTATTCCAAAACGCGGCCCCGCAGCGCGTCGACCGAGCGGCGATCTAGCACGTCGACTGTGACCGGCAGGCTCCGGCCGCCCGCGCGCTCGATTTGATCCGAGACTTCCTGGACGAGAGCTTCGCGGCGGCCCGTAGCCACCACGTCCGCGCCTGCCTCCGCGAAGCCGAGCGCGATCGTCCGCCCGAGACCCGAAGTTCCGCCGATGACGACCGCGACCCGGCCCGACAAGTCCAGCGACTTAAGCATCCACCCTCCTGCCGTTGACCATCACATCGGCGAGCGCCACCCATTCGCCAACCCGACTATATGATCCATACCTGCCGGTGTCAAATTGGATTCACTAAAGGATCAGTTCAATCGCATTGAACCGGCTCGGGCTTCAAACACCGTTCATTTCCCCTGAAACCATGCTTCAGGATTTCCGGTTTGACAGGGACGCCGCTTTCTCTTTACCGTCAAATTGAGATGCCTGCCGAAACTCCAATTCTGCCCGGTCTGGCGCCGCAGGAGCTTGCGGCAGCCGTGGAGGAGGAACTCGCCGCCGCTCCTTTCATCGACGTACATACGCATTTATTCATGCCATCCCTGGGCCGCCTTGGCTTATGGGGCATCGATGAGTTGCTCACTTATCATTATCTGGAGGCGGAGCTGTTCCGCTCCAGCGACATTACCCCCGGCCAGTATTGGAAGCTCGGAAAGCGCGAGCAGGCGGACGCGATCTGGCGCGCGCTGTTCGTCGAGAACGCGCCAGTTTCCGAATCGACGCGCGGCGTGGTCGCGGTGCTGAAGGCCTTCGGTCTGCCCACGGACTCTACCGATCTGAAAGAAGCCCGCGCCTGGTTCACCGCCCAGGATGCTACCCGCCACATCCGGCGCGTCTTTGAGCTCGCGGGCATCAGCGAAGTGGTCATGACCAATGACCCGCTTGATCCGCAGGAAGCGCCCTTGTGGGAAACGGGAGCGGCGCGCGATTCCCAATTCCATCCCGTGCTGCGTCTCGATCGCATTCTCAACAAGTGGAGCGACCACTGGCGCATTCTGGCTGCGAAGGGCTACGCGGTAGATGACCAGGCGTCCGGCCGCTCGGCGGCCGAGGTGCGCCGGTTCCTGGCCGACTGGCACGCGCGCATGGCGCCCGTGTATATGGCGGTTTCTCTCCCTGACACGTTCCGGTTCCCCGAAGAGAGCGTGCGCGGCCGGCTGTTGGCCGATGCCGTCCTGCCGGCATGCCGCGAGTTCCGCATTCCGTTGTCGCTCATGATCGGCGTTCGCTATCAGGTGAACCCGGCGTTGCGTTTGGCGGGCGATGCCGTCGGACGCGCCGATTTGCGGGCGCTCGAACATATCGCCGTAAGCTATCCCGAGAACCGGTTCCTGGTCAGCGTGCTGAGCCGTGAGAACCAGCATGAGCTGTGCGTCTACGCCCGGAAATTCCGCAACCTGATGCCGTTCGGCTGCTGGTGGTTTCTGAATAATCCGTCAATCGTGGAAGAGATCACGCGCGAGCGCCTGGAAATGCTGGGCGCGAGTTTCATTCCGCAGCACTCGGATGCGCGTGTGCTGGAGCAAGTGATCTACAAGTGGCGGAATACGCGTCGCACCATGGCCCCGATCCTGACGAACGCTTACCGCCTGCTAACGGAAGATGGCCGCCCGGTGACGCGCGCCGAAATTCGAAAAGACATCCGCCGCCTGTTCCGCGACAATTACGACCGCTTCGTGCGCCCGTAGCATAGTTTTGGTGGCCCAACGCAGGCCACAAAAAAGATGGCCTGTGCCACCGTTAAAACCAGCGCGTCATAATCACTTTCTGTTCCGTATAAAATCGGACCGCATCTTTCCCGTGCGCGTGCAGGTCGCCGTAGAACGAGTTCTTCCAGCCGGTAAACGGAAAGAACGCCATTGGCGCCGCCACCCCGACGTTCACCCCCACCATCCCCACTTCGATATGCGCCGCGTAATCGCGCGCCGCCTTGCCGTTGGTGGTGAAAATGGAAGTCGCATTGCCGAACGGAGAACTGTTGACCAGCTGAATCGCCTCATCCAGGTCCTTCACACGGATCACCGACAGCACCGGTCCAAAGATTTCCTCCTTGGCAATCGTCATTTTCGGTGAAACGTTGTCGAAAATCGTAGGTCCGAGATAAAAGCCGGCATTGGCGGCTTTGAATTCACGGCCGTCGACCAGTGCGGTGGCGCCTTCGGCGACGCCTTTCTCGATATAGCCGCGCACGCGCTGGCAATGATCGCTGGTGACCAGCGGCCCCATCTCTACGCCCTGTTTCGCGCCGTCCCCCACCACCATCGCTTTGGTGCGCTTCACCAGTAAATCAAGCAGCGGACCGGCGGCATCGCCGACCGCCACAAGCACGCTACCCGCCAGGCAGCGCTCCCCCGCGGCTCCAAAGGCCGAGCCGATAATCGCCTCCACCGTCTTGGGCATGTCGGCATCCGCCATCACCACCAGATGGTTCTTCGCCCCGCCCAGCGCCTGCACGCGCTTTCCTTCCGCGGCCGCCGTCGTGTAGATGTACTTGGCAACCGGAGTCGAACCGACAAAGGACACCGCCTTGACCAGCGGATGATGCAGCAGCGCGTCCACTGCCTTCTTATCGCCGTGCACCAGGTTCATCACCCCCGGCGGCACTCCGGCATGGCTGAGCAGATCGACGATCCGGGTTGGCGTCAGCGGGACTTTCTCCGATGGCTTCAGCACAAACGTGTTGCCGCAGGCAATCGCGAACGGGTACATCCACATGGGCACCATCGCCGGAAAATTAAACGGCGTGATCCCGGCGCAGACGCCGATCGGCTGCCGGATGCTGTGCGAATCGATGTCCCGGGCTACGTCGTTGAGCGTCTCGCCCATCATCAAGCTCGGCATTCCGCAGGCCACTTCCACCATCTGGATCGCACGGCGCACTTCCGCCTTGGCGTCCTCCGAGGTCTTTCCGTTCTCGCGAGTCAGAATGGCGGCCACTTCGTCCGCGTACTTGTCGAGAAGCGCCTTGTACCGGTAAAGCACTTGCACGCGCTCCACCACCGGCACGTCGCGCCATTTAAGAAAGGCGGTGTGCGCGGCGCGGACCGCGCGATCGATATCGCCTTCTTCGGCGTAGGGCACCTCGGCGATTGTTCCGCCGTTTGCCGGGCAGGTGACCGGGTGCATGCCGCGCCCTTCCGGCCGCTCCCAGGCGCCGTTGATATGAAATGAAACCATTCCGATGGTTGGTTCGGTCGAAATCATCCTTCTGCCTCCCATTCCGGCGATTGCGCCGGTGCCTCCGCACGCTGCATCAGCGCGACATACACAGCTCCGGCCACGCCGAAGCCCACGAACCAGGCGTAGTCATACAGCAGCCGCAGCGCCGGGATTACCAGGCCCAGCAGTGCCACGATCACGCCCACGGCCAGCGCCGCCACGGCGCGCAGGTTCACTCCGTTATCGTACTCGTAGATTCCATCGCGGCGGTAGAGATCGGATATCTTGAGCCGCGCATGACGCACCAGAAAATAGTCCGCGATCATGACCCCGGCGATCGGCCCCAGCAGCGCCGAATAGCCCACTAGCCAGCCAAAAATGTAAGCGCTGAAATCGCCCAGCAGCTTCCACGGCATGAGCAGCACGCCGACAACGCCCGTGATCAAGCCGCCCGTACGAAACGAAATGCGCCGCGGGTTGAGATTCGAAAAATCGTTGGATGGCGAAACCACATTGGCGGCAACGTTCGTGTTCAGCGTGGCCACCAGCAGCGCGATCAGCGCGATGAACGCCACCACCGGCTGGTTGAACTTCCCGAGTAGCTCGACCGGATCCCAGATCGGCTTGCCAAACAGAACCGCCGAGGCGGAAGTGACCGCCACTCCGATGAATGAATAGAGCGTCATCGCCGCGGGTAGTCCGAGTGCCTGCCCCAATACCTGCGCCTTTTGCGATTTGGCATAGCGCGTGAAATCGGGAATGTTGAGCGCGACCGTTGCCCAAAAGCCCACCATCCCGGTGAGCGACGGAATGAAGAAGCGGATGAATTCTGCGGTCGTGCGGAACTTGCCGGGGGCGCTCAGCACCGGCCCGAAGCCGCCGGCTTGCCGCGTGATCCACCACAGCAGCAGCAGCCCGATCCCCAGCATGAACGGCGCGCCGATGCCCTCGAGAAACTTGATCGTCTCGATACCGCGCCAGATCACCGCGATATTCAGCGCCCAGAACGCGAAGAAGCAGATCCAGATGCCCCCCGGGAGCTGTCCGGCGCCCGGCCACATAATCTGGAGCATCGAATAGATCGCCTGCCCCCCGATCCAGGTTTGAATGCCGAACCATCCGCAGGCCACCAGCGCCCGCAATACCGCCGGCACGTTGGCGCCGCGCACGCCGAATGACGCGCGCACGAACACTGGAAACGGAATCCCGTACTTGGTTCCGGCATGCGCGTTGAGCAGCATCGGAATTAGCACGATCAGATTCCCTAAGAGAATGGTGGCGATCGCCTGCCACCAGCTCATGCCGCCGGCGATCAGTCCCGATGCCAGCATGTACGTCGGAATGCAAACCGACATCGCTACCCACAGCGACGCGTAGTTGTAAATGCCCCACGTGCGCCGCTCCGGAGGGACCGGCGCGAGATCCTTGTTATATAGCGTGGGGTCGTGGGTCACTACTTCCAAGCGCCTCCGCGCGCCTGCCGTTTCAAATAATTGCCGCGGCCCGGCTTGCCGGCGAACTCGCCGCCATCCACGATCACCTCTCCGCGCGAGAGCACCGTGCGCGCGTTGCCCTTCACCTGAAAGCCTTCGAACATCGAATAATCCACTCGCATATGATGCGTCTGCGCGCTAATGGTATAGGCGGCGTTCGGATCCCACAGCACCAGGTCGGCGTCGCTTCCCGCCGCGATCTCGCCTTTCTTCGGATACATGCCAAACAGCCGCGCCGGCGTGGTCGAGGTCAATTCCACAAACCGGTTGAGCGACAACTTTCCCGAGTTCACGCCGTAATGATAGATCAATTGCAGCCGGTTCTCGATGCCCGGCCCGCCGTTGGGAATCTTCGTGAAATCGTCCTTGCCGAGAATCTTCTGATCCTTGAAGCAGAACGGGCAGTGGTCGGTCGAGACCACTTGCAGGTGATCATACTTCAATCCGTCCCACAGTTTCGGCTGATGCTCTTTAGGCCGCAGCGGCGGCGTGAACACATACTTCGCGCCTTCGAAGTTCGGGCGCTCCATCTCTTCAATCGAGAGAAGGAGATACTGCGGACAAGTCTCGGCGAACGCCGGAACGCCCCGGTCCCGGGCCTCGCGCACTTCGTTCAACGCGTCTTCCGACGACAGGTGCACGATGTAAACCGGCGCTCCCGCGATCTCCGCCATCGCGATCGCGCGGTGGACGGCCTCGGCCTCCGCGCGCGGCGGCCGTGTCAGCGCATGATAGATCGGCGCGGTCTTGCCCTCCGCCAGCGCTCGCGCGATGATCACGTCGATCACGCTGCCGTTCTCGGCGTGCATACAGATCAGCGCCCCGTTCTTGGCGGTTTGCGAAAGTGCTTTGAAAATCGTGGCATCGTCCACCATCAGGACGTTCGGATAGGCCATGAACAGCTTGAAACTGGCCACCCCTTCCCGCACCATATCGTCCATGTCTTCCAGGCCCGCCTCGCCCAGATCGGTGACGATCATGTGCAGCCCGTAATCGATGCACGCTCGGCGTTCCGCTTTTTTCCACCACGTATCGAGCGCATCGCGCATCCGCGTGCCGCGCGCCTGGATGGCGAAATCGACAATCGAGGTAGTCCCGCCAAACGCTGCCGCTCGCGTTCCCGTTTCGAAATCGTCGGCCGACGTGGTGCCGCCGAACGGCATATCCAGATGCGTGTGCGCGTCAATGCCGCCAGGCATTACGTATAGCCCCGTCGCGTCGATCACCTTCTCGGCCGACTGCGCCGGAATGCCCGGCCGCACTTCGCGAATGCGCTCGCCTTCAATCAGGACATCGGCGGCCGTCGTCTCGCGGGCGGTCACCACCGTACCGTTGCGGATAAGCGTGTTCACGCCGTGGCTCCTGTCCGCTGTGCCCAGGATTGGTGTGGCTTGCCTGTGTCGACCTGCTCCATCGTAATGCAGCCTTCCACCGGGCACACCAGCCAGCACAAATTGCATCCCACGCACTCCGCTTCGTCCACGCGCGGAATCCGCTCCGGCGGCGTATGGCCATTGGCGGCCTGAAGGGAATCGAGTTTGGCGATCGGTGTCACCGTGATCTGGCTGCGGTCGCGCTCGTCCACGTGGATGCACTGGTGCGCGCCGTCCCAGCACGCGACATAGCAGAGCTCGCACCCAATGCATTTATCGGCGTGAATGCGAGCCACAATTCTGTAATTGAGGTCGAGGTTCTTCCAGTCGGTCACCTTGGGTAGCGAGCTCCCGCGAAAATCTTCAATCGTGGCGAATCCCTTTTCATCCATCCAGGTGCTTAGCCCGTCAATCATGTCCTCAACAATTCGATAGCCGTGGTGCATGGCCGCGGTGCAGACCTGCAGGCTTGTACATCCCAACAGAATAAATTCGGCGGCGTCGCGCCAGCCGGAAATGCCGCCAATGCCGGATACCGGAAGGCCCAGGTCCGCGATCTGTTGTACAAGATGTAGCGCGATGGGCTTCACGGCCGGCCCGCAGTAGCCTCCGTGTGACGAGAATCCACCCACATTCGGCCGCGGCGTGAACGTATCGAGATCGATTCCCGTGATGGAGTTGATCGTGTTGATGGCGGAAAGCCCGTCGGCGCCCCCGCGCTGCGCGGCCAGCGCGATGGCGCGAATATCCGTGACATTGGGCGTTAGCTTCACCAGCACCGGCGTGCGCGCCACTTCCTTGACCCACTCGGTGATCATGCACGAGTATTCCGGCACCTGGCCCACGGCGCTGCCCATGCCGCGCTCGCTCATGCCATGCGGGCAGCCAAAGTTCAGCTCCAGCCCGTCGGCGCCCGCATCTTCCGATCGCTTCACGATGTCGTGCCACGTCTCGCGCTTCGATTCCACCATCAACGACGCGATCACCGCGTGTTTCGGATACCGCTTCTTCACCTCGGCGATCTCGCGCAGGTTGGTTTCAATCGGCCGGTCGGTAATCAGCTCGATATTGTTCAGCCCCATCATGCGCTGGCCATTCCAGTCGACGCTGGAATAGCGCGATGAGACGTTGACGATGGGTTCGCCGATGGTCTTCCACACTGCGCCGCCCCAGCCCGCGTCGAAGGCGCGCATCACCTGCTCCCCGCAATTCGTGGGCGGCCCCGACGCCAGCCAGAACGGATTCGGGCAGCGGATTCCGCCGGCGAACACCGTGGTCAGATCAGCCATGCCGGCCCTCCAGCCTCTGAACGATGGCGAGCGCCGCGCGCTTACCGTCCGCTACTGCGTCCACCACTTCGCGCCCTCCGTTGACACAATCGCCGCCGGCGTAATACTTTTCGTTCGCCGTCCGGCCGGTCGGCCGGTCGATCGCGACCAGGCCTCCTTGCAGTTGGATGCCGCGAGTCTCGTGCAGCACCTTCATCAGCCGGGATTGGCCTACCGCGGGAATCACCATGTCGCACACAAACGCGAACTCCGTTCCCCGCACTGGCTCGGCCTTGCGGCGCCCGCTCGCGTCCGGATCGCCCAATCGCGTCGATACGAACTTCACCGCGCGATCGAGGATCTCCACCGGCTGCGCCAGCCAGTGGAACTGGACGCCCTCCACTTTGGCGTGCTCGTATTCGGAGGCGAACGCCGGCATCTCCTTCTCTGTGCGGCGATAGAAGATATGCACTTCCTCCGCGCCTAGCCGCCGCGCGGCATTGGCGGCGTCGATGGCCGTGTTGCCGCCGCCGAGCACCGCCACGACCCGGCCTACCTGCACGTCATGTGAGGTCTTGTAGTGCGCGATGAAGCGCAGGGCATCGACCACCTCCGGGCGGTCTTCGCCGGCAATGCCGAGGCGTTCCATCGCGCCCAGGCCCATGCCTACGAAGATCACCGCGAATTCCCTTTCGATGTCATCGAGAGAGATCGCGGTGCCGACCTCCGCTTTCCGAAACTCCACGCCTAGCGAGCGCACGAGATCGACTTCACGCAGGCTATCAGAGGGCCGCAATTTGTACTCGGCCACGCCGTAAGTGTTCAGGCCGCCTGGCAGCGGACGGTCATCGAAGATGGTCACTGCGAAGCCATGCCGCCGCAATTCCGCCGCGCAGGCCAGCGAAGCCGGCCCGCCGCCGATGCAGGCGACACGGCCGCTTTCTGCCGGTCGCGCTTCTGTGCGATTTTTGTAAACCGGGCCGCGGCCGTGAGGGAGCGGTTGACCATACCACCAGTCCATCGCATACCGCTGCAGCCGTCCGATCTCGATCGGTTTCTGGTTGTACCCATGCATCACGCACGAGCCTTCGCACAAAACGTCCACCGGGCACACGCGTGAGCAGCTCAGCCCGAGAATATTGGCGTCGAGAATCGTCCATGCCGAGCCGCGCGGGTTCCCGCTTGCAATCTTCTTAATAAATCGCGGGACATCGATATGAGTCGGACACGCCGCCGTGCACGGCGCGTCGTAGCAATACAAGCACCGGTTAGCCTCGGCCAGCGCGGCCTGTCTGTCGAACGCCGGGTGCAGTTCCGGAAACTGTTCCAGGTTGCGCGGAATCGGCAGCGCCGACGCGCTCATCGGGCTCTCCCCGAGGTCATCGCCCCGCAAGCCGCCAGGCTGTGGTCCAGAAGTTTAATGAACTGGTCCACGTCCGCGCGCCCCACATTCATCGGCGGCGAAATCCGCAGCACGTTGCCAAACATGCCGCCCTTGCCGATGAGCAGCCGGTTCTCGCGGCTGGCTTCCAGTACCAGCGCCGTCTCAGCCGGCGCCGGCGCTTTCGACCTGCGGTCCTGCACCAGTTCGATTGCCTGCAGCAGCCCCATGCCTCGTACATCGCCGATGATCTCGTGCTTGTTCTTCAGCTCTTCGAGACCCTGCCGTAGATATCCTCCGGTTTCCACGCAGTTGTTCCGCAAGTTGTGTTCCTCGATGAAATCGAGAACCGCTTTCGCCGCGGTGGCCGTCACTGGATTGCCGCCGAACGTGGAAATCGTCAGCCCTTTGAGAGAGTCCGCCACCGCCGCCTTCGCAACCGTGAGGCCAATCGGGCTGCCGTTGGCCAAGCCTTTCGCCGATGTCATGACATCGGGCGTCACGCCGAATTGCTCAATGCCGAACCATTTGCCGCCGGTGCGTCCCCAGCCGGTCTGCACTTCATCGCTGATGAAAATGCCGCCGTGATTGCGAATGATCTTCTCGACAATCTGGAAATATTCCTTTGGCGGTGTGATGAATCCACCAACGCCCTGAATCGGCTCAGCGATGAAACCCGCGACGTGTCCGCTCGTCGTGCTGCGGATCAGTTCTTCCATATCCTGCGCGCATTTCACCTCGCAGGAAGGATACGTGAGGCCGAACGGACATCGGTAACAATACGCGTTGTGCGCGTGCACGATGCCGGCCTGCGGTAGACCGAGCCGCCAGGACCCTTGGCCGGTGAGCGACATTGCCATGGCCGAACGGCCGTGATACGAGTGGCGCAGTGCCACGATCTCGGTATTTCCCGTGTAACAGCGGGCGGCCAGGATAGCGGTCTCGTTGGCTTCCGTGCCGCTGTTCGTGAAGAACGATTTCGTCAGCTGCCCGCCCGGCGTAATTGAGGCGATCTTCTTCGCCAGCGCGGCCTGCGGCTCGTTCGCGAACAGTGTCGAGACATGCTGCAGCGTGTCGAGCTGCCGGTGCACTTTCGCGTTCACTTCGTCGTTGCAATGGCCGACACTGACGGTGACGATCCCGCCGAAAAAATCCAGGTACTGATTGCCGTCCGCGTCCCAGACGAACTGGTTTTTCGCGCGCGCGATGACCAGCGGCTCCTTGTAATAGTGGAAGACGGAAGGAAACAGGAATTCTTTATTGGCCAGAATGATTTCGTCTTTGGTCATGGCTATGCCTTTACCAGGGACTCGTACATGTCGGGGCGGCGATCGCGGAAGAACTGCCACGTCTTTCGCACCTCGGCGATCTGGTCGAGGTCCAGGTCCGCGGTGAGCACTTCATCTTTATCGCGCGCCGCCTGCGCGAGAATCTGGCCGCGCGGATCGCAGAAGTAACTCGAGCCGTAAAATTCGCCGATGTTCCACGGCGCTTCCACGCCAACGCGATTGATCGCGCCGATGAAATATCCGTTGGCGACAGCGTGCGCCGGTTGCTCGAGTTTCCACAAATACTCACTCAGCCCCGCGACGGTCGCCGACGGATTGAAAACGATTTCGGCGCCGTTTAACCCGAGCGCGCGCGCGCCTTCCGGAAAGTGGCGGTCATAGCAGATGTAGACGCCGATCTTCGCGAACCCGAGATCGAACACCGGATAGCCCAGATTGCCTGGCCGGAAATAGAATTTTTCCCAGAATCCCGGCGCCACGTGCGGAATATGCGTTTTGCGGTACTTGCCCAGATAGGTGCCGTCATTGTGCAGCACCGCGGCGGCGTTGTAATAGATGCCGTCCTGCTCGCGCTCATAGATCGGCACGATCAGAACCAGGTGAAGCTGCCGCGCCAGCTCCTGCATGAGCCGGATAGTGGGCCCATCCGGAATGACTTCCGTGAAGTCGTACCAGCGCGTAGTCTGTTCCGCGCAGAAGTAAGGCCCGTAAAAAATTTCCTGCAGACATACGATCTGCGCCCCGGCCTGGGCAGCCTGCCGGATGTAGGCCACGTGTTTATCGATCATGGCCTTCTTGGTGGTTTCCAGCGAGGCATCCGGAGCAGCGGCATTGGAAGCCTGGATGAGGGAACACCGAATGATGCGAGACATAGTCCTCCCGGCCGCCTGCGGGAACACAATCACCGGCGCACGGCCCAAAAGCCGTTAACAGGGGCTGATTTGCGTATTATAACGCCCCGCGCCATAGCCGGTCGCGTGCATCGGCGGGCACGATTGTATTCGCCGCAAGCTTGTAGTAATGTCCAAAGACATGAAGCGCTACGTCCTGGCTGCTGTTTCGATTCTTGCTTTCACGCTGCCCCTGTACGCGCGCATTACGCGCATCGTCATCGATCATCGCGAATCGCCCGCCTACCAGGGCCAGTCCTTCGGCGAGGCGGGGAAATACGAACGGCTCTCCGGCCATGCGTACGGCGAACTTGATCCCAAGGATCCGCTCAACGCGATCATTACCGATCTGCGGTTCGCGCCGCGTAATGCGCGCGGCATGGTCGAATACTCCGCCACGTTTCTTCTGGTGAAGCCGGTCGATCTGTCGAAAGCCAGCGGCGTCCTGCTCTATGAAGTGCCGAACCGCGGGACATCCTCGCTGGTCCGCCCGGCCCCCATGCCGGAATACTTCAAGCGCGGCCACGTCGTGCTGACCAGCGGCTGGCAGGGCGACATCGCGCCGCGCGAGGGCGTCGAGACGATATCCGTGCCCATCGCGAAAAACTCTGATGGATCCAGCATTACCGGCCGGGTGTTCGCGGAATTCAGCGATATGCCCGCCCATTCGAGTTCGCTGCCGATCATCGCGGGCCGGCTCCCCGGACCTTCGCCGGTCAGCCTCGATACGGCCGCCGCCACGCTGGTACGCCGCGTGTCCGAGGGCACCGTGGCCGTTCCGATTCGCAGCACCGACTGGGCATTCGCCGATTGCAGTAAGGCTCCGTTCCCAGGCAGTCCGGACGGCGGCAAGATTTGTCTGAAGGGCGGCTTCGATCCGGCTTACCGGTATGAGCTGGTTTACACGGCCAAGGACCCGCTTGTGCTCGGCATCGGTTTTGCTGCCACTCGCGACATCAATTCCTATTTCAAGTCCGGTGATGCGCAAGACCTCCCGAAGAAAATGCCGTTCGCGGTTGCGTGGGGCAATTCGCAGTCAGGAAATTTTCTGCGCAGCATGGTGAACCTCGGCTTCAACCAGGACGAGGCCGGCCGCGTGGTATGGGACGGCATCAACCCCAATATTGCGGCGCGGCAGCTCGCGATGAACATCCGCTTCGCCGTTCCCGGCGGCGCTGCCGGCCTGAATGAACCAGGCAGCGATGGCGTTTTGTGGTGGAGCGACTACACGGATGAAGCGCGTCACCGGCCTGGTGGCGGCCTGCTCGACCGCTGCCGCGCCACCGACACCTGTCCCAAAGTATTCGAGACCTTTGGCTCGTCCGAATTCTGGGATCTGCGCGCATCTCCCAATCTGGTGGGCACGCGCGCCGATCGCGACATTCCACTGCCGCCCAATGTGCGCCGCTATTATTTCCCAGGCGTCACGCATGGCGGCGGCCCCGGCGGTTTTAGCGCCTCCGCGCCCAAGCCGCCGCGCGCCTGCGAATTGCCGGCCAACCCGAATCCCTCCTCCGACACATTGCGTGCCTTGATGGCGGCTTTGGTTGACTGGGTCGCCAAGGGCACGCCGCCCCCGCCGAGCCAATATCCGCGTCTCGATCGCCATGAGCTCGTCGTGCCCACGCAGGCGTCAATGGGCTCGCCGGTCATTCCCGGCATACCGCTGCCCGATAACGCCATCCTCCCGTTTTACGATTACGATTTTGGCTCGGGCTTCCACTACAGCGATCTATCGGGAATCATTTCCATGCAGCCGCCGGTGATTCGCCAGGTGCTGCCGAGCCTCGTGCCGGCAGTCGATGCCGATGGCAACGAGACTGCCGGCGTAGCGAGCGTGCTGCACCAGGCGCCGCTCGGCACCTACGTCGGCTGGAACGTTTTCAACGAAGGCTTTTATAAAGGACGCAACTGCGGCCTCGTGGGCGGTTTTGTGCCCTTCGCGAAGACTAAGGCGGAGCGAATCGCCGCCGGTGATCCGCGTCCTTCGCTCGAAGAGCGCTACAGCAATCATGAGGGCTATGTCGCGGTGGTGAAATCCGCAGTCGCCCGCCAGGTGCGCGACCGTTTTCTGCTGCAGGAGGACGCCGATCGCCTCATTGCCCAAGCCGAGGCCAGCGACGTCTTGAGGTAAGCTTTCAGAAGAACGCGATCGCGCGTGCCGCGAAGATCACACCGGCCCAGAGGCCGGGCGAGAGCCGCCGCAGGGGATTCACGGTGATCAGCGCGAGCAGCGCCATCTTGATCCAGAACGAGACGCTGTGATAACACTTCAGCGGTTCGACGCAGAACAAAAACAGGCCTGTCGCCAGCATCGCCCCGAGGCCGGCCCGCTGCCACCCGCGGGCCGATGAAACCAGCACTGTTCCGCCGAACCAGGCAATCCCCAGCACATGCAGCGCGCCTAGAATCGGGAAGCCCCAGGTCGATTCCCGCGCCGCCGTGCTCGCGCCCGTGTCCTGAATCCACTGACAGATGGTGAGCAGCCACATCAGATATCGAAATCGGCGATCGCCCGACCGCCCAACACTACGCAAGTCCACAGCGCCATCGAGAGGATGGCCGCGAACCGCCCGCTGCCGGCGCGAACCGCCTTGCGATGAATGGTGAAATGCGAGATCAATGCCGCAACCAGAAACGCCATCTTCAATCGAAACGCAGGATTGGCCAGGTATCGCGGCATGTCGGAGAGAAACATCAGCGGTCCGGTGGTCAGCATCACGGCGAATCCAACTCGCGTCCAGCGCGCCAGTTGACCGTGCTCTACTTTGAGCCGTCCCAGAAGCCGGAGATCCATCAAGATGATGGTGCCCACCAACAACGCCAGCCCGCAGAGGTGAACGGATTCTATGACCGGAAACAGCCAGGAGTTCTTCAGGGTCGCCCGCTACTCCTTCTTGAAGTACTTGCTGTAGTCCTCGTTTGCCTCGCAGACGAATTCATCGATTTTTTCCAGGTCCGTCCGCAGCGGGAAAGTCCGGTTCACCACCCACGGCTTCTCGAAGACGTTTGGATCTTCGATGGTGGCTGTGTATTCCAGCTTGTCATACGAAGCGCGCCGAAAGCGCTCGACGACGTGCAGCGCCTCGGTGTGCCGGAATCCGCCGGGCAGCTCGGTCTTGTCATTGAAGCCGGCGACATCCACCACCAGCGTGTCGCCTTCCCAGTGGCCGATCGAATCGCCCATCCAGGTCGGGTCGAGGTCGGCCTGGTGCGGCCCGCCATGCGTCGGGATCACCCGGAACAGGTGCGGATATTCATACAAGATGATGATCTTATCCAGCGATTGCACCAGCTGCCACTGGTAAGGCATGTAATAAGCCTCGGGCAGCCCCGTCGGCCGGCAATCCGAAGTAAGGCCGGGATCGTTCGGGCCGCGCACCACCTTGTATTTTTCCGCGCCCGCTTTGAGCACCGGCTTGGTCTCCGCGGGCCCCGGAACCCCGCCAATGTTCATGGGCGGCCCGCCCGGGAAAAAAGTGCCTGGAAACGCGGAGTTGTACACACCGGAAAGATTCGGCTTGCCGTCGGGCATGCGCGGCACATCTTTCTTCGCGGTTTCCGTGGCAGCTTTGGCGACTGGCTTGGTTCCGGCGACGGTCACCGTCACATCGCGCGTGATCACCTGATCTTTAGCTCCGTGCACCGTCAGCGTGTACGTGGTGGTGGCGGCGGGAGTGACCTGGCGGCTACCGCGCGCGGTCACGCTGCCGACGCCCGGATCGATCGAAGCGCCGCTCTGGTTTTCGGTCTCCCATTTCAAGATGACCGCTTGTCCGGGCCGGATCGACGCCGGCTCCACCGTGAAGTTCAGAATCCGGGCCGGCAACTGGGACGCCCGCGCATACGGGTTGCCGGCCCCCGCCGGCACGGCTCCCTGCTGCTGCGCCCCCCCGGCAGTAGCCAGTAGCGAGAACCCGAGCGTGATTTTCCACCGCAATCGCATTGGGGCCACTATATCAAAATCGCCGAACCGCGGCTCCTCGCCCCATTTGACAATCCGACCGCCGCCCGTTAGTCTAAAAAGGATTACCCAGGATTAGTGGAGACGTGTGTCGAATGAGTACCGAGTTCCCTACCAAGAGCGAGATTAGCCGGCAGTGGCACGTGATCGATGCCCAGGACGTGGTATTGGGCAAACTGGCCAGCAAAGCGGCTATGCTGCTGATGGGCAAGACCAAGCCATCTTATACGCCGTTCCTGGATACGGGCGATCATGTGATCGTCATCAACGCGCAGAAAGTGCGCGTCTCGGGCCGCAAGGAAACGGACAAGGTGTACCGCCATTTCACCGGATATCCCGGCGGGCTGGTGGAGAGGAGCTTCCGGCGGGTGCGCGAAGAGCGGCCCGTGCACATTGTGGAAGAAGCCATCCGGGGCATGCTTCCGAAAACGAAGCTCGGTAAACAGATGTTCCGGAAATTGAAGGTATATGCGAGTGATCGTCACCCGCACGCCGCGCAAAAACCGGCCGTGCTGGCGATGAAATAGCGGGAAGGTACGGCGAGTGGCAGCGACGATGGTTCAGTATTTGGGTACGGGTCGCCGGAAAAGTTCGGTGGCTCGGGTGTTTTTACGGCCCGGCAAGGGCGAGATCCAGGTGAACGGGCGCGCGTTCGAGAATTACTTTCCAACGGAAAGCACGCGGGCCGTGGTGCGGCAGCCATTGCAGGCGACCGAGACCATGGACAAGTTTGACCTGGTAATACTCGCCGATGGCGGCGGTGTCGCCGGCCAGGCGGGCGCGGCCCGTCTCGGTATTTCGCGGGCCTTGGTGGAGTTCAACGCGGAACTGCGGTCCCGGCTGAAGAAGCTCGGTTTTCTGACCCGCGACCCGCGCGCTCATGAGCGGAAGAAGTATGGCCAGAAGGGCGCACGCAAGCGGTTCCAATTCTCCAAACGCTAACGTTTGCAGCAGGCCTTGAGGCGGTTGAGCAGTATGGCTGATTCAGGCCTAATTTGAAAAGCTCGGTCCTGGGGCGCAAATCTCGCTTTGGGCGTGCCCCGGGCTGGAAGAGGAGGTTTATTTGCCGGCAATATCCATGAAGGAATTGCTCGAAGCGGGCGTTCACTTCGGGCACCAGACCAAGCGCTGGAATCCGAAGATGAAGGAATACATCTTCGGCGAACGCAACGGTATCTACATCATCGATCTGCAGAAGACGCTGAAGATGTTCAAGGACGCCGCGCGGTTTGTAGGCGAGATGGCAGCGCAGGGCAAGAATGTGCTGTTCGTCGGCACCAAGCGGCAAGCGCAGGAGGCGATCGCCGAAGAGGCGAATCGCTGCGCGATGTTCTACGTCAACCAGAGGTGGCTGGGCGGATTGCTCACCAACATGGCGACGGTGCAGAAATCGATCAAGCGGCTGAAGGAACTGGAAGGGATGGCGGCGAACGAAGGCGGTTATGCCGGCCGGCCCAAGAAGGAAATCATTCGCCTGGAGCGCGAGCGCAAGCATCTGGACTCGAACCTGGCAGGCATCAAGGATATGCCCGGGCTGCCGGATGTGCTGTTCGTGATCGACTCCAACAAGGAGTCCATCGCCGTGAAAGAAGCGCGGCGGCTGGGTATTCCGGTGGTGGCGATCGTCGACACCAATTGCGATCCCGATGAAGTCGATTGGGTGATTCCCGGCAACGACGACGCGCTGCGCGCGATTCGGTTGTTCGCCAGCAAGATCGCCGATGCGGTGGTAGAAGGCCGCGCGCTGGCAACCGAGACGGACTTCACGGCCGACAAAATCATCACCGATGAGACACCGGCCGGCGAGGGCATGGAAGAGTACACCGAATACGTGGACCCGAAGTACGTCGATAAAATTATGGGCGAGAGCCTGAGCCTGGAAGAAGAACCGGCGACAGCTTCGCAGCGTAAGGGCCCCGGGTCGGAAACGGCGGAGCCGGCTACCGAGCCAGCTGTCACCGAAAGCGGTCATTAAAGTTTTCTACGGGCCGCTATCGGACGGTCGCGGTTCCGTGTCAGCCCTAGCAGGTTCAGGGCTGCCCATCGCAAGAACGAAACAAGGATCAGAAATCGAATTATGGCGGAAGTAACCGCGGCATTAGTCAAAGACCTGCGCGAGCGAACGGGCGCGGGCATGATGGAGTGTAAGAAGGCTCTGGTCGAGGCGAAAGGCGATATCGGCGAGGCCGAAGTCCTGCTGCGCAAATGGGGCATCGCCGGGGCGGGGAAGAAGGCCTCGCGCGCGACCAAGCAGGGCCTCATCGGCACCTATATCCACCACGGCGGCCAGCTCGGCGTGCTGGTGGAAGTGAATTGCGAATCGGACTTCGTGGCGCGCACCGATGATTTCAAGGAGCTGGTGCACGATGTGGCGATGCATATCGCGGCCGCCGATCCACGCTTCATCCGAAAGGAAGACGTGACGGACGACGTGCTCGCGAAGGAGAAGGAAATCGCGCGCGCGCGGGCCCTCAACGAAGGCAAACCGGAAAAAGTGGTCGATAAAATTGTCGAAGGCCGTCTTCAGAAATTCTACGAAGAGGTCTGCCTGCTCGAACAGCCATTCGTGAAGGAAGCGACGTTGACGGTGGGCCAGCTGGTGAAGACCAAGATCGCCAAGCTGGGCGAAAACATCGGCATCGCGCGATTTGTGCGATTCAAAGTGGGGGATGTGGCGGCAGTCGAAGCCGGCAACGACGGCGCGGGTTCGCAAGGGGCCGCGCAGGCCTGAGCAATGGCCGGCTATAAGCGAGTCCTGCTGAAGTTGAGCGGTGAAGCTTTGGCCGGCGGCGCGCCTTTTGGGATACATGCCGATCGCGTTAAGGATCTTGCCGCCGAAGTGGCCGACGTGGCGGGCAGCGGAATTCAGATGGGCGTAGTGGTGGGCGGCGGTAATATCTTTCGCGGGGTGGCCGCGGCTGCGCAGAAAATGGACCGCGTCACGGCCGATCACATGGGCATGCTCGCCACCGTGATCAACTCGCTGGCGCTGTCGGACGCGCTGGAGCAGATCGGCATTCCCACGCGCGTGATGAGCGCGATCGAGATGCACCAGGTGGCTGAGCCGTACATCCGGCGGCGGGCCATCCGGCACCTGGAAAAAGGCCGGATCGTGATCTTCGCGGCGGGCACGTCCAATCCCTATTTTTCAACCGATACGGCAGCCACGCTGCGCGCGCTCGAGATCAAGGCCGAGGTGATCGCGAAGGCCACGCGCGTCGATGGTGTTTACGACAAGGACCCGCTGAAACATTCCGATGCGGTGAAGTTCGAGAAGGTCACCTACCTGGAAGTCCTCTCCAAAGCCCTGGGCGTGATGGACGCGACGTCGATTGCGATGTGCCGCGATAACCGGCTGCCGATCGTCGTGTTCAACCTGAACACACACGGCAACATCATGCGCATGACGGCGGGCGAGGCCGTCGGGACGCTGATTCACTAAACGGCAAGTGAGCGGTCGAGCCGGTTGAGCTTGTCCATGGAATAGTGGACCAGGCCGCGCAGGGCTGCGCGCGTTCCCGCGTCGGGGCGGTTGGACAGCCGCGACATCTGCTGGAAACAGGCATCGAGACGAATCTGGAGATTTGTGATATCCGGATCGGGGGCCAATTGTTTCGCACGGGAGAGATCGGCGCGGAGAGTCTCGATGGCTTTTCGAATGCGAGGCGCATTCTCCGAAGTAAGCGGGATGGATTCGCCATCCACTTCGATGCCTTCGGGCGTGATGGCGGGCGCGAGCAGGCGGTAAGTCTCGGGGGAAACGCGGGTGATGCCGGAAAGTTGGAAGTACGGCTCGCCGAGTTCGTCGAGGCGCCGGACGAGCTTGTCGGCGTACGCGCGGCTGATGCCGGCGTGCCGGACGCAAAACTGTTCCCAGTTGAGGCCGAGCGATTCGTAGGAACGGGCTTCTTTAATCTGTTTGAGTTGCTGGGCGCCGGCAGCCGAGCAATATTTTGCCAGCCAACGAAAGGCCTGGGTTTTCCCAATGCGCGAGCCGAGCTCGATCTCCGAGGGCGGCGCAGTTAGCAGCAAAGGCTGTTCGATGGTGTTCATCATCAATACTGACTGCTCCAAAAGGAGCAGTTTTTTGAGGAAGCAACGCTGATTCGAAACGATTTCCGCGCCGGCGACTGCTCCTATTGGAGCAGTCCGGCCCGGAAGCCTTATCCGCAGGCTTGTCTTCCGCCTCTATATAAGCACGGTGTCGCAAAAAACAAGGCTGGAGAGGAAGCCCGACTTCCTCATAATCGGCAGCAACTAAAAGGTTTATCTTTTAATGCGATAGGCTGTGACCCGCTGTCGCATGGAATTCATATTGACCCGCTACAATGGAACCCGCCAGGTTTGCTATGAGGCTGATCGCTAGTATTCTTCTCTTCGGAGCATCGATTTGGGCGCAGAGCAACTCCCTGAAGTTTCTGAACCGAGGCCGGCCCACACTGGACGCGCACAATTGCTATCCCTACGAAGGACGATGGGGGGATCGCATCGATCGCGCGCTGAAGTCGGGGACGCCGGTGGTGATTGAACAAGATTTGACGTGGCACGTGGACAACGCCACCGGTAAAGGGCGTATCGCCATCTCGCACACGAACAAGACACGCGGCGATGAACCGGGGCTGCGCGACTATTTTTTCGAACGAGTCCGGCCGGTGGTGGAACGGGCGCTGGGCGAAAATGACAAATCCCGATGGCCGCTCGTCGTTCTGCACTTCGATTTCAAGAGTGAGGAAGAGCCGCTGCTCCGGGCAGTATGGGATCTGCTGGGCGAGTATGAGAACTGGATCACTACGGCGGTGAAGACGGGGGATCCAGGCAATCTGTCGACGCTCGAAGCGAAACCGCTGCTGGTGCTGACGGAGGACTCCGACCGTCAGGAACGCGAGTTCTACGGGAATGTGAAAGCAGGCGGCCGGTTGCGGGTGTTTGGGTCGGCGCACACACGCGGGCTGGAGAGCCATAGCCGCGACGAACGCGCGCTGCTGGCTGCCACACTGCCGGCGGAACAACTGCTGCCGATGCCCGCGACGAACTACCGGCGCTGGTGGAACAACTCGTGGCTGGAAGTGGAGCAAGGCGGGCAGCGGCAAGCCGGCGACTGGAACGCCGGCAAGGAGCACCGGCTTCGGGAACTCGTCGATCGCGCACACAAGCTGGGATATTGGATCCGCTTTTATACGCTCGACGGCTTCGGTCCTGCCGAGGATCGAGGCTGGGACCAGAGCTACAACTTCGGTTCGCGAGAGGCCGTGCTCGCCCGCTGGAAAGCGGCCATTGCCGCCGGAGTCGATCTGATCGCAACCGATCAATACGAAGAGCTGGGCGAAGTTCTGCGGCAATGATTGCATCGAACGATCTGGGAATATGGGAAGCTGCCCGTCAGCGCGCGGGGGCATTGACTCACTCAAGCTCGGAGCGGCGTGATTATTCCGGGTTAATTGGCAGCGGGTCTGGCTGTGAGCTGAAAGCCGGTGCTTTTAATGAGGACTGATGGAAACCGGTTCGCCTATCCGCTACGACGGTGTCTGGCTCGCAGGTGGACGCCTGCCGATTTCCGCAGATCCTCCGTTGGCGAGGCTTGTGAAGGGCGTGGAAAGGGTCGCGTCAATCCGGGCAGAAATCGCGCAGGCGGCCAAGGTTGCGACGATGCCTCCGGTGGAAGTAGTGCCGTACATCTGGACGCGTGAGCGTGTACTGATTTGCGGTCGAGTGACCGCGTTACGCCAGGGCAACGGCGCTTACTTTGGTGTTCAAATTCCTGCACCGACCGCCCTTTGTACCGATCAGGCGGCAGTGCGAGCCCTCCTCGTCCACGAATTCGCTCACTGGTTCTATATCGCGACGCGCGTGGTGAACGGCTCCGAGTGTGGGGAAAAAGAAGGCGGCACTTTAGACCTCCGGAACGAGGGGCTTACCGAATCGGAGATGCAGATCAACGCGCAGGACTGGTTTGGGGAAGAAGATGCGCGGCTGTTCATCCAGCACGGCGATTTGACGACGCTTTCGATTTCGAGCCAGGCAGCCGGTCTGGAAGAGCATTTTTACGTAGTAAGTCCGCGTCTGGGTGACACGGTTGGCGGTATCGACATCAGCGAGGATGTCAAGGCTCATATTCGAAGCCTAAGGATCCAGCGGGCCACTCGGATGTGACGCCGGTGTTTTTCAACAAAACCGTTTCGACGCGGACAGAATCGAGCGAGCCGCCTAGTTGCGAATGTCCGGTTCAACCAGCTGCGCCAGCTGCGAAAGGGATTCCTGCCATCCCAGATAGCACGCCTCCGCCGGAATGACGTCGGGCACGCCGTCCTGCACGACGTTAAGCTCGGTTCCCACCGAGACCTTCTTGAGCCGGACCGTTACCTGGATATCGCCAGGCAGATTCGGATCATCAAACCGGTCGGTGTACCGGATGAGCTCGTTCGGAACCAATTCGACGTACGTTCCCCCAAACGAGTGGCTCTGGCCCGTCGTAAAGTTCGTGAACGACATTTTGTAGGTGCCGTTGGCGCGGGCGTCCAGATGGTCAACCTTGCAGGTGAACCCGTGCGGCGGCAGCCATTTCGCCATGGCGTCGGGCTCCAGGAAAGCCCGGTAGAGCTTCTCCGGCGTGGTACGTAGTACGCGATGAAGGCGGATCGTGCTGGGCATGTGATTTGTCCTTTCCGGATGTTTTTCGTTGCCTGGCGAAAATCTCGAACAGGCATCTGCCTATTGTCGTTTGGCTGGCCGCCAATTCGACAGCCGCAAATTCAGAATGTTCACGAAATCGCATCGGGTTGCCCGGGAATGCACCGTACTGCCCGGATCAGACGCGAATCGAAGACTTGGCCGGAAACGGCCGCGCATCAACAGGGCTTGGGCGCGCCGCCTGGAAAGGCGGCGGCAGGCATGAGGGCCTGCCCCACGGTCTAGGCGACGTCGTAGCGATCGAGGTTCATCACCTTGCTCCACGCGGCTACGAAGTCTTTCACAAACGCCGGCTTCGCGTCGCTGCAGGCATAGACTTCGGCGAGGGCCCGGAGCTGGGAGTTCGAACCGAAGACGAGGTCGACCCGGGTGGCGGTCCACTTGAGGTCGTTCGTCGAGCGATCGCGGCCCTCGTACACACCTTCGGATGTAGAGGAGGGCTGCCATTTCGTATTCATGTCGAGCAGGTTGACGAAGAAATCGTTCGTCAGCGTCTCGGGCCGGTTGGTGAAGACGCCGTGTTTGGACTGCCC